>CAZLSD010000030.1:6585-23315 GCA_964561775.1 uncultured Desulfarculus sp. | reverse complement strand
GGCCTGGGGGGGAACCCTTTTTGCGCCGCAAAAAGGGTTCCCCCCCAGATTCCCCTTAAAGTGACATTGCCATGAGCGAACGCAGTCTCAGCCGTGAGTTGGCCTTGAAGGTGCTCTATCAGATGGAGCACGGCTCCGAGGACGTGGAGGCCGCGTTAAGGCTGTTCATGGCCAACTTCAAGGCCCCGGAGCGCCAGCGCGGCTATGCCGAGCGCCTGGTGCGGGGCATCGCCACCCACCGCGAGGAGATCGACGGCCTCTTGGAGGAGGCCAGCCGGCGCTGGCGTCTGGCCCGCATGCCCCAGGTGGACCGCAACATCCTGCGCCTGGCCTGCTTCGAGATGCTGTTCTCGGCTGGCGACGTGCCGCCCAAGGTGGCCATCAACGAGGCCCTGGAGATGGCCAAGCGCTACGGCGGCCAGGAGTCGCCCGCCTTCATCAACGGCGTGCTGGATTCGCTGCTGGCCGCCAACAAGGACCGGCTGCCGACGGTGGCCGCCAGCTAGGGGCGGACCGTGGGAGCATCTTCCACCTTCAACAACCTGCCCCCGGACAAGCAGGAGCGCATCCTGGACGAGGCCCTCTCCGAGTTCGCGGACAAGGGCTATGGCCGGGCCTCGCTTAACACCCTGGTGGCCCGGCTGGGCATCTCCAAGGGCAGCATTTTCCAGTATTTCCGCGACAAGCCCGGCCTGTTCAGCCAGGTCTTCGACTATGCCGTTGACTTGGTCAAGGGGCATTTGCGCGCGGTGCGCGAAGCCACCAAGGGCCAGGATGTCTTCACCCGCCTGGAAAAGAGCCTGCTCTCCGGGCTGGAACTCATCGAGGCCCATCCCCGCCTTTTTAGGCTCTATCTCAAGATAGTCTTCGAAGGCGACATCCCCTTCCGGGGCCGCCTGCTGCAATCCATCCGGCTGTTCTCGCGCGACTACATCCTGGAACTTTTGGAAGACGGCCGCCAGGCCGGGGAGCTCAGGCCGGGGCTGGATATGGACCTGGCCGCCTTCATGGTGGACGCCCTGCTGGAGCGATTCCTGGTCGCGCGCAGCATCGAGCAGATGGACGCCGACCTGGGGCTGTTCCAGGCCGACCAGGCCACGGCCCAGCGCCGCGCCCACCAGCTGGTGCAGGCCTTGCGCCAGGGCTTGGGGGCTTGAGAGATGGCCTGGCTGCTCGCCGTGGCCATGGAGGCCGAGGCCAGGCTGCTGCTGCCCCGCTTGAGTCCGGCAAACGCCGTGGGCGGGCGGGCTTGTTATCAGGGCAGCCTGGCTGGACGCCAGGTCTATCTGGTGCTCACCGGCCTGGGGCAGGTCAACGCGGCCCAGGCCGTGACCGCCGCCCTGGAGCGCCTGCCCGGCATGGAGGCCGTGCTCAACCTGGGCTGCGCCGGGGCCTATGCGGGCAGCGGCCTGGCGGTGGGGCAGGCCGCCCTGGCCACGGAAGTCATCTCCGCCGAGTTGGGGGTGGCTTCGGCCCGGGGCTGGCGGCCCTTGGAGGCGCTGGGCATACCCCTGCTTCATGACGGCCGGGGACGGCCCCTCTACAACCGCCTGCCCGTGGACCAAGCGCTCTCTGACCTGCTGGCCCGGGCCAATCCCGGCCTGGCCCGGGGGGCTTTTGTCTGCGTGGCCCAGGTCAGCGGAGACCCGGCCACGGCCCAGGCCCTGGCGGCGCGCTGGGGGGGCATGCTGGAGGACATGGAGAGCGCGGCGGTGGCCCAGGTGGCGGCGCTTTATGGCCTGCCTTTCGCGGCCTTACGCGGGGTGAGCAACCAGGCCGGGGCGCGCGAACTGGACGTGGCCGCCGGGGCGGGCGTGGCCCAAGAGGCCCTGCTCAGGCTGGAGGCGTGATGAGCAACCAGCGGATAAACTTCGGCTTTTCGCCTTGCCCCAACGACACCTTTGCTTTTCACGCCCTGGTGCACGGGCAGGTGCCTCTGCCTGGTATGGAAGTGCGGCCCTTCCTGGCCGACGTGGAGGAACTCAACCGCCGGGCCTTGGACGGGGAACTGGAGCTGAGCAAGCTCTCCTTCCATGCCCTGGGGCGGGTGCTGGACCGCTACGCTCTGCTGCGCGCGGGCTCGGCCCTGGGCCGGGGCTGCGGGCCGCTCTTGGTGGCCCGGGCCGGGGCGGAGGAGATGGACCTGTCCCAGGTCACGGTGGCGGTGCCGGGGCATCTGACTACCGCTCACCTGCTGCTGGCCCTTCACCTGGGACGTCCGCCTAAAGTGCAGCCCATGGTTTTCCACGAGATCATGCCCGCGGTGGCGGCGGGGCGCTTTGACGCTGGCCTGGTCATCCACGAGGGGCGCTTCACCCATGAGCGCCTGGGCCTGGTCAAGCTCCTGGACCTGGGCCAGTGGTGGGAGGAGCAGACCGGCCTGCCCATCCCCCTGGGTTGCATCGCCGCGCGCCGGGATTTGGGGCGGGAGACCGGGCTGGCTCTTGAGCGGGCCCTGCGCCAGAGCGTGGAGCAGGCCTTTGCCCATCCCCAGGCCTCGCGGGAGTACGTGCTGTCCCACGCCCAGGAGATGGAGGACGCGGTGGTCAGCCAGCACATAGGGCTCTACGTCAACGATTTCAGCCTGGATTTGGGGCCACAGGGCCTGGCCGCGGTGGAGGAGATGCTGGTCCGGGGCAGGGCCGCTGGCCTGCTGCCCCCGGCTTCCGCGCCGCTCACCTGGTGAGGCGGCTCTCAGACCACGGTATCCACCACCGTGCCGCTGGAGGAGTCAGGCGGCGGGGGGGAGGATGTTTCCGCTGGCGGCGCGGATGAGGCCTCTGGCGGAGGCTGGGATGCGGTTTCCGTGGCCTCGCTGGACTGCTCGGCCTCCGCGGGCGGCTCCTCCTCGGGGGGAGGTGGAGGCGGCTCCTCGGGCGGCGGAGGCGGCGGGGGCGGCGGGGATGACGCGGACGAAATCCGGTTGTCCATGCCTTGACGCTCCATTTATTAACTACCCATGTATATCAACTAATTAATCATGGGTAAACCCCCGGCTCCGCCGGAGGTATATGATTATTGGCAAGTTGGCTTGAAAAAGGCCATGGACTAACTTTTGCATGACCCTGCCAAGCGGGGCTGCCCTGTACGGGCCGCGCCTTTTCCGGCAAAATGGCCGCAGATGGATAAGCAGGACAGCTCTAACATGCCCCCAACTTTGGACATAGGCCTGAAAATCAGGCGCGCCGCGCTGGCCTGCCTGGCGTTTGTCCTGCTCTGCCCAGCATGGGGCGCGGCTGAGTCGGAGGTGGAGACCTATTGGGTGGGGGTGCGCCCGGGCGGGCGGCCCTATCTATTTGTCGACTCGGTTGACGACCGGACGCGGCTGCGCGGCTTGGTGGTGGATTTGCTGGCTTTGCAGGAAAAGATACTGGGCTGCAAGTTTAAATACTTGATATGCGAGAACATGGTCGAGAGACGGGAGTTGCTGCTGCGTAAACGCATAGATATCATAATGCTGGACAGCCCCAGCTTGACCGATAATCCTGAATTCCACCATATACCTCTGGGTATCAATCTGGAGCGTAGGTTGTATGTGCATGAGTCATGTAACAATGTTACCTGCACCGAGGATTTCGCCAATCAGCGCATAGTGCTAATCGCCGGGGACAATTATTGGCCTTATATAAAGCGGGCCAACCAGGAAAGCATATGGGTGGTCAACAATCCCGAAGAAGCCTTGAAGATGCTGGACAAAGGGCAGGTTGACGTATTCCTGGCCCCCTCGCAGAGGAACGCGGACAGCATCATCGCCCAACTGGGCATGCAGCACGTGGTCAGGGTGGGCATCGTGCTGGAAGAAATTCCCCTCTGCATAACGCTGAGAGGTGGCGATCTAGCATTGAGGGAGAAGATCACCCGCGCCCTGGAAGTGCTTAGGGCCAGAGGCGTCATAAAACACATCGAGGAAAAATGGCTTGGCGCCCATATCGAACCCTCGCATTGGAAGACCTATTTCCTATGGATATTGGGCGGCATCGCGGCGGCGATGCTGCTGTCCTTGGTGGTGCTGGGCATCAATCATCAGCTCAAGCTGAAGGTCAGGGCCATAACCCAGGACCTGCGCTCTTCCGAGGAAAAATACCGCGAGCTGATAGAGTCCTCGCCCGAGATGATCATGGTGCTCGACCGCGACGGCCTCATCCGGCACGCCAACGTGGTGGCCACCCAGATATTGTCCCCTGACGGCGCAAGCCTGGAAAACCGGCCCTTGGCCGCCTGGACCGCCAAGGAAGAGCAGGAAAAGCTCAAGGCGTTCCTGGCCGGGGTGTTCGAGGGGAAAAAAGGGGAAACGGAGCTGCACTTTCATGACGCCAAGGGAGGTGTCAGGGAAGTGGACATGGCGGCCTCGCCCATCGTGGGGCAACACGAGGGCTTTCTGGTCTGCTGTTTCGCCCGCGATGTCACCCAGCGCAACGGGCTGGAAAGAGAATTGATTCAGGCCGAGCGCCTGGCCACCATAGGCAAGATCGCGGCCGGGGTGGCCCACGAGATCAACAACCCCATCGGCATTGTGAGAGCCAATGTGGAGCTGCTGCTGGCGCGCGGCCTCTACACTCCGGAAACCAAGGAATTCCTGGAATCCATCCACCGCAACAGCATACGGGCGGGCAATATCACCCATGATCTCTTGACCGCCGCCCGCCCGGCCCCTCCCCGCATGGAGCCCGTGGACATGGAGCAGGTCATCGATCTGTCGCTGGGCATGCTGGGCCAGCAACTCCAGGGCATCCAGGTTGAGCGCACCCCTCCCTCGCGTCCCATGAGGGTGCTGGGAGACGCCAACCTGCTGCAACAGGTGGTGATCAACCTGATCCTCAACGCCAAGGCCGGCATGAGCGCCAGCCAAGAGCGCAAGCTCACCATTCATTTTTGCCCCCACTCCGGGGAGGACGCCATCCGCCTGCGCTTCGACGACACGGGCAAGGGCATCCCCAAGGCCCTGCTGCGCGATGTTTTCGAGCCCTTTTTCACCCAGGGCAAGAAGGAGGGCTTCGGCTTGGGCCTCTTCATCGCCAGCCGGGTCATCGAGCGCCATGGTGGCCTGATCTTTGCAGAATCAGAGGAGGGCAAGGGCGCCGCCATTATCATCGAGCTGCCCGCCCTGGGTGAGGGCGCGGCCCCGCCGGCCAGCCCGGGGGGCATGGAGCCGCTTGAGCCGCCTGCCCTGGCAGCCAGGGCCTAGATGGAAAAGCGGCGGGCAGGGGCCGCAAGGGGAGGATGGTTGGCCTGATGAAGAACAGACTGCTCATCGTGGACGACGAGGCCGATTTCCTCCGCATCCTGGAGAGCCATTTTTCCTACGACGACTACGAGGTGTTCACCGCCGACTCGGGAGAGGCCGCCCTGGCCTTTCTGAGCCAGTCCACCGTGGACGCGGTGGTGACCGACATGGCCATGCCCGGCATGAGCGGGCTCGACCTGCTGCGCGAGATCAGGATGCAGGACGCCTTCCTGCCCATGATCATCATGACCGGGGTGGGCACCATAGAGAGCGCGGTGGAGGCCATCAAGCTGGGGGCTTTCCATTATGTGACCAAGCCCTTCTCCACCCAGGACCTCAAGCTGCTGGTAAAGCTGGCCATCGACCACGGACGCCTGCACCGGCGCCTGGCGGGCAAGGAGCAGGAGGACCAGGTCCAGGGTCATCTGGTGGTGGGCAGCTGCCGGGTCATCCAGGACATCATGCACACCGTGGACAAGGTGGCGGGCTCTGACGTGCCCATTCTGGTCCTGGGCGAGACAGGCACGGGCAAATCGGCCCTGGCCCGCCTGATACACGAAAAGAGCCAGCGCAAGAGCCAGCCCTTCCTGACCATCGACTGCGCCTCCCTGGCCGACAACCTGCTGGAGAGCGAGCTTTTCGGGCACGTGAAGGGAGCCTTCACCGGGGCGGTCTCCGCCAAGCGGGGGCTGTTGGAAGAGGCCCAGGGCGGAACCGTTTTCCTGGATGAAATCGGAGAGGTGCCCCCCAGCACCCAGGTCAAGCTGCTGCACGCGGTCCAGGAGTTGGAGGTCAAGCCGGTGGGCGGCAACCGCAGCGTCAAGATAGACGTGCGCATCATCTCGGCCACCAGCCGCGACATCCAGCAGGAAATCCGTCAGGGGCGCTTCCGGGAAGAGCTGTTTTTCCGGCTGGCGGTCATCACCCTGCGCCTGCCCTCCCTGCGCGAACGCAAGAACGATCTGTTGCTCTTCGTCGACCACTTCGTGGCCAAGTTCAACAAGAAGTACAAGAAAAACGTCAACCGCATCGATCCCCTGGTGATGACCCTGCTGCTGGCCGCGCCCTGGCGCGGCAACATCAGGGAGTTGGAGAACACCATCGAGCGGGCCGTGCTCCTGGCCGAGGCACAAACCCTGACCGCGGAGAACCTATGCCTGGTGGGGTCCGGGTCCGAGACCAGCCCCAGCAAGGGACAATCGCTCTCGCTCAAAACCGTGGTGGAGGAGGCCGAGAAGCTGGTCATAAACCAGACCCTCTCCGACACCGGCGGCAACCGCTCGGAGGCCGCCAAGCGGCTGGGCATAGGCCGGCGCACCCTCTACGACAAGATCAGCGCCTACGGACTGGACTGAGCGCCTCCTAATCACACCGCCTTGGCCCTTCACCGGGCCATCATCCCTTGCCGCGCCTCCCCGGACGGCGCGCCAGGGGGGGATGCCGCCGAAAACCGGCCCCCCGCCGGGCGGCTTTCCCGCGGGCAAGTGTGTTCCTGGCCGCACAATCAATTCCCTGCCGTGTGCGGGTATTCGCACAGCCGCCGCCGCCCAAGGCTGACGCCGATACGAGGCCAAGCCGGCTTGGCCTAAAAACAATAATGAAATAGCGATCATTACTTGGCTGGCATGCCCCTTGCTCCTCAGACGGCCAGAAAAACAGCGCCACCAAATCTAATTGGACTTCTCATAATGGAGGCTATGATGGCAAAGAGATGGCTGGCCGGGTGCCTGTTGGCCCTGATGATGATTGCCGCAAACAGCGCCCAGGCCTATGAGGCCCTGGTAGGCCCCACGGGCGTGCTCAAGCTGGACGCGTCCAAGGCCTACAACGGCTACACCCTGTTTTCTCCCACCGTCAACAGCAAGACCACCTATCTCATAGACATGGAAGGCAACCTGGTCCATCAGTGGACCCACCAGGGCAAGCCCGGCCTCCACTCCGAGCTGCTGCCCAATGGCAACCTTCTAATCGCCATCAACGCCGAGCAGAAGGAGGTAGCCTTCGGCGGCGTGGGCGGCATCATCCAGGAGTTGGACTGGAACAGCAAGGTGGTGTGGGAATACCGCCTACTCAGCAAGGATCAGGTACAGCATCACACCTTCCACCGCATGCCCAACGGCAACACCCTGATCCTGGGCTGGGAGCGCAAGACCAAGGAAGAGGCCCTGGCCAAGGGGCGCGACCCCAAGACCATCCCCGACAAGCCGGTCAAGTACTATGGGGTCGACCATTTCGACTTCTGGTCGGATTTCGTGGTTGAGGTTGACCGCCAAGGCAAGATCGTTTGGGAGTGGCACGTCTGGGACCATATCGGAACCGGCCCCGACAAGCTGGACATCAACTACATCCTTCCCGAGCCGGTCGGCACCATCTATCCCAACTTCGACTGGTCCCACTTCAACACCGTGGGCTACAACCCCAAGACCGATCAGGTCATCATGAACTCGCGCAACTTCGCCGAGTTCTACTTCATCAACCGCAAGACCGGGGCCATCGAGTACCGCTGGGGCAACCCCTCCACCCATGGCGCGGGCAAGCGCCCCAACTGGTATGACGACGGCGACCAGAAGATATTCGGCGCCCATCACTCCACTTTGCTGGAAAACGGCAACATCCTGGTCTTCGACAACGGCTCCGAGCGCCCCGAGGGCAACCGCTCCCGCGTGGTGGAAGTGGACCCCAAGACCAGCCAGATCGTCTGGGAATACTCGGCCAAGGACCACAACAGCTTCTACACCTACCGCCAGGGCGGGGCCCAGCGCCTGCCCAACGGCAACACTCTCATCACCTCCACCCACCACGGCCATCTCTTCGAGGTCACCCCGGACAAGAAGGTGGTTTGGGACTACGTCAGCCCGGTGGCCAAGGGCGAGCTCAAGTGCTTCTACGAGGATGAGGTGGACTCCATCATGCCCCGCTTCATGGCCAACATGATCCACCGCTCCTACCGCTACGCGGCGGACTACCCCGGCCTCAAGGGCAAGGACCTGAGCAAGAAGACCCCGCTCACTCCCGGCTGCCCCCAGTTCTTCACCATCTACAAGCCGGGCATGAACGCCGGGACCGCCGCGGCCGTGGCCCCGGCCGCTCCGGCCAAGAAGGCCGTGGAGGCTCCCAAGGCCGCGCCCGCGCCAGCCGCCAAGCCGGCCCCGGCTCCGGCCCCCAAGCCGGCCCCGGCCGCCCAGGACGATGACGGGCCCACCATGAAGGCCTACTAGGAATACCGGCAAGGCCCATAGGAGGAATTGGAGCAGTGAAGATGCATCGCAGAGAATTCTTGATGACCATGGGCGTGGCGGCCTTGAGCGCGCTGGCGCCCGTCAAGGCCCGGGCCTTCCCCACCGTGTTCCCCCATGGCACCACCATCTACAAGCCCGAGAAGTGCTATGGCGGCTACACCGTCTTCGGCACCGAGGTCGAAGCCGAGGGCACGGTGCTCATCGACATGAACGGCCAGGTGGTCAAGCAGTGGGCCAACATCTGCCAGGAGGAGCACCCGCCCAAGCTCTTGCGGGGCGGCCATCTGGCCGGCACCTTGCGGCCTTCGCCGGAGAAGAAGGGGCGGCTGTGGGGCGACGAGCACTCCACCGACCTGGTGGTGGTGGATTGGGACGGCAAGGTGGTGCGCAGCCTGCCCAAGGCCGGCATGCACCACGACTACCAGTTCGAGGGCAACCCGGTGGGCTATCACGTGCCGGGCATGCCGGTGGACAACCACAAGGGCAAGATGCTGGTTCTCTCCAACAAGATCGTGAACAACGAGCGCATCACCAACAAGCCCATCTTAGACGACTGGATCCTGGAGGTGGACGCCAAGGGCAAGGTGGTCTGGCAGTGGCTGGGCAACGAGCACTTGGACGAGATGAACTTCCCGCCCGAGTTCATGGCCACCATGTACAAGTACCCCACCTTCTCCATGACCCGCACCCCGGGGGTCAAGGGCGGGGACTGGATCCACTGCAACAGCGCCTCCTACCTGGGACCCAACAAGTGGTACAGCCAGGACCCTGTCCAGTACAAGGTCTTCCATCCCGACAACATCATCATCTCCAACCGCCAGACCAACACCAGCTGCATCATCGAGAAGGCGACCGGCAAGATAGTGTGGCAGATCGGCCCCTACTACTACCGCGACAGCAAGTGGGAGTTCGGCGGCAAGGACTACCCCAACGCCTACAAGAACCTGGAGCAGATCGTGGGCCAGCATCACACCCACATGATTCCCCAGGGCCTGCCCGGCGAGGGCAACATCATGATCTACGACAACGGCGGCTACGCCGGCTATGGCCCGCGCAACCCCGGCGCCCACTTTGGCTGGTCCGACGCCCGCCGCGACTACTCGCGGGTTATCGAGTTCGATCCGCGCAGCTTGGAGATCGTCTGGGAGCATTCGGCCAAGCAGATGGGCATGCGCAACAAGTACCAGTTCTACAGCGACTACGTCAGCTCGGCCCAGAGGCTGCCCAACGGCAACACGCTCATCACCAACGGCGCGGTGGGGCAGCTGCAGGAAGTTACCCCCGAGCACGAGGTGGTCTGGGAGTACATCAGCCCCTACTATAGCGCCAACGGCAAGTACAACCTGGTCTACCGGGCCTACCGCGCGCCCTATGACTATGTGCCCCAGTTGAACAAGCCGGTGGAGAAGGCGGTGATTCCGCCGGAGAACACCACCTATCGCGTTCCAACCCAAGGTTAGACCGGCGGCCGGGGAGCGGGGCCCGCGCCCCGCTCCCCGGCCGGCCCCGGCAGCGGAGAAGAAAAGATGCACAGACCCGCGCGAATGTTGCTCCTGGCCCTGGCCCTGACCGTGTTGCTGGCGGGGCTGGCCGTCACGGCCCAGGCCGCCGGCAAGATCGTCAGCTTCAACAAGGCGTCCGTCGAGGAGATACTGGCCATCGAGGGCATCAAGATTCCCGAGAGCCTGGCCAAGGCCATCGTGGACTACCGCACCAAGAACGGTCCCTTCAAGAAGCCCGAGGACCTGCTCAAGGTGCCGGGCATGACCCAGGACTTCATCGAGAAGCTCAATCCCGTCGTCAAGGACGGGGACGTGGTCTTTGACCCCGACGCCGAGCCCACCCTGGCTCCCTCCAAGTGCTGAGGCAAAGCGGCGGCGGGTCTCTTAGGCCCTGAACGGTTTTAGACAAGCTCCCTCTCCACCTCCCTCCTGACGGACGCGCGGTCTTGACCCGCGCGTCCCTTTTTCGCGTCCGGCCCTGGTGGGCGCTTGGCCGCACCGAGACGGCCAGACCCTGTGCGGGGGCTCGCACAGATGGGGCGGGCGGCGCGGGGCCTGGGCGGGGAAAAAGAGGGACTGCCAGCTGGATAAGCCTTGATTACAACCCTTTGCCAACCTTGGAACGCTTCTTGAATATTGGCGGGGCAGCCTTTTCCTATCATACCAAGGGGAGACAAGGGCTCCATGGCCACACGGATCATACGGACATTGGCGGCGGGCTTGCTGGGGCTCTTGCTGGCCTGGCCCGGCTCGGCGGCGGCCGCCAGCCAGGCGGACCCGCACGGGCTGGCCCCGGCGGCGGACATGGCCTTCATGCCCCATCTGCCCGGGCTGCGCAACAAGACCTATCACAACCAGTATGGCCAGGCCAAGCGCCTGAGCGAGGCCGTGGCGCTGCGCGGCAGCTCCATCGCCGAGGGCCAAGCCACGGTTCCCGCGGGGGGCCTGTTCTACATCTCCGAGACCTCCGAGGACGCCCGGCCCTTCTTGCGCGACCCCTTCCTGGTGCTGGGCGAGCACGCCTACCTGGTGGACCTGCGCGGCGGACAGCGGGTGCTGGAGAACGTCAAGCTCAAGAAGGGGCAACGGGTTCCCTTGGGCGATACCGGCTACCGCCTGTGGTTCGACTACTCCACCGATCACTTCGAGAAGCCCTACGCCGAGTTCGCCCTGATCAGCCCCTCGGGCGGCTGGCCCCTGGAGTTCCCCATCGCCAGCGAGTTCCCTGGCCGCCAAGGCGTGCGCGATCTGCGGGTCAAGGAGGGGTTCGCGGAGCAGATCAAGGATTTCTACCTGGACAAGGAGTACCTGTTCGGGGCCTCCCGCTTCCTGGCCAAGCGCATCGGCTTCCACGACGCCGAGTTCGCCCGCATCGAGTTTCCCCAGATCAGCCAGGCCACCTTCTCCATGACCAGGCCCATAGCCCTGGAGCTGCGCCAGGAGGACTACCGCCTCTACTTTGACAAGCGCATCTACGCCTTCCGCCGGCCGGACGGCTTCCTGGTGCGGGTGACTAATTTCTGGGGCGACCAGGTGCTGGGCGAGAAGCTGATCAAGCCGGTTTCGGCCCAGGGCTATCAGGACCGGCCGGACCAGAGCGACAAGCACAGCCTGACCCTGGCCGGGCATGACCTGCGGGTGGAGATCATGCTGCACCCCAGCATGATGAAGCACTCCGACTTCGTGCCCTGGCGCACCGGCAAGTCCCACGGCCATGACAAGGGCTTCTTGAGCCTGGTCATCTACCGCAACCTGATCACCGTGGAGCACGGCCAGCCCTGGCCCCTGGACCCCCGCTACAAGGTCATCCTGGAGCCCAACGACAAGACCGGCATGCTCAAGCGCCTGGTGCTGGAAAACGCCGAGCCCCTGGAGTTCAGCAACCAGGCCGGCTCCCACGATGGCCCGGTCAAGTGGTCGGAGATATGGAACCGCCCGGCCTTCAAGGTGGTGGCGGGCCAGTTCGACGGCAAGGTGGCGCGTGAACTCTATCTGCGCGACTACTACCAGATGCGCACCGACAACCTGGTCTTCTGGCCCAAGGAGGGGCGGGGCAACCTGGACTTCTTCGTGGGCAGCTCGCCGGTCTTGGAGCCCATCCTGGAGAGCACCTTCCTGACCCGCCTGGCTGACACCTCCCTGGGCACGGTGGTGGAGGGCGGCCATTTCACCTCCTATCCCAAGGTCGTCTCCGACGCCTCCTTTTACGAGCCTTCCCACACCGCGCCCTTTGTGCCGCGCTTGAAGGGGCTGACTCGCAAGGTCTTCATGAACCGCAAGGGGGAGCGCCTGCTCACCAGCGAGAGCGTCTACATCCGCGGCTCCCACGTGGACTACCGCCAGGGCAAGATCATCATCCCCCCGGCCGGGCTGTGCTACTCGGCCCGCAACGCCCGCAACATCCGCACCCTGGCGGGTGAGGCCTTCTTCCTGCTGGGCAAGAAGGGCTACCTGGCCTCCTTTGACGCGGGCACCTTCGTGCGCAAGAACATCGACCTGGACCTGTGGAAGAACCAGCCCATGGGCGACGGCAACCTGATGTACTGGCAGGACGAGCTGTTGGGCGTGCGCAACAAGTCCCTGCGCTTCACCAAGCACTTCTATCTGGATGATCGGCCCGGAGTGGAGCTGAGCCTGATGAAGTACTCGGGCAACCGCTGGGGGGCGCACTTCCTGCTGGCCCAGGGCCTGGACCCCCAGGGCAACAACCGCTATCTGCTGCCCGAGGTCTTCGCCGAGGGGGCCACCTGGATCATCCCCGAGTACCTGGGCTCCAACTATGCCCGGCTCAAGGAGTTCGGCACCCCCTCCATCGAGGCCATCACCTTCACCTACCAGGAGCCCAAGGAGGCCAGCCTGGCCCCGGGGCAGAGCGCCAAGCTGGGCAAGTACACCCTGCGCTGCCAGGCGCTGGACGCGGTCAAGAAGACCGTGAGCCTGGTCCTGCTGGACGAGGACGGACGCCAGGTGGCGGCCAAGACCCTGGGGCCCTTGGACGAGGCGGCCCTGGCGCTCTTGCCCCAGGACAGGGACGCCGCCCGCGCCATGCAGCTGGCCCACCAGGACGTGCAGGCCGAGCTGATCATCCAGGAGCCCTTCAAGGACGGGCAGGCGAGGCTTAGCCTCTTCACCCAGGTGCAGCGCCTGGAGCGGGACACGCCCTATGAGTTCGACCCCCGCTTCATGGTGCGGCCCGACGTCTGCGGTCATTGCTATCAGCTCAACGAGATCCTCTTGGACAACCCCGAGCCCATCGTGCTGGACATGGACAACCCGGTCTACGATGGCCCCAAGAACGAAAGCGGCCAGCCCCTGTTCCGCATCGTCATAGACTCCTTTGACGGCGAGATGATCCACGCCTGGCACATCGAGACCATGAGCGAGGGCAAGGTGAACCGCACCGACAACCTGGCCTTCAGGCCCCGGGACAATGTTGACGTGCTGGTGGGGGTCAACGGCACCACCGAGGGCTTCCTGCGCCTGTCCATGCTGCCGCGTCTAGGCTTCATGGAGTATTGGCGCACGGGTGGACACCACACGGGAGAGAAACTCTCGGGCTCGGTGAACACCGGCGGCTCGGCCCACATCCCCCGCTAGATGCGTGGACGGTAACTCTCAAGACAAGGGGACCACAGACCAACCATGACAGCACACGCCGCCGTCTACGACCAGAGCAGAAGCTCCATCCTGAGCTCGCTCTACAGCTTCCGCCAGGCCCTGCCCGGCCTGCTGGCCATGCTCTTCATCGCCGTCTTCGCCAACAACCTGCCCGGGGTGCCCAACCCCTTCACCCTGGAGAACCTCTTCTACTGGCTGGACGGGGTGATCGGGCCTCTCAATCATCAGCCCTTCAGCAAGATCATGAACTCCAACTTCGTGTGGAACCCCCTGCTGCTGGGGCTAGTCATCGCCAACATCTTCGGGGCGCCGGATAGCTGGAAGCGGGGCCTGAGCTACATCCACATGCTCATGCCCCTGGGCATCATCATGCTGGCCCCCCACTTCATGGTCTTCCACGCCTTCAAGCTGGGGGCCACGCCCATTGTCATCTGCCTGGCCTCCCTGTTCCTCACCGCCAGCCTGACCCTGCTCTTGGCCCGCTGGCTCAAGCTGGACGACCGCCAGGGCTCCATCATCGCGGGCGGCCTGGCCACCGGCGACCCCCACGTCTGCGCCATCTTGATGCCGCTCATCAAGGCCAAGGGCGGCCAGGTGGTCAACTCGCTGGCCGGCATAATCGTCTTCGGCCTGCTGGCCATGAACCTGCTGCCGCTCTTGGGCTCCTGGCTGGAGCTGCCGGAAAAGTACTTTGGCCTGGCCGCCGTGTTGGGGGTGGGCAACGGACATCAGGGGCTCTACGCGGCTTTTGAGCAGGGATACGAGGCGGGGCGCTATGCCCAGTGGTTCGACGTGGGCCGCCACGTGATCATGCCGGCCGGGTTCCTCTACGTGTTCATCGTCATGTTCATCCGCCAGCTGCGGCACAAGGCCGACCCCGCGGTGCAGGCCACCCGGGGCATCAACCGGTTCCCGCTCTGGCTGGGGGCCTTCGTGTTCCTCTGGATCCTGGCCGCCCTGCATGTGTTCAAGGAGCCCGCCCACCAGGCTATCTTCAACCTGGTCAAGTGGGACTTCTCCCTGGCCGCCGGGGCCTTGGGGCTCAGCCTCTCCTTCCGCGAGATCGGAGCTTGGGGTCTCAAGGGATTCTTGGTCACCTGCCTGGCCGGGCTCATCCGCATCGTCTTGCTGCTGGCGGCCATCGTCACGTGCGTCAAGACCGGCCTGCTGCCGGTCTAGGAGGTGGAAATGGACAGCAATCCCCGGACCACGGATGCCCAGGGCTTCGACTACATGGCCAATGCCGGGCGCGAGGAACAAGACCGCGACGCCTGCGGGATGGTCATCGCCTTGGGCCTGGTGCTGGCGCTTTCGGTCTTGCAGTACTGCGGGCTCTATTAGGGAGGTGGGGCGTGTTTCAGATTGTGGTTTTTTGGTGTCTGGCCGCGCTGCTCTTCCTGGCCTCGGCGGCGGCTCTCTACCTGGGGGTGTTCAAGGCGGGCCGCCCGGACAAGGCCCAGGGCGTCAAGGCGCTTAGCGGCCTGGCCGCCGGGGCCATCGCCGGGGTCTTCTGGTTTTTCGCCTACAGCTTCACCTATCTGGGCTGGTAGCCAGCGGAGGAATTGGCATGTTGAAGAAGTGCTTTGCTTGTTTGGTGGCGCTGGCGTTGGTGCTGGCGGGAACGCTGGCCTTCTCCGCCGAGGCCGATCCGGCCGCCAAGTTCAAGGACGGCAAGCTAAACCTTAACCTGGCCACCATGGAGGACTTGCTCAAGGTGCCTGGCCTGGACAAGAAGCTGGCGGAGAGGATTCTGGAGGCGCGCAAGAAGACCACCGAGTTCGTGGACCTGGAAGAGCTGAAGGACATCGAGGGCATTGACGACGCGCTTTTCCGCAAGCTCAAGAACCATGTCTTCGTGGAGCCGGCCGCCGGCTGCAACTGCTAGGGGTCTGCCATGGACAAGCGGCTGACAACCTTGGCCTTGGTCCTGCTGGCCGCCCTGGCGGGGCAAACGGCTGCGTCGCGCGCCGAGATACTGGGCGACTACCTGGGCTTCCGGGCCTGCCAGGAGTGCCACGCCGAGATGGTGGCCGGCTGGAAGCAGACCCCCCACGCCAAGGCCTTCGAAGGGTTGAAGAAGCAGGGGGCGGATAAGCAGGACAACCCCGGCTGCGTGCGCTGCCACGTGGTGGCCTATGAGCAGGACGGAGGCTTCATCGACATGAGCCTGACGCCAGAGCTGGCCGACGTGCAGTGCGAGGCCTGCCATGGCCCCGGCAAGAAGCACGTGGAGGCGGGCGGGGCGGGGCACATGACGGCCAAGCCCGATGCCGCCTCCTGCCGGGTCTGCCACACCGAGGGGCAGGACAAGAATTTCGACTACCAGACCAAGAGCCGGCTGGTCCACGGTCCAGCCCTGGCCGCCAAGAGGGGAGGCAAGTGATGGGAGCCGGGGTGCGCTTGGCGGTTTCGCTTTTGGCCTGGGTTTGCCTGGGCGCTTGGTCAGGCGAGGCCTGGGCGGGCCAATTGGCCGTCACGCCCGACAAGATCGAGTTCGGCACGCTCAAGGAAGGCGTGGTGGCCCAAAAGGTGGTCAGCTTGAAGAACACGGGCCAGGAGCTGATGTCCATCAAGAACGTCAGCACCAGTTGAAGCTGCACCACCACCGTGCTGGGTCAGCACGAATTGAAGCCGGGCGAGTCCACCGAGCTGAAGATAGTCTACAACACCTACAAGTTTCCCGGGGCGTTCGAGAAGTTCGTCTATATCGACCTGGGCGGGGAAGACAAGGCCAGAGAGGTGATATCCCTCCATGGGGAGGTGGACCCCATACCCATGGGCGTCTTGGAGGTCAGCCCCCGGAAGCTGGAGGCGGGGAGCATGAGCCTGGACAAGCCCGTGGAGCTGGAGATCGACATTCGAAACTCGGGAGACGCCCCCCTGAGCGTGCTAAAGGTCTTGTCCCAAAAGTCAGGCAAGCAGTATTTCCCTGAAGGCGCGGACGGGAAGATGATCATCAATCCCGGCCAAGGCGCCAAGGTGAAGATATCGCTCTTGGCCACCCAGAAGGGACGCTTCATGGATTTCATCATGATCCATGCCGACGCCAGGAATGTCACCGACATGGGCTACAAGGTGGTGGTCGTGGGACAGTGTGAATAGCGATCATCCATCAGGGTGTTGAAAAAGTCCGTCCATGGACTTTTT
>CAZLSD010000030.1:0-6485 GCA_964561775.1 uncultured Desulfarculus sp. | reverse complement strand
CAGCCTGAACTCCAGGCCGGCCGCTTCGAGGCCCGGGCCCGGGTCTCCATCCTCAAGCTTGAGAGCGGCAGCGCCTGGGGCGGCGGTTGTATCGAGCCCTCGCTGCCAAGCGGCGTTCAAAATTGACCCACCCCCAAACATGCAGGGTTATATCCCCGTTATCAGGGGAGTGTCGCTCCAGTTTCCCGGCCAGGAAAGGCAAGCTTGCCGGTAGGTTGACAATGGGTAATTGGCCTTTACTATATGGCTGATTATTGGAAGGTCTTTCGCATGGCCACCATCCATGCGATAATACCTCCGCGAGTACGTTGGAGAGCTGAGGGGGCTTTCGCCTCCAATACGAAACCGTGCATTGGTCCGCGCCGCGCCCGGGTTCAAGGCCGCTTGAGGCCTGGCAACCAAGGGCGCGCCACACCTGGGCTGGGAAAAAGTCATCATGGGACGGGAAAACGAAGAAGAGCCGCCGCAAGGCGGTTTGCTGAGCAGACTGCGCGGGATGGTGCACCGCGCCAAATCAGAGGCCAGCCAGGACCTGGAGCGGGAGATCCAGGACCTGGTGGAGCAGGGCGAGGCCCAGGGACTCATCGGCCACGGCGAAGGCCAGATGATCGACGCGGTGCTGGAGATGGGCGAGACCACCGCCGGCCAGATCATGAGCCCGCGCACCGAATTGGCCGCGGTGCCCGTGGACGTGGACATGGACCGCATGATCCAGCTCATCGTGGACTCGGGGCATTCGCGCATCCCCGTTTTCAGCGAGGACCCCGACCACATCATGGGGGTGGTGCACGCCAAGGACCTGTTGCCTTTCTGCGCCTGTTCCCAGCGCCAGGCCAGCCTGGCCCAGATAGCCCGTCCCCCCATGTTCGTGCCCTATTCCATGCCCATCAACCAGCTGCTGAGCGCCTTCAAGCGAGGGCGCACCCACCTGGCCATCGTGGTGGATGAATACGGCGGCACCGCCGGCGTGGTGACCATGGAGGACGTCCTGGAAGAGATCGTGGGCGACATCGCCGACGAGCACGACCAGGAAGAGCCCCTCATCGTGGAGCAGGCCGACGGCGCGCTCTTGGCCGACGCCCGGGTGGACGTGGAGGAGCTTTCCGAGCGCCTGGGCGCGGAACTGCCCGACGAACTGCCCGAGGGACGCTACGAAAGCCTGGGCGGGCTCATCACCACCCTGCTGGGCCGGGTGCCGGTCACCGGCGAGCAGGTCATGGTGGGTCCGGTGGAGATGGTCGTCAAGTCCGCCGACGAGCGCCGGGTGGTCAAGGTGCTGGTCAGGCTGGCCAGCGCGGGTCAGGACCAGGGTTAGAGCCTTGCCGTTCATGTCAGCCTGGTGGCCGGGCCGGGGCCGGGCCGCGGCCGCCCTGGGCGTGGGCCTGCTGATGGTGGCGGCCTTTCCGCCCCTGGATGCCTGGCCCCTGGCCCTGGTGGGCCTGGTTCCCCTTCTTTGGCTGACAAGGGATATTACGCCCCGCCAGGCCGCCCTGGCGGGCTGGCTCTTTGGCCTGGCCCAGGGATTCGGCCTCTACTATTGGCTCACGGTGGTCATGACCACCTATGGCGGGCTGCCCTGGGCCTTGGCCCTGGGGGCCTTGCTGCTCTTGCAGGCCTATCTGGCCCTTTATCCGGCCCTGTGGGCCGCCGGGCTGGCCTATTTGGGGGGGCGGGGAACCCCCCCGTGGCTGGCCGGGCCCTTGCTCTGGGCTGGCCTGGAATGGCTGCGCGGCCAGGCCCTGACCGGCTTTCCCTGGCTGCCCCTCTCCGGGGCGCTGACCAGCTTCCCGCCATTGGTGCAGACGGCGGAACTGGTGGGGGCCACCGGGCTCTCGGCCCTGATCGTATTGCTCAACACCTTGTTGTTTCAGGGTCTTATTCCCGGAGCCCGGCCGGCCCGGCGTCTGACGGCGCTGGGGATGGCGGTCCTGCTGCTGGCCGCGGGCTGGGGCTGGGGAAGCCTGCGCCAGGAGCAGGTCAACCTGGCCTGCGCCCAGGCCCCCCAGTTGACGGTCAGCGTGGTGCAGGCCAACGTGCCCTTGCACGAACTGTGGAGCCGGGAGCTGCGGCCGGCGGTCATCGCCCGCCACCTGGACCTGACCCGCCAGGCCGCCCGCGAGCAAGCTGGCCGCCCCTGGCTGGTGGTCTGGCCCGAGTCGGCCGCGCCCTTTTATTTTCCCGCCGAGGCCCGCGAGAGCCAGCCGGTGCTGGAGGCGGCCCAGGAGCTGAACGCCTGGATCACCCTGGGCTCGGTGGGGCTTTTAGGCCAGCCCGGCCAGTATCAGGTCACCAACCGGGCCTGGCTGGTCAATCCGGAGGGCGCGCCGGCCGGCTACTATGACAAGGTGCACCTGGTGCCCTTTGGCGAGTATGTGCCCTGGGCGCGCCTGTTTTTTTTCGTGCGCGCCGTGGCGGCCCTCAGCCAGGACCTGACCCCCGGCGCCCAGGGGCATACCTTGCAGGCCGGGCCCTTTGCGCTGGGGCCGCTCATCTGCTATGAATCGATCTTTCCGGAACTGGCCCGGTCCCAGCGCCAGCGCGGCTCGCTCCTGATGGTCAACCAGACCAACGACGCCTGGTTCGGCCATACCGGAGCTCCGGCCCAGCACATGAGCCATCTGGTGCTGCGCGCGGTGGAAAACCGGGTGGCCTGCGCCCGGGCCGCCAACACCGGCATCAGCGGCTTCGTGCTGCCCGACGGCGGCATCGAGCAGACCTCGGGGCTTTTCGTGCCGGCGGTGGCCACCCGGGAGCTTCCCTTGTTGAGCTGGCCGACTTTATTCACTGTCACCGGCGATATAGCCGGTCCGCTGGGCCTGGGGCTGGCCCTTTGCCTGCTGGCCTGGGCCCGCTGGGGCCACGGTTGGCGGCAGCCTTAAGGAGGGTGGGAGATGTTCGAGGAACTAAAGGAAATTATAAACGGTTTGCGGCCACGCCTGGATGTGCTGCGGGAGCATCTTTGACCCGGCAACCAAGCAGGCCCGCCTGGCCGAACTGGACAAGGAGATGGCCAAGCCGGGCTTTTGGGACGACGCCGACAAATCCAAGGCCATAGGCAAGGAGCGCACCGAGCTGGAACAGGCGGTGGGCGGCATCACGACCCTGCTGCGCCAGATGGAGGACGCCGAGGTGCTCCTGGAACTGGCCCAGGAAGAGGGCGACAAACAGGCGTTCAAGGAAGTGCAAGCCGGGCTGGCCGAGTTGGAGCGGGGCGTGGCCCGTCTGGAGGCGGCCCGCCTGTTGGGCGGCCCCGATGACAGCCGTAGCGCCATCCTGGCCATCAACGCCGGGGCCGGCGGCACCGACGCCCAGGACTGGGCCGAGATGCTGCTCAGGCTCTACATCCGCTTCGCCGAGCGTCAGGGTTTCGGGGTGGTGATGCTGGACCTGCAAGAAGGCGAGGAGGCCGGCATCAAGAGCGCCACCCTGGAGGTCAACGGCTACCAGGCCTATGGCCTGATGAAAGGCGAGGCCGGGGTGCACCGCCTGGTGCGCATCAGCCCCTTCGACGCCAGCCACCGCCGCCACACCGCCTTCGCCTCGGTCTTTGTCTCGCCCCAGGTGGACGACGACATAGAAATCGATATCAAAGAGGCGGACCTGCGCGTGGACGTGTTCAGGGCCTCGGGCGCGGGCGGCCAACATGTGAACAAGACCTCCTCGGCGGTGCGGCTAACCCACCTGCCCACCGGGGTGGTGGTCCAATGCCAAAACGAGAAGAGCCAGCACCGCAACAAGGACCTGGCCATGAAGGTCTTGAAGGCCCGCCTCTATGAGATGGAGCAGGCCAAGCGCGAGGCGGAAAAGCGCGAGATCCACGCCAGCCATCAGGAGATCGCCTGGGGCAGCCAGATACGTTCCTATGTGCTGGCCCCCTACCGCCTGGTCAAGGACCACCGCACCGGGGTGGACGTGGGCAACGTGGACGCCGTGTTGGATGGGGACCTGGACGCCTTTGTTCAGGCCTATCTGTTGTGGCGCGCTGAAAACCGTGCCCACTAGGTAGTGGTTTAGGCGAAAAACCAAGCACTTTCCCCGCTTAGGCCGGCAGCCCGCGGGCGCGGGGGGGCAAAACCGGACAACGCTTCGGAAAAAAGGCAGAATAGGCTTGACACCGGGGGGGCGTCTTGATACACAGGGTGATGTACTTTTGGGGAAAGCCGGTGTGCGGAAACCGGAAAATATTAGAAAATAGACCGTATTAGTTGATTCAACCGGAAGGAGGAGTCCCGATATGCCTACCATCACCTTTAAAGGCAAAAGCTACGAGGCCGACGAGGACGGGTTCTTGATGGACCCCGAGAAGTGGGACCTGGACTGGGCTCACTACGTGAAGGAGTCCGAGGGCATCTCTGAGCTGACCGACGAGCACTGGAAGGTCATCCACTACCTCCAGGACTACTACAAGAAAAACGGCATCGCCCCCATGGTCCGCATCATGACCAAGGTCACCGGCTACAAGCTGAAGCAGATCTACGAGCTGTTCCCCAGCGGCCCCGGCAAGGGCGCCTGCAAGATGGCCGGCCTGGCCAAGCCGACCGGCTGCGTCTAGTCCTTAGGCTGATTTCTGGCAGCGGCGTCCGCTCTTGCCAGCGGGCGCCGCTGTTTTTGGTTTGGCCTCTATACAAAATTATGGCTATAAGCAAGCATGTTAATAGGCGGAGCCTGACATGAACCCCCCACCCGCCTCCTCGGGAATCTCCCTGCGACCAACCCCCAAATCCTATACCCTGGAGCAGGACAAGACCCGCCCCCCCCAGGAGACCGTGGCCTGGGCCAGCCAGGCCTTCGCCGCGCTGGGCCAGGAAGTGCTGCGAAAAATCAAGCGCATAGACACCGGACGCCTGGATATCCCCGTCTATATCAGCCTGTGCGGCGACGCCGCCAGCGCGCTGACCAGCACCAAGAAGCAGATGGGCAAGGGGGCCAGCCCCATCCAGGCCGAGGCCAGCGCCCTCATGGAGTTGGCCGAGCGCTTCAGCTTCTTTCATTTCATGCGCGCCACCGACTTCCCCCGCGCCCTGCCCGGCCAACTCCCCGGCCCGGCCATGCCCTTCGCCCAGGTGGCCCAGTCCCTCTATCACCCGGCTGGCGACCTGGAGCGGGCCGAGGCCGCCTTCAATCTGCTGCCCCAGACCTGGGCCTGGGCCCGCAACCTGGCCCAGGACCGCGACGAACTCATACCCCTGGGCTGGTTCTACGCCATCAACGAGTACAACGGCCCCGCCGCCGGCAACCTCCAGGCCGAGGCCATGCTGCAAAGCCTGTGCGAGGTGGTGGAGCGCCACGTCAGCGCCCTGGTCACCCTTGAAGAACGCCCCACCCCGGCCATCGAGGAAGCCAGTCTGGCCGACCCCATCTGCCGAGAACTATTGGACAAGTTCCAGCACGCCGGAATCAGGGTCTTTCTCAAGGACTTCACCTGCGGCATGGGCATACCCTCGGTGGCCGCCCTGTGCTGGGACCCCGCCACCTTCCCCCAGCAGAGCGAGATAGTCTACGCCGCCGGCACCGCCTCCAGCCCGGCCAAGGCCCTCATCCGGGCGCTCACCGAGGTGGCCCAACTGGCCGGCGACTTCCACACCGGCAGCAACTACAAGGTCAGCGCCCTGCCCAAGTTCAGCGACCTGGACCAGGCCCGCTACGTCACCCAGGCCGCCGGGACCATCCCCCTGGCCGAACTGCCCGACTTAAGCCAGTCCGACATCGCCGCCGAGGTGCGCGCCTGCGTGGCGGCCCTGGCCCAGCGCGGCTTCTTCCCCTATTGCCTGGACGTGACCCACCCCCGCCTGCAAGTGCCCGCGGTCTACACCATCATCCCCGGGGCCCACTTCGCCTACCGCACCACCGGCACCGACGTCATCTTCCACGCCGCCAAGCTGGCCAGCCAGCTCCCCGACCCCGAAGAAGCCCTGGCCGTGCTCACCAGCATGACCCAGGTGGCGGGCCAGGCCTATTACGCCCACTTCTTCCGCGCCCTGGCCCTGATGAACCTGGAGCGCCCCCAAGAGGCCCTGGCCTCCCTGGAGCGCGCCCTGGCCCTGGACCCCCCCAGCCAGGACGAGGCCAGCATCCACACCCAGATGGGCGCGGCCTTGAAAGACCTGGGCCGCTACGACCAGGCCAAGGCCGCCCTCAACCGCGCCGCCGCCTTCCCCGAGCCCCATCACGAGGTCTATAACCTGCTGGGCTTTTGCCACTACATGCTCAAGGAGCACGAAGCCTCCATCGAGGCCTTCACCAAGGCCATCGAGATAGAGCCCGGCCAGGCCATCAACTACGCCAACATCGGTTCCAACCTGCGCGAGCTGGGCCGCATCGACATGGCCTGCCAGATGTACCAACACGCCCTGGACCTGGACCCCTCCCTGGACTTCGCCCGCGCCAATTTGATCAAGCTGCGGGAGAGGAGAGGGTAAGAGGGGAAGATTTGGGGGGAAACCCTTTTTGCAGCGCAAAAAGGGTTTCCCCCCAAACCCCCCTTC
>CAZLSD010000029.1:0-23380 GCA_964561775.1 uncultured Desulfarculus sp. | reverse complement strand
CCCGTAGGGGGTCATGTTGCGGCTGCCCACCACCGCCACCCCGCCCCCGGCCAGGGGCCGCAGATCGCCTAGCACGAAGAGCAGGGGCGGCGGGGCGTAGATGGCCTGCAAGCAGGGCGGATAATCCGGGTCGGCCAAGGCCACCAAACGGCCGCCCAACTCGTCCAGCTTGGCCAGTTGCTCCTCGGGGTCGGCGGTGAAGTCACGCGCGCCCAGGGCGCGGACCAGGGCCGGACCCACCCCGGCCACGGCCTCCAGCAGGGAAGCCGGGGCGCGCAGGGCCTCTCCCGCCGAGCCAAAAGCCCGGATCAGGCGGGTGAAGGTCAGGCTGCCCACCCCCTTTATAAGGCGCAGGCTCAGTTGGTCCAGCAGTTCCTGGTCGGCCATGAAACGGCCTCCTATGGGGCGGGAAGCTAACCACCGCTCAAGCCCGCGTCAAGGGTTATTTTCCATCAATCTGAAAATATGGACAATATTAGCTCGGCCCCCCCGAAGCGATATTATCGGCCCCAGGCCCGTCCCAAGCAAGAAAAGGCCGGAGAAGGCGATAAAGGCTGGCGCGCCGCTTGCGCGGAAAGGCCAAGACCACCGCCACCGCCCGCGCAAGCGGCGTGACAGCCGGGCGCGGCGGCCCGCGAGCCTCTGCCAGCGTCAGGGCCAGCTGGCAGCCCAAGAGGGGGCGCGCCCAGCGTGCTACCTTAAGGAAAAAGCATGGACGCCCCCCGGCGGGGCTGCTAGAATAACACAAGGTATCTAGCTATAAATATGGGCAAAAATACGGGCCGCCCCCCGACCCGGCCCACACAAGAGGAGCATGGAGATGCGCAAAGCGTGGCTGGCCATCCTGCTGGGGTCCCTGCTGATGCTGGCCTGGTCCGGTTCGGCCAGGGCCTTGGAGTTCTCCGCCCTGGTGGCGCGCCAGATGGGCGGCCAGGAGGCCCTGGCCCAGGTCTACATCAAGGGCCCCAAGGTGCGCATGGACCAAGCCGGCCAGGCCCAGGCCGGCGCGCCGGTCTTCTACCATATCATGCGCCAGGACCTGGGCGTCAGCTGGTTGGTCTATCCCCAGCAGGGCGTCTATTATGAAGCGCCCCTCCAGCAGGGCATGGACCTCAGCCGCCCCCCGGCCGAGGGGGACAAGCTGCCCGGCGAGGTGAGCCGCCAGGATATGGGGCCGGAGGTGGTGGAGGGCGTCGCCACCCGCAAGTACCAGATCACCTACAACCAGGGCGGCTACAACCAGGTCATCTGGTATTGGTACGCCAAGGACCTGGGCCTGCCCCTGCGCACCGGGGCGGTGGACGGCTCCTGGCTCTTGACCTACCGCCAGGTCAAGAAGGCTCCCCAGCCGGACAGCCTGTTCGAGCTGCCCGCCGGCTTGCGCAAACTGGACCCGCCCGCGGGCGGAGCCCAGGGAAGCCCCGGCCAGGCCAGATAGGCCGGGCAGGGCTGGATGGGACAGGCCCCGGCCAGGGCGCGGCGCGGCCGCTCCCGGCCCCCAACCCGGGCCTGGGGCGGGCGGGCCTGGCCGTGGCTGGCCTTGGCCCTTTGGCTGACCGCGCCAGCCCAACCGGCCCAGGCCTTCGAGGATATCCTGCGCGCGCCCTGGAACCTGGCCCTGGTGGTGGACAACACCGCCGCCCTGGACCAGCCCTGGCTGGGCTCGCCCCTCCGTCCCCTGGTGGAAGCGGCCTTGCAGACCGAGCTGCGCACCCTGCCCCTGCGGGTCAAGGTGGGGGTCTGGCTGGCCAACCAGCAGGGGGCCAGCCTCTTCATTCCCCCCGCCTCCGCCCTGGAGGTCAAGCAGGCCGAGGTCATCCTGCCCCAACCGGAGGGCCAGGACCTGGCTCAGGCCGGGAGCTTGGGTCAGGCCGTGGGGCAGGCCCTGGCCTGGTTGCGTTCCCAGGGGCAGGGCTCGCTGGTCATACTATGCGCCGGCCAGGCCCCGGGCCTGGAGCCGGCCCTGCTGGGCCAGGGGGGCCCGCTGCCAGAGGAAGTCTTTGTCCACGCCCTCTCCCTGGGGTCTGGCCAGGGGCTGGAAGGCCTGCGCCGCCTGACCCTGGCCGGGGGCGGGGCCTATCAGTCCGCCGTCCGCCCTGGCGAGACCTCCCCCCTGCTGCACCAGACCGTGCTGACGGCCCTGGCCGCCACCCGGCTGCTGGTGCAGGCCCATGACCCCGCCAACACGCCCCTCATGGTGGAGTTCAGCCTGGAGCGGCGCGAGCAGGCCGGCTGGCGGCGTCAGGGCCAAAGCGGCCGTCCCCTGCAAATCCCGCCCGGGGTCTACAGCCTTAACTGGCCGGCCAACTCCGGAGCCGGACCGGGGCAGCCCCCCAAGACCGTGGCCGTGCAGTCCAGCGGCCAGACCCGCCTGTGGGTGGGCGGACGCGGCAAGCTCGCCCTGCGCGCCCAGGACGCCCAGGGCAAGGTTCTGCACTGGCACCTCAGCGTGGCCAACCTGGACACCGGCAAGCTGGAGGCCAAGGAGAAGCGCCTGCCCTTCCACTTGGAACTGAACGCCGGCTACTACATGATCAAGAGCCTGTCGCCCCCCTTGAGCTGGAGCCTGGAACTGGGGGCCGGGCGTCAGGTGGACCTGCTCACCGGACCCAAGGCCCAACTCACCCTGGGCCTGCCTGGCGCGGGCGGGGCGCTGCGCGTGCCCTATCAGGTGCTGGACCAACTGGGCCAGCGTCCGGCGGGGACCGGCTACACCGGCTCGCCCCTGCACCTGCTGCCCGGCGCTTACGCCCTCACCGTGCAGACGGCCCCGCCCCTGCGCCGCCAGGTCCAACTGCTCCCCGGTCAGCGCCTGGACCTGGAGCTGCCCCAGGTGGGGGCCATCAAGGTGGGGCGCGACCGGGGCGGGTTGAGCCAGCCCTTCGAGGTGCGCGGCCTGGACGGCGATCCCTTGCTCTCCGGGGTCAGCGAGCGTCCCCTGCCCGCCCTGCCCGGGCGCTATCTGCTGCGCTTCAATCCTCCCCTGCCGTCCCTGGAGGTGGAGGTCAAGGCCGGGCAGGTCAGCGTCCTGGCTCCTCCCGAACCCGCCGGGATGTCTGTTTCCCCCTGAGCGCATTGACACCCAGGCTCGCGCTGGGTTAAGGTACCTGGACGCCCGCCGCGACAAACCCAGCCCCTTCTAACCCGGGGGAGCGCATAATTGCGCCCCAATTCAAGGAGGAGTCATGGCCCAAGATCTGGGGGACCGTCCGTGGTATAGGCACTGGCCCGAAGGCGTGCCCAGAATGATCGACATTCCGGAGATAGGCCTGGGCGACATGTTGCGCGACACGGCGCGCCGTTACCCCGGCAACAAGGCCTTGATCTTCCTGGACTCGGTGATGACCTACGCCGAGTTGGACCAGGCCGTGGACCGCCTGGCCACCGCCTTTAACAACCTGGGGCTCAAGAAGGGCGACGTGGTGGCCCTGATGCTGCCCAACTCGCCCCAGTTCGTCATCACCTTCTACGCCTGCCAGCGCCTGGGCATCGCCGCCACGGCCATCAACCCCACCTACAAGCCCCTGGAGGTCAAGCACCAGCTCAACGACTCCGGGGCCTCGGCCCTGGTGGTGCTGGACTCGGTCTTCGAGTCCCCGGGCAAGGTGCTCAAAGAGACCAAGGTCAAGCATCTCATCGGCACCAACGTGGTGGATATGGTGAAGATGAGCCCGGTCAAGAAGATCCTGGGCAAGCTCTTGAAAAAGATCCCCACCGGCCCCATGCCGGCCGAGGCCCTCAAGTTCACCGACCTGATCAAGACCGCGCCCGCGGTGCCCACGGTAAAGGTGGACCCGATCAACGACGTGGCGGTGTTGCAATACACCGGCGGCACCACCGGCACCCCCAAGGGCGGCATGCTGACCGCCCGCAACCTGGTCAGCAACGCCCTGTGCGGCAAAGCCTGGATCGGCGAGGACTTCCCCAGGGGCGGCGGCTACGTGGGCGTGCTGCCCCTGTTCCACGTCTTCGCCATGACCTGCGTGATGAACGTGGCCATAGCCACCGGCTGCTTCCAACTGCTCTTCCCCCGCCCGCCCGAGGACATGCTGGAGTGGGCCGCCCAGGTGGAGAAGTGGGGCAAGGGCACCCAGCTCATCATGCCGGGCGTGGCCGTGCTCTTCAACAAGATCAACAACACCGCCGGGGTGGAGAAATTCGACCTCAAGCCCCTGGTCAAGTGCCTGAGCGGGGCCGGTCCCCTGCCGCGCGAGGTGCAGCTCACCTTCGAGAAGAAGATCGGCTCCCTGGTGGTGGAGGGCTACGGGCTCACCGAGTCCTCTCCGGTCACCCACGCCAACCCCTTCGTGCTCAAGCCGGGGACCGAGCGGGTCATGGGCTCCATCGGCCTGCCCTTCCCCAACACCGATGTCAAGATCATGGACCTGGAGACCGGCGAGAAGCAGATGCCCTATGGCCCCGAGGGCGTGGGCGAGCTGTGCGTCAAGGGCCCCCAGGTGATGAAGGGCTATTTCAACCGGCCCCAGGAGACCGCCAAGACCATCCGCGACGGCTGGCTCTACACCGGCGACATCGCCTACATGGACGCCGAGGGCTGGACCTTCATCATGGACCGGGCCAAGGACCTGGTCAAATTCAAGGGCTACAGCGTCTTCCCCAAGGAAATCGAGGACTACCTCTTCAGCCACCCGGCCATCCTGGAGGTGGCGGTGGTGGGCCTGCCCCACCCCAAGGTGGGCGAGATACTGAAGGCCTTCGTGGTGTTAAAGCCCGAGCACATCGGCAAGATCACCGAGGCCGAGATCATCGACTGGTGCAAGGAGAACATGACCCACTACAAGGTGCCCTCGGTGGTGGAATTCCGCGAGGTGCTGCCCAAGACCATGGTGGGCAAGGTGCTGCGCCGGGTGCTCAAGGACGAGGAGCTGGCCAAGGCCAAGTAGGCCCAGCCGGGACGAAGCCGTGATAAAGGCCAGGGCGGGAGCGAACCCGCCCTGGCCTTTTTATGCCAATTATATTTCCACGTATTTTCTTCGTGGGGGCGGGGGTAAACCCCGCCCTCACGAAGAAAAGATTAATTTTTCCCTAGAAGTGGCATTGGCGTTAGGTAAAAACAAGCGATGGCCAGGCCCTCAGCGCCAGGTGATGGGCGGGGCGTTGCGCAAGGGCAGGCGCTGGTAGCCCAGCTTGGGATAGCCCACCATCATGGCCCCCATGGCCAGGTGCCCGGCGGGCAGGTCCAGGGCCTTTTGCAGGGGCGGGAACATGGCGGCCGCCGCCCCGAAATAGCCGGCCCAGCAGGCCCCCAGGCTTAAGGAGAGGGCGGCCAGCTCCAGGTAGGCCAGGGCGATGGTGCAGGCCTGGGGGGCCGTGCGCTCCTCCTTTAGGCCGTGCGCCACGATGAGTTGGGGCGCGCCGCGCAGGATGGGATCCTTGCCCGCCTGCCACTTGGCCAGCACCAGGTCCATGTGCAGCATCTGGGCCAGGGCCGGCTGCTCCTTCATCACGTACTTCATCCACTCGATGACGATGGCGGCCAGCCCGTTCAGTTGCTCGCGCCCGCCCAGGACCAGCCAGTGCACGGGCTGGCGGTTGTGGCCGCTGGGGGCGTAGCTGGTTAGTTCGAGCAATCGCTGCAACTTATCCTGGGGCACGGCCTGGTCCTTGTAGAGCCGGATGGAGCGGCGCGAGCGCAAGAATTGCTCGGCCTGCTCAGGGCTTATGGCCAGCTCCTTGCGCAGGGGCGGCATCTGTTCCAGGGGCATGGCCGTAAGCGACAAGGCCCCGTGGGGACAGACCGCGGCGCAGTGCCCGCAGTTGATGCACAACTCGGCCGCGGCCGGGATGGGGGTGGGAAAGCTTCCTTTGCCCTGGAAGTCGATGAGGGCCAGGGGACACTCGGCGGCGCAGATGCCGTCCTGGTGACATTTGCTCTGGTCGATGCTGAAGATGCTCATGGCCTCCCGCTCATATTAGAGTAAACAGTCTAATCACTGGCAGGCTCCGTGGCCTGGGCCGGGGCCTGGAATATCTCGGGATAGAGCTTGCTAAGGCATTCTGGGCAGATGGCATGGGTGAACTCGGCCTGGGAGCGGGTGGAGAGATACTGCTCCACCCCCTGCCAATAGCCCTGGTCATCGCGGATCTTCTTGCAGTTGGCGCAGATGGGCAGCAGGCCCGAGAGGGTCTTGACCTCGGCCAGGGCGTTTTGCAGCTCCTGGTTGGCCACGGTCAATTCCCGCGTACGCTGTTCAACTTTTTGCTCCAAGTCTTGCAGATAGCGCTCCTCGGCCTGGTGTTGGGCCTGGAACAGGGCGGCCTGGCGCGAGATCAGGCGGGAGATGATGCGGGGCAGCAGGAAGAGCGAGCCCCCGAACATGGTCAGGTAGACGCTGCGCAGCAGCATGTTGAGCGGGTTGTTGCCTCCGCCGTGGCTCAGCATCCCCTGGTCCATGTAGGGATAGGAGAGGAAATAGGCCAGGTTCATGAGCAACAGCGCGCAGCCCAGGGAGTAGAGCAGGAATAGCCGGCGGTGGCGCAGGGCGGCGAAGAAGAGGACCAGGGGGTACATGAACAGCACGGGGGAACTGGCCGCGGCCAGGCTGTGACCGCTGCGGGAGGCTAGGTAGCAATAGCCAGCCACGACCAGCAAATCCAAGCTCACGGAAACGTAACTTATCCACCTTGGCAGGGCCCCGCGGCGCATGCGCAGTCCCAGCCAGGCGTTGTAGCCCAGGGCCAGGCTGAGCAGCACCACCGCCCACACCGTGGCCTGGGGTATGCTGCTCCACAGGGTCAAGGCCAGGCCGATGAACCAGGCGATCCCCATGAAGACCCAGCGCATGTGATAGGCCATGCGCTCGCCCAGCAGGCTCTCTTCTTCGAGCAATTCCTGGAAGGAAACCGGCTGCCGAATGGAGCGGGACATCTGACTCCCTGGAGAGCGTGGGGGCGCGGCTCTTTGCCCAGCACTTTTGCGATCAGCGGGGCAAGGCCAGGGCAGGCCCTGGGCCAAGCGCTCGTTATTCCTGCTTCAACTCCCTGGCCATCAGCTCTTTCAGGGCCTGTTGCGGGTTGATGCCCTCATAGATGACCCGGTGCACCGCCGCGATGATGGGCATCTCCACCCCGGCCTGGGCCGCCAGGCCCAGCACGGTCAGGGTGTTGCGCACCCCCTCGGCCACGTTGGCCATGGAGCCGGTGATGGCCCCGATCTCCTCGCCCTGGCCCAGCCGCCGCCCCACGGAGAAGTTGCGCGACTGGGGGCTGGTGCAGGTGAGCACCAAGTCCCCCAGCCCGGCCAGGCCGGCCAGGGTGGCCAGCTGCCCGCCCCGGGCCTGGGCCAGGCGGGTCATCTCGGCCAGGCCCCGGGTGACCAGGGCGGCCAGGGTGTTGTGCCCCAGCTTGAGCCCGGCCACCATGCCCGCCGCGATGGCCAGGGGGTTTTTCACCGCCCCGCCTATCTCCACCCCGGCCAGGTCGGGCGAGGTGTAGACCCTAAAGGCCGGGGTGGCCAGGGCCAGTTGCACCGCCCGCGCGGTCTGGACGTCGCGGGAGGCCACCGTCACCGCCGTGGGCATGCCCAGGGCCACCTCGCGGGCGAAGCTGGGACCGGAAAGACAGCACAGGCGGCGGCCGAATTGCTTGGCCAGCACGTCCTCGGCCACCTCGCACATGGTGTAGCCGCTCTTGTCCTCGATGCCCTTGGCGCAGGAGACCAGGATGCAGCCCGGCTCCAGCAGGGGGGCGACCTGCCCCAGCACCGTCCGGAACACGTGGCTGGGCATCACCAGCAGGGCCAGCTTGGCCCCGGCCAGGGCCTGGGCCAGGTCGCTGGAGCAGCTCAGCGCGGGGTGCAGGGGGGTCTTGGGCAGATAGAGGGTGTTCTCGTGGTGTTGGCTGATGCTGGCGGCCACCTGGGGTTCATAGGCCCACAAGCGCACGGCGTGCCCCGCCCCGGCGGCGTGGTGGGCCAAGGCCGTTCCCCAGGCCCCCGCGCCTATCACGCAAATGGGCAAGGACGAGGACTGCTCTCCCATGAGACTCCTATCCCGTCTGGCAAGACTTGTACCTATTGTGCGGCCGCGCGCCTCTTTTTGCAAGCCAGCCCCCCGCGCCAGGGGCGTTTTGAGCCCGCGGGGGCGTCAAAGCGGTTGCCATGCCCCGCCGCCTGGGCTAACCTTCCCTACCATGGAACTCATAGATCTGCACGCCCACACCACCGCCAGCGATGGCAGCTTCACCCCCGCCCAGCTGGTCCAGGCCGCCGCCGCCGCCGGGCTCAAGGCCATCGCCGTCACCGACCACGACACCGTGGACGGCCTGGCCGAGGCCCTGGCCACTGGACTCTCCGCCGGCATCGAGGTGGTGCCCGGGGTGGAGATAAGCGTCCAGGGCGGCCCCACCGGCGCCCTGCACATGCTGGGGCTGTGGGTGGACCACCGGGTGGAGGAACTGGCGGGGGGCTTGAAGCGCCTGCAGGCCGCCCGCGCCGAGCGCAACCCCCAGATCGCGGCCAAGCTCAACGGCCTGGGCATACCTCTGACCATGGCGGAAGTAGAAGCCCACGCCGGCGGCGGCCAGGTGGGCCGGCCCCACTTCGCCCAGGCCCTCATAGCGCGCAAGGTGGTGGGCGACCGCGGCGAGGCCTTCGCCCGCTTCCTGGCCGCTGGAGCCCCGGCCTACGTGCCCAAGTTCCGCTTCTCGCCCCAGCAGGGCATCGCCATGATCAAGGCCGCCGGAGGCCTGCCCGTGCTGGCCCACCCCGGCGTGCTCAAACTGCCCCTGCCCCAACTGGAAGACCTGCTGCGCCAGCTCATGAAGGACGGCCTGCAAGGCGTGGAGGTCTTCTACAGCGAGCACGACACCGCCCTGCGCCGCGCCCTGGAAAGCCTGGCCGCCCGCCTGGGCCTGGCCATCAGCGGCGGCACCGACTTCCACGGCCAGGCCAAGCCCGACATCCGCCTGGGCATCGGCCGGGGCGATCTGCGCATCCCCGCCAGCCTGCTGACCGGGCTCAAGCAGCGCCGGGCCGCCATGCTGGCCCAGACCAGGGCCTGACATGCTGCTCACCGTCCTGGGCTCGGGCACCTGCGAACTGCGCGCCGACAAGTCCTCGCCGGCCTATCTGCTGGAAAGCGGCGGGGCCTGTCTCCTGCTGGACCTGGGCCAGGGGGCCCTGCGCCGCCTCATGGAGGCGGGGCGCGACCCGGCCGCCCTGGCGGCGGTCCTCATAAGCCACCCCCACCCCGATCACCTGGCCGACCTGATACCCCTGCTCTTCGCCCTCAACTATGACCCCCGCCTGGCCGCCCAGGCCCGTCTTAGCCTGCTGGCCCACTCCGGCCTGCAAGAGGTGCTCGCCGGCCTGGACCAGGCCTTCTCCCCCTGGCTGCGCCGTGACCCGGCCCGCCTGACCACCACCTGGCTGGAGCCCGGCCAGGGCCTCTCCCTGGCCGGACTGGCCATCACCGCCGCCAAGGCCTTTCACATGCCCTCTAGCCTGGCCTATCGCCTGGAGCGGGGCGCGGCCTCCCTGGTCTATCTGGGCGACAGCCAGGCCACCCCCGAACTGGCCGCCTTCTGCCAGGGCGCGGGGCTCATCATCGCCCACTGCGCCGGCAGCGACCAAAACCCCAAGGACGGCCACCTGACCCCCAGCGCCGCCGGCGGCCTGGCCCGCCAGGCTAAGGCGCAAGCCCTCCTGCTCAGCCACCTCTACGCCCAGGTGGACCCCGGCCAGGCCCTGGCCGCCGCCCAGGCCGCCTTCCCCGGCCCGGTCTGGCTGGCCCGCGACCTGGCCGCCTGGCGCGCGGGGGCCGACGGCCGGTGGAGGCAAGAGGCGTAAGCCACCTCCGAAGCCGTCCGCCAAGCTAAGCCGCGGCAAAAGAGACGGGCGGGGTGCGCCCCCGCCCGTCTTGTCCGTCTCTCTAGCGCGCCTGGCCGCGGAGGTTTTTACATCTCCACCAAGAGCAGCCAGCCCATGCTCATGAAGATGGTGACGATCATGGGCCACCAGGCCGCCTTCATATAGGCCATGAAGCTGATGGGGTAGCCGGCCTTCTCGGCCATGCCGCAGGTCACCACGTTGGCGGACGCCCCAATCATGGTGCCGTTGCCGCCCAGGCAGGCCCCCAGAGCCAGCGACCACCACAGCACTCCCGTCTGGGCGCCGGGGATGACCTCGGTCAGGTAGGCCACGATGGGCAGCATGGTGGCGGTGAAGGGGATGTTGTCGATGAAGGCGCTAGCGATGGCGGCCACCCACAGGATCAGGATGATGGCCACCACCAGGGAGCCTTGGGACATGTCTCTGACCCAATCGGCGATGATCTGGATGAGCCCGGCCTCCTCGGCCCCGGAGACCACCACGAAAAGGAACATGAAGAATACCAGGGTGGGCCACTCGATCTCGTGCTCCAGCATCTCCACGATGTCCACCTTGCTTATGACCATCAGCACCGCCGCGCCGATAAGCGCGGCCACCGAGGGCTCCATGTGCAAGGCCCCGTGCACGATGAACAGGAAGATGGTGATGGCCAGGATGACGCCGCCGATCATGAGCAGCTTGGCGTTGGTGATCTTGTAGGACTCGCGCAGATAGGCGATCATGCGGGGCACGTCGTCCACCACCGCCTTCTTGTAGTCCTTCTTGTACCACCACAGATAATACGCGATGCTGAAAACCAGGCAGATGAGGCAGATGAGTGAGAGATTGGTCACGAAGTCCACGAAGGTAAGCTTGGCGTAGGAGCCGATCATGATGTTGGGCGGGTCGCCGATCAAGGTGGCGGTACCGCCCACGTTGCTGGCGAAGACCTCGGGCATGAGCAGGGCGATGGGGTTGATCTTGAGGGTGAAGGCGATCTCCATGGTCACCGGGATGATGAGCAGCATGGTGGTGACGTTGTCCAGGAAAGCCGAGGTGACGGCGGTGATGATCATGAGGACGGCCGATAGGGCGAAGACGTTGCCGCGCGCCATCTGGAAGGACTTGTAGGCCAGCCACTGGAACACGCCGGTCTTTTTCAGCACCCCCACGATGATCATCATGGCCATCAGCAGGAAGATGACGTTCATGTCGATGGCCTTCATGGCGTCCTCGAAGGAGACCACGAAGTAGGCGGGGTTGAAGACGCCAGCGGTGTAGGAGATGGTCAATAACAGCGCCCCGCCCAGCACCGCGGCCAGGGTGCGGTGCATCAGCTCGAAGGCGATGAGCACATAGGCCGCCAAAAGCACCAAGGTGGCGATCCAGAAGGCCGGGGTGATGGCCCGCTTGAAGGTGACGTCCAACACGGCCAGGTAGCGGGTGTTGCCCTTGGCATCCACGCCTTCCTTGAGCACCGGCCCCACGGGCAAGGCCCCGCTGTCCTGGTGGGCCGGCTTTTTCACCTCCAGGGTCACCGGGGCGCCGGGCAGGGTTCCCGCCGGCAGATTTATCTGGGCCTGGTATTTGCCGTCCTTGAGGGTGACCAGCTCCTCCTCCAGGTGCAGCTTCTTGCCCCCCACGCTTATCTCTATGGCGGCGTCTTTCACGCCCTTGCCCTGGGCGTTGGCCACCTGGCCGGAGATGAACAGAATATCCTTGGCCGCGCCGGGATCGGCGGCCGCCAGAGCGCTCCCGGCGGCCAGGCCAAGCATGGCCGCCACCAGCAGCAGAATGAACAGGCGCTTCCTCATGTCAGCTATCCTTTCGCGGGTCAAGCCGAACCGCTCACTCCGGGCAGGCTCTCGCCCTTCATGAATTGCTCGATGTACCAGTCCACCACCGCGTCGTTGAACATCACCATGTCCATCTGACGGGTGCACACTATGAGCCGCCCGATGACCGCCAGCTTGTCCAGCAGCTCGGCCGCCGGGTATTTCTCCATGCGCGCGTATACGTTGTCTTCCTTGACCTCCACCCAGAAGCCGGAGCGCTCCAGGATGGTGGCGATGTAGCGGGCCCGCCGGGCGCGCCGGGCCGGGTCCGCCCCCCCCCGCATGAAGGTCATGCGGACATAGTTGTCGGCGTCGTTTCTGGAGCAATAGGCGTCCAGGGTGGAGTAGTGGAAACCCAGGCGGGAGCTTAGGTTCATGTACTCCCGGCTTAGGAGGACATAGTTGCGCCTAAAGGCCAGGTCGGTCTTTTCGCCCTCGCCGCGCGCGGTCAGGGACTGGGCCAGGGTGTGGGCCTCCACCGCGCCGGGGCCGCGCCACTCCACGGAATGGATGCCGCGCAGAAGCGCCAGCATGGGAGCGCTGACGATCTCCTCCTCGCGCACCTGGGCCTCGCGGGCCGCCGGGCTCAAGCCCCCGCCCAGGTCGATGAGGAACAGCTCCAGGGGAAAGTCGGCGATGAGCCGCCGGGCAGATCCAGGGGGCGGGGCGGCCCCCCGCTCCTCCCCCTGCTCCAGACAGGCCTCGCCGTAGCGGAACATCTCCTGCATGGCCATCTCGTGGCTGTAGCGGGTGATGTCGTGCAGGCTGCGGCAGCCCTGGGGATTGAACTGGGGCAGGCGGGGGTCGGTCAAATTCAAGGGGACGATGAGGCGCAGCACCCGCTCCAGGTTGTGATAGGCCTGGGTCTCGGCCAGGGCCAGGAAGCGCTTCTTTTGCAACGCCACCAGGGCCTGGATGCGGCCTTCGTATATGACGCCCCGGTCGGCGTCCACCGTCACTTGGCAGCCGTCGGCCAAGAGCTGGCGCGCGCCCGCCGCGGCGAAGATGGCCGGCACCCGGCGCTCGCGGGCCACCGAGGCCAGATGGGAGGCCGGGCCGCCCACCTCGGTGACCAGGGCCGCGGCCCGGTCCAGGAACACGGCGTATTCGGGCAGGCTGGACTGGGCCACCAGCACGCAGCCTTGCGTCACCTTGGCCAGGTCGCTGGAGGTCTGCACCTGGACCACCGGCCCGGCCGCCACCCCCGGGCTGGCGGTGAGCCCGTCCTTGAGCAGCGCCTGGTGCCCGGCCACCAGGCGGCCATAGTCGGCGGGCTGGATGCCCTTGGCGATGATGCGCAGGCCGCGGGCCTGCAACAGATAGAGCCGGCCCTGCTCGTCCAGGGCCCACTCCATGTCCACCGGGCGGCCATAGTGCTCCTCCAGGCTCAGACCCAGCTGACACAGGGCGCGCAACTGGGCTTGGTCCAGCAGGGGCTCCTGGGCCAGCTCCTCTGGGACCGGAACCTCGTCCACCCCGCCCTGCTCCAGGGCCACGCTCATGCTCTCCTGGCTGATGACCTCCTGGCGCAGCACGGCGGCGGCGGGGGTCTTCTCCAGCAGATAGAGGCTGCTGGGCATCTGGCCGCCCACGGCGCGCGCCCCCAGCCCGCGCACCGCGCTGACCATCATGGCCTTCTGGGCGGGGTCGTTGGGGTTGCAGGTGTAGAGCACGCCCGAGACCCGGGCCGGAACGGTGATCATCACCACCACGGCCATGGCCACGTCCTCCAGGCGCAGGCCGCGCTGGTGGCGGAAGGAAACCACGTGGGGGCTGAACTGGCTGGCGATGATGCGGCGGTAATAGCGCCCCAGGTCGGCGGGGGGCACGTTGAGGTAGGTCTGGTACTGGCCGGCGAAACCGGCCGTGGTGTCCTCCATCACCGCCGAGGAGCGCACGGCCAGGCCCAGCGCCCCGGCGCGGCCTTCCGTGAGCCCCTGAAGGGCCTGGGCCAGGGCCAGCTCCAGGGCCGGGGGCAGATGCCCGTTCAGGATGAGGCCTTCCACGCTCTGGCAGGCCTCGGCCACGCCGGCGCTCTCGTCCAGGCAGGAGCGGGCCATGATCTCGTGGATGCGCTCCCAGAGACCGTTGAAGTCCAGGAAGCGCTTGAAGGCGTAGGTGGTGACGGCGAACCCCGGCGGCACGGGCAGGTGGAGCTGGGAGGACATCTCGCCCAGGTGGGCGGCCTTGCCCCCCACCACCTCCTCCATGTCCGGGCCGATGCCGGCAAAGGGCAGGACCAGCTCGGCCTCGGGGATGGCCCGCCGGCTGGAAAGGCGCAGGCGGATGCGCCCCACCAGATCCTCGTGGACCCGCATGAGCCCCTGGGCGGCGGCGGGGGACATGCGCTCCAGGGAGCGCACGATGCCCCCCACCTGGCGGCCCAGCTCGCCCACCGCCTCCTGCACGTACTGGGTGGAGATATCCACCTCGCCGCGCACCCGGGCCTGCAACTCGGTCATCACTTCCAGGGCGCGGTTGTTGGCCTTGAGCAGGCTGACGAAGGCCTGGTAACGGGCGGCCAGCTCGGGGGAGGGCGCATCCCCCGAGATGACCTTTTGGCGCTTACGCCCCCACAAGATGTCCCTCAGCCCGTTCCAGGCCACCGCTTGCCTGTAGCCCCGCTAATTGGAGAGGATGATCTTGCTGATCTCGGTGAACACGTCGTCCAAGCGCACCATGCCCAGCACCGAGTTGTTCTCCATCACCGGCACCAGGTCCACGCCCTCCACGATCATGATGTGGCTGGCGCGCAAAAGCCCGTCGTCGGCCTGCACCGAACTGGCCACCGGCGACATGAAGTCCTTGATGGGCTTCTTGGCCTCGGCCTGGGCCCCGGCCGAGAACAGGTCCTCCCACAGGGGGGCGGCCCCGTCCTTCAGGTCGCGGGCGAACTTGGGCTCGATGCCGCGCAGGATGTCGCGCTGGGTCAGCATGCCCAGCAGCTTGTAGGCCTCGTCGAAGACCAGCACCTTGCGCCGCCGCTCCTCGGGCTGGCGGCCCTGCTGGGCCAGGGTGAGCTGCACCACCGCCTCTTTAAGGCTGGCCCAATAGGGCATGTGGGGATAGTCGGCCAGGGGGACGGTGATGTCCCGCACCTTGATTTCCGCCTTGGGCTTGCTCATCTGCGATTCTCCTTCACGGCTTGTTTCGTCTTGGCTCGCGCCAGCGAAATAATTAACTCGAACTCATCAGCCTTGACCAGCAAATTCGGGGCCTACTTCACCAGCACCGGCATGCCGAACAAGGGCCAGATCACGGTGATGGCCACGGCCAGCACGATCATGAGGATCACGTTGGCCGGCCAGCCCCAGATGAAGAATTCGCCGGTGGTGAACTGGCCCGACTCGTAGGCCATGGCGTTGGGGGCCGCGCCGATGAGCAGGTTGAAGGGCATGCCCGCGGTGACCAGGGCGGCGTAGACCACCACGTCGGGGGAGACGCCCATGTACTTGGCCACCACCAGGGCCACGGGCAGGCTGATGGCAATCGCCGCCACGTTCATGATGAAGTTGGTCATGAGCAGCACGAAGAAGGCGATGGAGAGCACGAAGACCAGCCAGTGGGCGTTCTGGAACATGGTCAGCCAGTGCACGGCCATCCACTCGGCCGCGCCGGTGCCCCACAGGCAGAAGCCGATGGACATGGCCCCGCCGAAGAGCAGGGAGATGTTCCAGGGCAGGTCCTCCAGGTCTTTCACCGTCAGCACCTTGCCGATGAAGAAAAGCAGGGTGGGGGTGAGCATGATGGCCGCCCGGTCCAGATCCTTCAAGGCGGGCACGAAGCTCTTCAAGCCAAACAGCAGCACCACCAGCGCGGTGCAGAGCAGGACGAAAATCTCGTTGCCGGTCATGGGGCCCTGCTCCTTGGCCAGGGCCGCCGCCTTGACCCGCAGGCCAGGCACGTGGCTCTTCTCCGGCTTGAACACGATGGTCATGAGCAGCCAGAGCAAAAACACCATGCCGATGCCGATGGGCCACATGTACCAGGTCAGCTCGAAGAAGCCGATGTCGTTGCCGGTGAAGGTCTTGTACATGCCGGCCGCGGCCACCCCGCGCGCCGCGCCCAGGAAGGTGATGATGGAGCCGGCCCCGGCCACGTAGGCCATGCCGATGAACAGGGCCTTGCCGAACTTGGTGACCTTCTCCTCGCCGTCGGTATAGAGGCTGTGGATGGCCATCAACAGCGGCATCATGGCCGCCGCCACCGCGGTGTGGGCCATGAGCAGGGTCATCAGGGCCACGGCGATGAAGCAGCCCAGCAGGATGAACTTGGTGTTCTCGCCCACCAGGGTCAGCATCTTGTAGGCCATGCGCTTGGTCAGCCCGGAGCGGGTGAAGGCCATGCCCAGCACCAGGGAGCCGAAGATGAACCACACCGAGGGGTCGAAGAAGTCGCGCAGGGCGTCCTCGGGCTTGCGGATCATGAACAGGGCCTGCATGACCCCGATCATGATGCTGGTGACGCCGATGGGCAGCACCTCGAAGACCCACCAGGTGCCGGCCATGAGGAAGAGCCCGATGGCCAACTGGCCGTTGCGGCTAAGCTTGAAAACCTTGCCCAGGGGGTCGGTGGCCTGGGGCAGCTCGGGCATCAGATAGAACAGGGCGAACAAGGCGATGCCCAGGGCGATGAAGCCGATGCGCTTATAGTCCACCGGCTTCCTTACCGGGGCCATCTCGAAGTTGTCGGGCATGGGCGGCAGGCCGCCGGAAGGGGCAGCGGCCGCTGGTTTTTGCTGAACCATGTTGGAACCTCCCTCAAAGAACTGACCCGCTTGAAGCCAAATGCCCGGCGCGGGCCTTGGCTCGCGTCTGGCGTGGTCGCGCCGGGATGGACAGGGCCTGGACAGCGCCCGGCTTCCCCCGGCTGCCGGCAAAGGTTTGAAAGAAACATGCCAAGCGGGTCTTTTGGATATCTATCCGTTATAATTGTGATAACATGCATGACCTCCCTGATCCCGCCGCCGGGGGCTCGTTGCCGGATGCAACGGCCGCCCGCCGGGGCCAGGCCCCAAAGTCCATCGATTGGAGACAGTTGCCAGCTTGTTGCAGGCGGCGCGGCCTTGTGTTGCAATATACAACACCATCTTTACGCGCCCGGCCGCGCCAGCCCCCCCAGGCGGCCAATCCGCCCGCGCGGCATCACTCCATTGCGCCCAAATCGCCCCCCAGTTGGGCAAAGCCGGCGCGCCGGGCGCGCGCCAGGGGTGATAGAATGGAAAACGACGCCCCCCTGGGCCGCGCACGGCCTGGGCGCTACACTATGCAACAAAAGATTCCCAGGGGATAAGGGGTTGATTAGGTGGGCCAAAGCCCGGCGAGCCCCCGGGCATGGTTGCCAAACGCAACAGCGTCCAGCGGGAGGCGGGCGGGCTATTCGGACAAATATGCCATCAACTCGCCAGGTTGGCCGTGCGGGCCGCCTTGGCACGAAAATTACATACCTTATAAGCTGCGCCGGACGGAAAAACCATGGGCAAGGACAGACAGAGCTTCAGCGGCCTGGGCAAGATTCGGGTGCGCCTGGTCTTGGGCTTCGTGGCCGCCTTCTTGAGCATGGCGGCCTTTGGCGGGTTCAGCTACCGGTTTTTCGCCCGCATGGAGGACAATCTCTACGGCTTGAGCCGGGCCGATCTGCTGCTCAACACGGTCCTGGAGGTGCGGCGTTATGAGAAAAACTACTTCCTCTATCGCCACCAGGAGGACTTCAACCAGGCCCTGGCCTATCTGGAGCAGTTGGACCAGCTCCTGGCCCAGGACCAGGACAGCCTGCGCGATGGCGTGGGACCGGAGCTGAGCGGAGCGCTGCTCCGCCAGGCCGCGGCCTATGGCCTGGCCCTGGCCCAGGTGCGGCAATTGCCGGGGGGGCAGGAAAACCCGGAGCGCCTGGAGCAGAGCCCGGCGGTGCAGGCCCTGCGCCAGGCGGGCAAGGATCTCATCGCCAGCTGCGAGGAGGTCTCGGCCCGCGAACGCCAGCGCATCGGCGGCCTGCTGAGCGAATACCGCCCCTTCCTGGGCATCTTTCTCATCGGCCTGGGCCTGATGGTGGCGGCCATGGTCTATATGCTCTTGGTGCGCATGGTGCGCCCCCTGCACACCATAGAGGAGGCCACCCGCCAGGTGGCCCACGGCGATTTCCGGCCCATCCCCTGGGGGCAATCCCAGGACGAGATAGGCACCCTGGTCATGGCCTTCAACCGCATGGTGGCCGAGTTGCAGGAAAACCGCGCCCATATGATACAGAGCGAGAAGCTGACCTCCCTGGGCACCCTGACCAGCGGCGTGGCCCACGAGTTGAACAACCCCTTGAACAACATCTCCACCTCCTGCCAGATACTGCAAGAGGAGATGGGGGGCTCGCTGGCGCCCTATCACCAGGAACTCCTGGACACCGTGGAGCAGCAAGTGGCCAAGGCCCGCGACATCGTGCGCTCCCTCTTGGAGTTCAGCCGCGCCCGCGAGTTCGTGCCCCAGGCCGAGGACCTGCTGGCCGTGGTGGACGAGGCCCTGCGCCTCATCAAGGGCGAACTGGCCCCCCAGGTCAAGGTGGAGGTGGAGGTTCCCCAGGGGCTCATCCTGATGATGGACCGCAACCACATGGTGCAGGCTCTGTTGAACCTGATCCAAAACGGCATCCAGGCCATGGCCGGCGAGGGCGAGCTGGTCATCCGGGCCTGGACCAGCCCCGAGTCCAGGGAGGCCCTGCTGGAGGTGGCCGACAACGGCCCGGGCATAGCCCCCGAGGTGCTGCCCCGCATCTTCGACCCCTTCTTCACCACCAAGGAAGTGGGCCAGGGCACCGGCCTGGGGTTGTCCATCACCTATGGCATCGTGGAGCGCCACCAGGGGCGCATCAACGTGGAAAACCGGCCCGGCGGCGGCGCCCGCTTCCTGGTCCATCTCCCCTTGCCCGCCCAGGCGGTGTAGCCATGTCCTTCAAGCCGCGCATACTGATCGTGGAGGACGACGCGGTGGCCCGCCGCAATCTCCAGCACATCCTGGAAAAGGGCGGCGAATACCGCCTGGAGGCCGCCGGGGGCGGGACCGAGGCCCTGGCCAAGCTGGCCCAGGGCTCCTATGACCTGGTCATGACCGACCTGCGCATGGAAAAGGTGGACGGCATGGCCGTGCTGGCCGAGGTGCGCGCCCGCCATCCCGACACCGAGGTCATCATGCTCACGGCCTACGCCTCGGTGGATTCGGCCATCGAAGCCATGAAGCTGGGGGCCTTCCACTACATCGCCAAGCCCTACAAGATCGACGAGGTGCGCGCCCAGGTGGCCCACGCCCTGGAGAAGACCCGGCTAAAGGCCGAGCTGCACCAACTGCGCCGCGATCTGAAGGCCCGCGAGGGGCTGGGGCTAATCCTGGGCAACAACGCCAACGTGCAGAAGCTGGTGCGCACCCTGCGCCAGATAGCCCCCACCGACTGCAACGTGCTCATCACCGGCGAGACCGGCACCGGCAAGGAGGTCTTCGCCCGCGCGGTGCACTATGCCAGCCCCCGGGCCGATAACCGCTTCATGGCCTTCAACTGCGGGGCCTTGAGCGAGGATCTCTTGGCCAGCGAGCTGTTCGGCCACGAGCGGGGGGCCTTCACCGGGGCGGTCTCGGCCAAGCGCGGGCTCTTCGAGGCCGCCGAGGGGGGCACCATCTTCCTGGACGAGATAGGCGACATGCCCACCCCCATGCAGGTCAAGCTGCTGCGCGTCATCCAGGAGAAGATCGTCCTGCGCGTGGGCGGCACCGAGCCGGTGCCGGTGGACGTGCGCATCGTGGCCGCCACCCACCGCGACTTGAAGAAGCTGGTGGAGGAGGGGACCTTCCGCTCGGACCTGTTCTACCGCCTTAACGTGGTCTGCCTTAACATCCCCCCCCTGCGCGAGCGCAAGGACGACATCCCCTTGCTCGCCACCCACTTCCTGCAAAAATACGCCGGCCAGCAGAACAAGCAGATCCGCGGCGTCTCCCCGGAGATGATGCGCGTCCTGCAAGGCTACGCCTTTCCCGGCAACGTGCGCGAACTGGAGAACGTCATGGAGCGGGCGGTGGCTTTAAGCGCCGGCGACATGCTGCAGATCCGCGATCTGCCCGAGGACCTGAACGCGCCCCCCTTCAAGGAAACCCCGCCCGAGGGCAGCCTGCCCACCCTGGAGGACAAGGAGCGCGAGTACGTGTTGTGGGTGCTGGCCCAGACCAGGGGCAACCGCACCAAGGCCGCCGAGATCCTGGGGGTGGACCGGGTGAGCCTGTGGCGCAAGCTCAAGCGCTATGGCCTGGCCGACTGACATGAGGCCCGCGGGAGGAAACAAGGCGGCATGAACCAGGAAACCCATCAGGCCCCCTACTACAAGGCCCTGGGGCGCAAGATAGCCCTGACCATCGCCGTGGTGGCCTTTCTGCCCTACGTCCTCACCTATTTCGTCTTCTACTCCAACTTCCAGGAGTCCATCCGCAGCCAGGTGCTCAACTCCCTGCGCCACGTGGTGGAGTCCCATCAGCGCACCATCGACGGCTTTTTGACCGAGCGGCTTTCCGACCTGCGCTACACCGCCAACCTGCACACCGCCCAGGAGTTGTCCCGCGCCAAGGACCTGCAAGAGGTGCTCACCTCCTTGAACGCGGTCTACCGGGTCTACATGGACCTGGGCTTCCTGAACGCCCAGGGGCGTCACCTGGCCTACGTGGGGCCCTATGGCCTGCACCAGGCCGACTACGCCGAGGCCTTCTGGTTCAAGGAGGTCATGGACAAGGGCCTGCACGTCTCCGACGTGTTCAAGGGCGTGCGCGGGGTGCCCCATTTCATCATCGCCATCAAGTTCAACCGCGAGGGCCAAGACTACGTGCTGCGCGCCACCATCGACATCGCCCAGTTCAGCTCCTTGGTGGAGGGCGTGCGCCTGGGCAACACCGGCGAGGCCTTCATCTTGAACCAGGAGGGTCTGTACCAGACCCAGTCGCGCAGCCACGGCTCCCTGCTCTCGCCCTCTGACCTGGTCATGCCGCCGCATTTTTCCGGAGTGCGCGTGGATGAAAACGTCATCCGGCGCGAGCGCAACGTGGTGGTGGCCGAGACCTGGATCAAGAACGGCCAGTGGCTCCTGATCTGCCAGCAGGACGCCGAGGACGCCTTCGGCCAACTGGCCAAGACCTTGAACCTGGCCGTGCTCATCGGGGCCTTCGGCCTGCTCATCGTCACCCTGACCACCCTGGTCTTCACCCGCCAGCTGGTGGGGCGCATCGCCAAGGCCGACCGCGAGAAGGAACTCTTGAACGAGCAGATCATCCAGTCGGGCAAGCTCTCCTCCCTGGGCGAACTGGCCGCCGGAGTGGCCCATGAGATCAACAACCCGGTGGCCATCATGATCGAGGAGGCCGGCTGGGTGCAGGACCTGTTGAGCGACGAACACGAATGCTTCGAAAAGAGCCCCAACCGCGATGAGTACCAGCGGGCCTTGAAGCAGATCCACACCCAGGGGCAGCGCTGCAAGGAGATCACCCACAAGCTCCTGGGTTTCGCCCGCCGCACCGACGCGCCGGTGGAGCTGACCCAGTTGAACGACCTCATCGCCGAGGTGGTGGAGCTCATCGAGCGCCCGGCCTCCTACGCCAACATCACCATCGTGCAGAAACTGGCCCCCGGCCTGCCCCAGGTCAACGCCTCGCCCTCGGAGCTGCAGCAGGTCATCATCAACCTCCTCAAGAACTCCTCCGACGCCATGGAAAAGACCGGCGGCGTCATCGTGGTCTCCACCAGACCCGAGGGGGGCATGGGCGTGGTGCTCACGGTGCAGGACAACGGCCCCGGCATACCCGAGGCGGTGCTGCCCCGCATCTTCGACCCCTTCTTCACCACCAAGCCGGTGGGCCAGGGCACCGGGCTGGGACTAAGCATCTGCTTCGGCATCGTCAGCAAGCTGGGAGGCAAGATCGAGGTCTCCAGCAAAAAGGAGGGGGGCGCCACCTTCCAGGTGCACCTGCCCGCCGTATCACATACCATGTTGGAAGCCGCGGGCACGAAACCCGCGCCGCCCGCCGCCAAGGGCTAGAGGAACGGACAGGCCCGCGGCGGAGCGGGCCGGACAAGCCAAGCGACCAGGCCCGGGCGGCAGGTCAAGCCGGGGCCGGACGAGGACACGGGGCATGAGTCAGGGCAACGAGCAGGCCAGCGTGCTGCTGGTGGACGACGAGGAGGGTTTTTTGGAGACCCTGGCCCGCAGGCTGGGAAGGCGCGGACTGGCGGTGCGCACCGCCTTGAGCGGGCCCCGGGCCCTGGAGCTGCTGGATCAGCAGCCCGCCTCGGTGGTGGTGCTGGATCTGAAGATGGCCGGCATGGACGGCCTGGCCACCCTGAGGCGCATCAAGGAGAAAAGCCCCGGCCTTCCCGTGATTCTGCTCACCGGCCACGGCAGCTTGCAATCCATGCAGGACATCCTGAGCCTGGGGGCCTATGATTACTTAAGCAAGCCCTGCGACCTGGAGACCCTCATGGAGCGCATCCAATCCGCCATCCTGGCCGGGGGGGGAGAGGCCCCGTCCGCGCCATGAGCCAGGATCAGCCCGCCACGCCCCCTGTCCGGGTGCTTTTCGTGGATGACGAGCAGGAGTTCGCCCTGGTGCTCAGCAAGCGCCTGCGCCGCCTGGGTCTCACGGTGGGCACCGCCAACAACGGGGCCGACGCCCTGCGCCTGGCCCGCGACCAGGAATTCGACGTGGCGGTGCTGGATCTCAAGATGGCCGGCATGGACGGCCTGGAGGTGCTGCGCACCCTGCTCATCCTGCTGCCCCAGATCCGGGTCATCATCCTGACCGGCCACGGCTCCAGCCAGATGGCCCGCCAGTGCCTGGACGAAGGGGCCTACTGCTACCTGAACAAGCCCTGCGAGTTTTCCAAGCTGGTGGAGCACATCCAAATGGCCGCCCAGCGCCTGCCCGCCAAGGGCGACTTCCGCTAGGGCGCGGACAGGGCCAGGCCCAATCGGGCCAAGAGGGTTCCCATCCAATAATCGGCCAGGCTGGCCACCTGCAAGTCCTGCTGCTGCTGGGGACCGCCGGCGGCCTGGGCCACCTGCAAGTGCATCAAGGGCAAGGCCGGGGTCCAGCCTTGGGCCTGGGCGGCCAGGATGGCCTCCCGCAAGCCCCCCCTGCCCAGCTCCAGCATCTGGGCCAAGCGCTCGGGGTCCACCTGACGCCCCACCCCCTCCATGGTCTCCTTGCGCCGGGGCAGGGCGTATTCCTTGCTCCAGACCAGGGACGAGAGCACCCAGGCCAGGCCCTGGGAGCCCAGGGGGGCCACCCCCAACTGATCCTGCTCCCGCACCTGGCGCTTGCCCAGGAATTCATCCAGGTAGGCCTGGGCAAAGGGACGGCAGCCCTCCAACAATTGATAATAGGGGTTGCGCCAGAGCATGCGCCGCTTGGTCATCTCCTCTGGCACGTGCATGCCCAGGCGCTGATCCTCCCTGTTCAGGATGTGGGCCTCGATCATGGCGTGGTTGCCGTCCATGGCCCGCTCCAGGGTGCGCGCCCAGGGCAGCACCCGCTCGGTGTGGGGCACGGGCGGCCCGGGCAGGCCCAGACCCAGGCGGGCCAGCTCGGGCAGCAAGTTCATGAGGCTGCGGGCCTGCACCGCCAGCCCCGCCGCCACCCCCGCCACCTGCATGGCCTTGTCGGTGTCCACCTCCTCGTCCATCTGGGCCAGCACCCACTGGGCG
>CAZLSD010000028.1:0-23491 GCA_964561775.1 uncultured Desulfarculus sp. | reverse complement strand
AGGAAGGGGGGTGTGGGGGGAAACCCTTTTTGCGCTGCAAAAAGGGTTTCCCCCCGACTCCCCCTCTTTCACGAGGCTTAACCCATGGACGAGACGGTGAAGTTGACCGAGAAGGCCCGGGCGGCTGGCTGAGCGGCCAAGATAGGTCCGGGCGACCTGGCGAAGATTTTGGAGGGCTTGCCCCCGGAGAGCGACCCCCGTTTGTTGGTGGGCGCCTCCACGGCGGATGACGCGGGGGTCTACAAGCTTACGGAGGAGATCGCCCTGATCCAGACCTTGGATTTTTTTACGCCGATCGTCAATGATCCTTATCTGTTCGGTCAGATCGCCGCCACCAACTCCCTTAGCGATGTCTATGCCATGGGCGGCCGGCCCTTGACGGCCATGAACATCTGCTGCTTTCCCGCCAAGAGCATGGACCCCGCCATCTTGCGCGAGATTTTGCGGGGAGGGGTGGACAAGGTCCATGAGGCCGGGGCGGTGCTGGCCGGCGGGCACTCGGTGGAGGACGAGGAACTGAAATACGGGCTCTCGGTGACTGGGGTGGTGCATCCGGAGCGGGTGGTCACCAACGCCGGGCTCAAGGCCGGCCAGGCCCTGGTGCTCACCAAGCCCCTGGGCACCGGGGTGGTGGCCACGGCTTTGAAGGCCGGTCTGGCCAGCCCCGAGGCCTTGGCCCAGGCCGTGGCGGTGATGAACCAGCTCAACGACGGGGGGGCCGAGGTCATGCAGGCCTGCGGGGTGACGGGAGCCACCGACATCACCGGCTTCGGGCTTTTGGGCCACGCCCTGGAGCTGGCCAAGGCCTCGGGCCTGGGCCTGGAGATCATCGCCAGCCAGACGCCCATCCTGCCCGAGGCCCGCGATCTGGCCGCCATGGGCCTGGTCCCCCTGGGCAGCCACGCCAACCAGGCCTTTTGCCAGAAGCATTTGGTCCTGCTGGGCCAGCCCGACGAAATCCTGCTGGATTTGCTCTCCGACACCCAGACCTCCGGCGGCCTGCTCATGGGCCTGGACCTGGACAAGCTGGACCTGGCCTTAAGGATGCTGGCCCAGCGCGGGGTGAACGCCGCCGTGGTGGGCCGGGCCGGGGTGGGCGCGCCCGGCGAGATCACCGTGCGCTTCTAGGTTACGTTTTCTTCTAGTAAGCCTATATGCCTAGTCCATGGATTCCATATCACCTGTTTTAGCATGAGGTCCATGGACTATGCGTATAGGCGTAAAAATTCGTTTGGCATGCCTGGCTGTCAGTGCTGGCGGTAGTGGCGCATGAGCCCGGCCACCACCCCCAGCACCCGCACCTGGTCGTGGGGTAGGATGATGGGCTCCATCTCGGGATTGGCCGGTTCCAGGCGGATGTGCTCGCGGGTCAGATAGAAGCGCTTCAAGGTCACGTCGCTCTCGTTGATGATGGCCACCACCATCTCGCCGTTGTGGGCGGTCTGGCGCTCCTCCACCACGATGACGTCGCCGGGCTTGATATGCTCGTCGATCATGGAAGTGCCGCGCACCTCCAGGGCGAAGGTGCGGTAACGCCCCAGCATGGAAGGGGGTATGGAGACGGTGCGGTCGTCCTCCATGGCCGCTATGGGTTGGCCGGCGGCCACCACCCCCAAGAGCGGTATCTCCACTTCCTCCAGGTCAACTTCGCGGAAACCAAGTTGGGCCAGTGACAGGGCCATGGCTGCACCTCATCTTTTGTATGGCTAACGTCTGTCTAGTATGCTAGCCTGGCGTTGAGCTGTTGTCAAGCCCTTTTGCCGGCCCTCGCCGGGCTTTACCCGGACCGGGGCGGTTGTTATAGTGACTGCCATGATCGTCGACGCCCACACCCATGTGTTCCCCCCCCAGGTGCTGGCCCAGCGGAAGAAATTCCTGCCCGGCGAGCCCACCTTCGCCGCCATCTACGCCGACCCCCAGGCCCGCCTGGTGGACGCCCCCGGCCTCATCGCGGGGATGGACGCCGCCGGGGTGGACGTGAGCTGGGCCCTGGGCTTTCCCTGGGAGCAAGAGGAGCACGCCCGCCTGCACAACGACTATCTGGCCCAGGCCCAACAAGGCCACGGCGACCGTCTGCGCTGCCTGGGCTGCATGGCCGTGGAGGCTCCCTGGGCCCTGGCCGAGGGGCGGCGCTGCCTGGAGATGGGGCTCAAAGGCCTGGGCGAACTGGCCTGCTACGCCACGGACCTGGACCTCAAGGGCCTGGCCCCTTTGTGCGAGCTGTGCGCGGAGGCGGACGCGCCGCTCCTGTTGCACACCAACGAGCCGGTGGGGCATCTCTACCCGGGCAAGTCGCCCATGACCCTGGCCGCGCTCTACGCCCTGATCAAGGCCCATCCCAAGACCAAGCTGGTGCTGGCCCACATGGCGGGCGGGCTTTTCTTCTACAGCCTCATGAAAAAGGAAGTGTCCCAGGCCCTGGCCAATGTCTGGCTGGATACCGCCGCCGCGCCCTTTCTCTACCGCCCCCGGGCCTATGCCCTGGCCGTGGAGCTGTTGGGCGCGGAAAAGGTGCTCTTGGGCAGCGACTTTCCCCTGCTCAAGGTGGAGCGCTACCGCCGCGAGCTGGCCCAGGCCGGCCTGGAGCCCGAGGCCCTGGCCCTGGTCATGGGGGACGCGGCCATGAGACTCCTGCCATGAAGGGCATGCCATGACCCAGGAAGCCCTGCTCTACCTCAATGCCGGCCTGCTGCTGGCCGGGCTGGCCGGGCTGGTCTGGGTTCTGGCGCGTCTAAACGCGCTGCGGGACGACCCGGCCCGCCATCAGGAGATCGAATCCCTCAAGAACGAACTTGCCCGCCAGGAGCAGGTCTTGCGCCAGGAGCTGGAGCTTTCCCGCCAGCAGGCCGAAACCCGCGCCCAGGGTCTGCGCCAGGAGGTGGTGGCCACCATGAACGCCCTGGCCCAGACCCAGCAGCAGCAGCTAAGCGCCCTGGGGGGCAAGCTGGACGGCTTCGGCCAGGAGATGCGCCGGGAACTGGGCCAGGCTCAGCAGCTTATCTCCACCACCCTGACGGGCATGGGCGGGGCACAGACGCAAAAGCTGGACGCGGTGCAGAAGGCACTGGAAGGGGTGCAGAGCGAGGTCTCCAGCAAGCTGAACGACTTCGGCAAAGAGATGCGCAAGGAGCTGGGCGACGCGCGCGAGCAGGCCCAGCGGCATTCCGAGCAGGCGCGGACCGAGCTGGCCCAGGGGCTCAAAGACGCCCGCACGCTCATCTCCGGCGACCTCAAGGGCGTGGCGGACCAGTTGGCCAAGGTCAGCCAGACCGTCTCGGATAGCCTGGAGCGCCTGCGCCAGGACAACGAGGCCAAGCTGGAGCAGATGCGGGCCACCGTGGACGAGAAGCTGCAATCCACCTTGAGCGAGCGGCTGGGGGCCTCCTTCCGCCAGGTCAGCGAGCACTTGCAGAAGGTGCACCAGAGCGTGGGCGAGATGCAGGAGCTGGCCAAGGGCGTGGGCGACCTCAAGCGGGTGCTGGGCGAGGTCAAGTCGCGCGGCATCTGGGGCGAGGTGCAGCTGGGCGCGCTCTTGGAGCAGGCCCTGGCTCCGGAGCAGTATCAGCGCGACGTGGAGATACCTCCGGGCAGCGGGCGCAAGGTGGAGTACGCCATCCGCCTGCCCGGCTCGCGCCAGGGCGGGGCGCTGTGGCTGCCCATCGACGCCAAGTTCCCCCTGCTGGATTACCAGCGCCTGGTGGAGGCGGCCGAGTCCGCCGACAAGGCCGGGGTGGAGGCGGCGGGCAAGAGCCTGGAGCGCTTCGTCAAGGAAAAGGCCAAGGAGATCGAGAAGTACGTGGTGCCGCCCTTGACCACCAACTTCGCGGTGATGTTTTTGCCCGTGGAGGGGCTTTACGCCGAGATTCTGCGCCGCAGCGAGCTGGTGCACGAGTTGCAACACAAGCACCGCATCATGCTGGCCGGTCCCACCACCCTTTTCGCCCTCTTGAACAGCCTGCAAATGGGCTTCCGCACCCTGGCCATCGAGCAGCGCTCGGCAGAGGTCTGGAAGCTTTTAGAGGCGGTCAAGAGCGAGTTCGCCAAGTACGGCGAGGTCATCGCCAAGGTGCGCGACTCCTTGCACAAGGCTGACCAGCACCTGGACAAGGTGGGCACGCGCACCCGGGCCATCGACAAAAAGCTAAAGGACGTGGCCACGCTGCCCGAGGCCCAGGCCGCCGGGCTGCTGGGCCTGCCCCCCGGCGAGACGGTTCCGCTGGCCGACGACGAAGAAGACGGGCGGGGATAAACCCCGCCCGCTCGATATCTATAAGAGTGGTCCTGCTCTTGCAAGGCAATTGCCTTGCGGCGGGCCGGCCTATTTCTTGATGGGCTGGCGCAGGGGGTACTTGGGGTCGTCCAGGATGATCTGGGCGGCCAGGCGGCTCTCCAGGTTGACCACCAGGGGGGCCTTCAGGTTGGCGGTCATGCGCTCGGGCGCGCCGTGGGGGATGGTCACCACCACCCAGACCTGGATCTGGGCGGGGTCGCTGATGCCCAAAAGCTGGGTCTCGGAGTTGCCCAGGGTTATCTCATAGGCCGGGTCGAACATCAGGGGGTTCATGACCACGAAGGCCAGCTCGGGGCGCTCCACCGATTGCAGCCAGTGGAAGGGCGAACCCTCGCGGTGCTTGAGCAGCACGTAGCGGGTGAGATGGGGAAAGCCCACCATGCCGTGGGGCAGGGTCAGCACTTGCTGGGCCGGCACGCTAATCTCGCCGAAGCGGCTGGTCTGGACCGCGATGGCCTGGGTGTTCTGGGGCTCGGTCATGGCTAGCCCTCCCCGCCCAGGAGTCCGGCCAACTGGTCCAGGTCCCCGGCCTGGCAGGCGGCCGCCTGCTCGTTGGCTTCCTTGATCTTCTGAAATATCTCCTGGCGGTGGATGGGGGTGTTGGCGGGGGCGTTGATGCCCAGGCGCACCTGCCGTCCCTTGATCTCCATCACGCTGACGGTTATGGAGCCGTCGCCGATGGTGATGCTTTCGCCAACCTTGCGCGTAAGAATGAGCACGCGCCCGCCTTCCTTTATCGCCAGGCCAATTCCCGGCGGTGTTTCTTTCTAGCAGTCCAGCCCTGTGCGGGCAAGGCCTTTTTGGTTACAAGTAGTCGGCCAGGGTCTTGCTGGTGACCATGGCCGTGGCCTTCAGCGAGGCCTCGAACAGATTCTGATAGAGCTGCAAGTTGGTGAGCACCTCGGTCAGGTCGGCGTCCTGGGCCCCGCTCAGGCGGTCGGTCAGGCGCAGGGTGTCGCTCTCCAGCAACTGGTCGCGGGCCTCCAGGCCGGAGAGCCTGGAGCCGGCGTCGCCCAGGTTCTTGAGCAGGTTGGCTTGCAGGGACTCCAACTGGGCCAGTATCTCCTGGCTGGCGGTCTGCCCCTGCTTGTACTGCTCCAGGGTGGCGGCGTAATAGTCGCCGTCGTCGACGGTGCCGCCCTCGGCTATGGTCAGGGTGGCCCGCTCGCCCTCCAGGTTCATGGTGAGCGGCGAGGTGGTGTCGGTGCCGGCCGGCCACACCCCCAGGGAGCTGCTGTCATAGGAGCCGTCGGCCAGGTAGATGCGCACGTCCTCGCCGGCGTTGATGGCCGAGAGCGTGACTTGGTGCTCGGGGCCGGTGCCGGTGACGGTGACGGCGCCGCCGTCCACCCAGGCCGTGCCGTCCCAATAGCGGTAGTGCAGGTCCATGGGATTGGCCGCGCTGGGCGTGCCGGTGAAGGTGGCGTCGTCCAGATAGAATTCGTACTGGCGCTCGGAGAGGGTGTCGGTGTCCACGTTGCTGACCACCTGCAAGGTGGCGTCGCTCAAGGGCACGGACCAGGCCGCGTCCTCGCCGGTGCCGGTGAAGGTGACCGTGCCATAGCGCCTGACGCCCGAGTCGTCCAGGAAGGAGTAGGTGACGTCGCGGGGGTTGGCCGTGGAGGGCTCGGTGTCGTCGGCGTAGACGGTCATGCTGGTCCCGGCGTCGGCGGTGGGAGGCGGCCCGCCGGTGGGGGCGGCGGCGAAGGTGGTCATGTTGCTCTCGTCGAAGCTGGCCTGGGCCATGTAGATGCTCACGTCGCCGCCGTTGTCGTTCAAGACCACCGGATTGTCGCTGCCGGTGCCGGTGACGGTGACGGTGCCGCCGTCGGTCCAGGCCGCGCCGTCCCAATAGTAGTAGCGCAGGGTGACGGGATTGTCCTCGCTGGGCAGCCCGGTGTTGCCGCCCGGCTCCAGATAGAACTGGTAGGAGCGATCGCTTACCGTGGCGTCGTCGGCGCTTAGGTCGTTGGCGATGAACTGGATGGGCCCGCCCACTTGCAGGGAGACCTGGCGGTTGTTGAGCACATCGTAGTCGCCGCTCACTTGCAGCTCGGCCGAGGAGCTGGGGTTGTTGGTCACTCCCGGCACGGTCTCGAAGTAGTCCTGTTCCTCGCTGTCCTTGTTCAGGGCGTCGCTCCAGCGGGCCAGCAGGTCCAGGATGTTGCTCCACTGGCCGTCGCTGTAGCCCTCCTCGCCGTACAGATCGTCCAGGCTGAAGTTGTAGGTCAGGCGCACGTCCTGGGAGAGGATGGTGGAGAGCTCCTCTTCGTTGCCCTGGCTGCGCCCCACCTGAAGGGTGTAGGCGTCGCCGGTGGCGAAGGCCCCCTGGTCCACGTAGATCTGCACGCCGTCGCCCACGTCCACCCCGAATCCGCTGCCGGTTCCGGTTAGCTGCACGGTTCCGCTGATGGTGCGGCCGTAGTCGTCCACGTAGGAATAGTCCACGGTCATGGGGTCGGCCACGGTGGGAACGCCTCCGGCCGGGGCCTGGGCGATGGTGAGCGTCACGGTGCGGCTGGTCAGGCAGGTGGGCGCGCCCTGGCCATAGACCAGGCCCGCGCCCGTGTTGGCCGCGCCGGCGGTGGTGGGGCTGTCGACGAGCAGGTCGGAGCTGGCCGCGGGCAGGTTGTTGGCCGTGCCGGCGTAGATGTACTTGCCCTCCACCTGGGAGTTGGCCAGGGAGAGCAGGTGGGCGAACATGTTGTCCACCTCGGTGGCGATGAGCCCCAACTGGTCGCTGGTGTAGGTGCCGGTGGAGGCCTGCTCGGCCTTGGCCTTGATCTGGGAGATGTACTCGCTCATGGACTGCATGGTGCTGTCGGCCTGGGCCAGCCAGTTGTAGGCGGTGAGCAGATTGGAGCTGTACTGGCTTACCTCCTCCAGGGAGCGGGAGGCGCTCTGGCTGGTGATGGAGCCCACGGGGTCGTCGCTGGGGTTGTTGATGACCTTGCCGGAGCTGCCCTGGCTGTTGAGCTGGTAGAGCTGATAGCGCATGCGCACTATGTCGTTCATGGTCTGCCGGTAGTAGGTCGCCTGGGAAACGCGTAGGGTCATGGCGGGCTACCCCTTGATCTGCAGAAGGGTGGTGAGCAGCTCGTCGGCCATGCTTATCATCTTGGCCGCCATCTGATAGGCGCGCTGGTACTGGATCATCTTCACCATCTCCTCGTCGATGCTGACCGCGCTGACGCCGTCGCGCAGGTCCAGCAGTTCGTTGGCGGTGGTGGTGGAAAAAGCCAGGTTGTCGGTGGTGGTGGCCACGTCGGTGCCCAGGGCGCTGGCCCAGGAGATGACCGCCTCGTTGAAGGTCTGGGTGCCGTTGTTCATGGTCTCGGCGTCCTTCAAGTCGGCCAGGTCCAGGGCGTTGCTGTTGTCGCCCAGGGCGTGTTCGCCGGTGTCCAGCAGGCGTCCGGCCGCGATGTTGCGCACGTCTTCTTCTATGGGGTCGGCCAGGCCGATGCTGGTGGCGCTGTAGCCGTCGAAGAAGGTGTTGACGCCCAAGGCGGCCAGCACGTTGGAGGTGTCGTTGGCGAAGGCGAAGGTGGTGGCGCCGTCGGTGTTGGCGATGGCCAGCTTGTTGTCGCTGGTCACGCTGGCGGTCATGTTGATGCCGGCGGCGGTCAGCGCGGTGTTGATGTTGTCCACCAAGTTGGAGAGGCTGTTGGAGGCCGAGACGTTGACGGTGACCTTCTGCTGGGTGCCGTTGACATAGGCCCAGATGTCGAAGGTTCCGGTGGTGATCAGGTCCTTGAAGGCCAGGGTGTTGGCGTTGTCGTTGAAGGCCAGGGTGGAGCTGTTGGTCTCGTAGCTGCCCGTGACCTGGGTGAACTCGTCCAAGCCCGCCCCGCTGGAGTGCAGGATGTTGACTTGGCCGATCAAGGTCTTGGCCAGGTCGTTCATGAACTCCTGCATGGCCGGTATTTCCACGTCGCGCATCTGGAGCCAGGCCCCCATCTCGCCGCCAGTCACCTCGTCGGAGTCCATGACCAGGTTCTGCTGCTGCCACACCAGTTGGTAGCCGTCATAGCCGGCCACGGTGGTGAAGCTCAAGGGGTCGGCGTCGTCGTCGTCGGGATAGCTGCCTTGCACCAGGGTCTTGCCCTGGCCGCAATAGATGCTGACCGCGCCGTTGGCGTCCTCGAACCAGTTGATGTCGATCTTGCCGGAGAGCTGCTCGATGAGCAGCTGGCGCTGATCGCGGTAGTCGTTGGCGGTGTCGCCCGAGGCCTCGGCGGCCTGGATCTCGCCGTTGAGTTGGGATATCTGGCGGCACATGGAGTTGATCTCGTCCACGCCGCTGGCTATGTAGCCGTCCATGTCGCGGGAGACCAGGGTCAGGTCCTGGCTGATGGTCTGGAAGCGGCTGATCAGGTTGTTGGCCGTCTCGGCCAGGGCCTCGCGCACGGCGGTGGATTCGGGGTTGTTGGCCAGGTCGGACCAGGCGCTGAAAAAGGCGGTCAGCTCGGCGCCCAGGCTGTTGTCCCCCGCCTCGTTGCACAAGGACTCCAGGCGCGAGAGCTGGCTGAGCATGCTGTCGTAATAGCTCAAGTCGCTGGCCTTGTCGGTGATGCGGGCCAAAAGCAGCTTGTCCACGTACTGGATCACCGTGGAGACGCTCACGCCGTGGCCGTACATGCCCTCGCTGGTCCACTCCGGCGTGGCGGTCTCCAGCACCACGGACTGGCGGGAGTAGCCCTCGGTGTTGACGTTGGCCACGTTGTGGCTGACCGTGTCCAGTTGCCGGGTGGAGGCCTGCAAGGCCCAGCGGCTTATGTCCATGATGGAATAGATGCTGGGCATGGCCCTAGACCTCGCGGGCCAAAAAGCGGGGCCGGTTGCTGGAGGCCGGCGCGCCCTGGGCGTTGTAGCCCGTGCGCTGGCCGCCCCCGCTCAAGATGTTGACCAGGTGGTTGACGGTGTCCAGGGCCTCTTCCACGAAACGCTTGTTGTTCTGGTTCAGCGCGGTCACCCGCTGCGCCAGTTGGTCGGCCTGGCGCAGGTTGACGCGGAAGGATTCCCTCTGCTCGGGCGGCAGGAGGGGCGTCAGCTCGCCCATGCGCGCGAAACGGCGTCCGGCCAGCTCCAGGCTCTCCAGCAGCTCTCGACGCTCCTCTTGGGCCTTTTGCAGGCGCAGCGCCGCGCCCAGCTTGCGCTCGCTGGTGGCCATCAGCTCCTGGTGGCGGCCGCCCAGGAGAATGTCCCGCTCCTGCTCCGCCAGGCTTACCAGCTCATGCAGGCAATCCAGTTCGCCGTCCAGACTCTTGCTTATCTCTGACAGCCGGGCTTGCATGGCGCCCTCCGCGCTTAAAGCATCAGGAAGAAGTGTTCAGGGACTTGGCCACCATGGGCAAGGGGTCCTGGGGCCGGCCGGCGGCGTCGCGCACCTCGAAGTGCAGGTGGGGTCCGGTGGCCAGGCCGGTCATGCCCACCCGGGCCACCATCTGCCCCTGGGCCACCCGCTGGCCGGGGGTCACGCTCAAGGAGCGGCAATGTCCATAGAAGGTGCTGGTCCCGTCGTCGTGCTCCAGCACCACCAGCCGGCCATAATCGCCGGCCTGGCCGGCGAAGCGCACCACCCCGGCCAGGGCGGCGCTCACCGGCGTGCCCGCCGGCGCGGCCAAGTCCAGGCCGTGATGGGGGCGCACGTCGCCGGTTATGGGGTGCAGGCGCAGGCCGAAGGTGGAGGTGACCGCCCCTTGCACGGGCACGGACATCTCGGCCGCGGTCTTGCCGCCCAGGGCGGGGGCGGGGCTGGCGCTGGGGCGCGGCTCCTCGCGCATGATGGTCTCGGCCGACTCCTCCTCGTCCGTCTCGGGCATGGGCAGAGTCACCGAGGTTCTTTGCTCCGGAGCCGGGGCGCGCTCCCTGGCCGGAGCCTGGACAACCGGCTCCAGGTCCAGCAAGGGCTGGCCGCTCTCCTCCAACAGGGGGGCGATCTGGGCTGGCGTCTCCTGAACAGGTTCGGCCGGGGCGGCCTCCGCTTGCCCGGCCGGGGCGGCCTTGCCCGCCGCTCGGTACAGGTTGGCCGGCGGCTTCAAGTTGTAGGCCCCGGCCCGCAGGGCGTCGCCGGCGGTCTTGGCCCGCGGCCGGCCCAGCTGCTGCTCCAGCATGCTGGCGATGCCCAGGCTGCCGGTCTGGGCCAGGCTGTCGGAGCGGGCCTGGTCTAGCAAGCCGGTGAAGATCTGCTCGCCGTAGCCGCCATTGAGCACGCCGCCCTTGGGCAGGCTCTTGCGCATCTCCTTGAACAGGGTGGCGATGAACTGGGATTCGAAGAGGCGGGCGGCCTGGCGCAGCTTGGCCTCCTGCTGGGCGCGCAGCACGGGGTCGCTGGCGCTCAGCGAGGATTCCAGGGCCTTGGGCAGCATGCCCTTGGGCTGGGCCGCGCTCATGCCTTTAGATGACCTCCAGCTCGCCCTGCAAGGCCCCGGCGCTCTTGATGGCTTGCAATATGACGATGATGTCGCGGGGGGTGGCGCCCAGGGCGTTCAAGGCGCGCACCACCTCGCCTATGCTGGCGCCTTGTTCCAGCACGGCCAGGGAGCGCTTCGCCTCGGCGGCCTGCACCTGGGTGCGCGGCACCACCACGGTCTCGCCGCCCTGGGCGAAGGGCAGGGCCTGGCTGACCTGGGGGGTCTCGGTGATGCTGATGGACAGCGCGCCGGAAGCCACGGCCACGGTGGAGATGCGCACGCCCTCGCCCATGACGATGGTGCCGGTGCGTTCGTCCACCACCACCCGGTAGGACTTGTCGGTGGGGACGTCCAGGGTCTCCAGCTTGGCCATGATGGGCACCAGGTCCTTCTGGCTGGCCGGCAACTGGATGCTCACCGTGGAGGGGTCGTCGGCCTGGGCGCGCAAGAAGGGCATGGCCTGGTTGATGGCCTGCGCGATGCGGCCGGCCATGGTGAAGTCCGGGGTGTGCAGGTTGATGGTCATGACCTGCTCGCTGGCGAACTCGTAGCCCAGTTCGCGCTCCACGAAGGCCCCGCGGGGAATGCGCCCCACGGTGGGGTGGTTCTTGCTGACGCTGGCGGCCTCGCCGCCGGCCTGATAGCCGCCCACCACCACCGGCCCCTGGGCCACGGCGTAGGTCTGGCCGTCCACGCCCTTCAAGGGGGTCAGCACCAGGGTGCCGCCATAGAGGCTGTTGGCGTCGCCCAGGGAGGAGAGGGTCACGTCCAGCTTGCTGCCGGAGTGGGCGAAGGCCGGCAGGTCGGCGGTGACCATCACCGCGGCCACGTTCTTGACCTTGACCTGGCCCGAGGTGACGCGCACCCCCATGCGAGTCAGCATGTTGGTCAGCCCTTGGACGGTGAAGGTGGTGGAGCTCTTGTCGCCGGTGCCGTTTAGGCCCACCACCAGGCCGTAGCCGATGAGCTGGTTGCCGCGCACGCCCTTGAAGGAGGTCAGGTCGCGGATGCGGGTGGCCTCGGCCGGGGCGGGGGCCAGCCAGCCCAGGCAAAGCGCCAGGGCCAGGGCCGAGAGGACGAGATAGGAGCGGCGCATGGCGGATACTCCCGTTCCTAGAAGGGCCAGACGTTGTCTATGAGGCGGGCCAGCCAGCCGGGCTGCTGCTTGTCGGTCAGCACGCCCCGGCCGGTGTAGGAAATCTTGGCGTCGGCCAGCTTGCTGGAGGCCACGGTGTTGGTGCTGGTCACGTCACTGGGGCGCACCGTGCCTTGCAGGGTTATGTACTGGGTCTCGCCGTTGACCTGGAGCTCGCGGTTGCCGCGGATGATGAGGTTGCCGCTAGGCAGCACCTCGATGACCGTGCAGCCGATGGAGCTGGTCATGGTGTCTTCCTTGGACAGCTCGGCCTTGGCGTCGTGCTTGTTGGCGAAGTCGGCCTGCACCACCGCCGTGGGGTTGGTGGATACGGTGTTGCCGAAGAGGCTGGGTATGCCGGCCGAGAGGGAGCTGGTGCGCTCGGCCTTGGTGTCGTTCTTCTTCTTGGCCTTGCTGTTCTCGGTTATCTCCACCACGATGATGTCCCCGGCCTGGCGGGCGCGCAGGTCGGCGTAGAAGTCGGCCTTGGCGTCCGTGAAGATGGAGCCGCTTCTGGGGACCGGGCGCCTAAGCTCGGTGCTGGGCGCGGGCGGGTTGGGGATCTGGGCCTTGGGATCAAAGGAGCCGGGGGTGTTGGCGCAGCCGGCCAGGACGCCCAGGGCCAGGATGATGAAGGCGGTGAGAAGGCGGTTCATGGCTTGTCTCTCCTAGTCCACCAGCACCTGGCCGGAGTCCAGCACCTTGCCCCAGACCTCGCGGCGGCTGGCCATGTTGGTCAGGCGGATGCGCCCGCCCAGATAGCCGGTCTGCTCGGCGCGCCCCTTGGCGCTCACCCTTATGCCGCCGGTGTCATAGACCATCACCACCACGTCGCCCAGACGGATGACCGGCGGGCGCTCCAGGCGGTTCAAGTCCAGGGCCCCGCCCAGAGGCACCACCGAGCGGGTGCGCATGCCGATGACCTCGGCGGGGTGGAAGACGATGCCCGCGCCCACCTCGTTCAAGTTGGCCTTGGCCACCACCAGGTCCTGGGCGCTCAGCACGTGGCCGGCCATGAGGGGACGGGCGGCCACCACCACCTCGGAGTAGATGTCCACGGTGCCGGTGATGCGCACCTGGGTCTCGCGCACCCCGTCCACCATCACGTCGATGACCGCGGGCAGGCGGCCCAGCAGGTGGGAGGAGAGCAGGCGCACCTGGGTGGTCAGCTGGCCGGCGGGCAGGAGCAGGTCGCGCACCGCCTCCACGTGGTGGATGTCGGCCTGGGCCGCGCGCTCGCCCAGGCGCTCGTTGACCGCGTTCAGATAGAGCTGGGTGAGCTGCTGGCCGGAAAGGCGCATGCTGGCCCGGGTGAGCATGACCGAGTCGGGCAAGGTCAGCTCCAGGCTGTCGGCCAGGCCGGCCTGGCGCAGCAGGCCGCGCACCTTGGAGTGGTGCACCAGCTGGGTGCGCCCCAGGCTGGGGGGGGTGGAGACGGTGAGCGAGCCCAGCTGGTCGCGCAGGGCGTCCGGGATTGTCTGGCCCGGCTCGATCATGTCCAGCAGGGTCACGGGCTGGGCCCCCACCTCCACCCGGGGGGCGAAGACCAGGTTGATCTCTTCCTCGCCGCGCGGGGCGTTGTCGGCCGTCGGCTGGGCCGGGGCCGGGGCCGCGCCCAGCAGGATAATCAGGCCGGCCAGCCAGACCAGGTTGCGGATATTGCCCATCATGCCCACGCTCCTTGCCCAGGCGCGCCTAGCGCTTGACGTTGTTGGCCATCTGCAGCATGGTGTCCGCCGTCTGGATGGCCTTGGAGTTGGCTTCATAGGCCCGCTGGGCCACGATCATGTTGACCATTTCGTCCACCACGCTGACGTTGCTCATCTCCAGAAAGCCCTGGGCCAAAGTGCCGTAGCCGTTGGCGCCCGGCGTGCCCTCGGTGGCGTCGCCGCTGGCGGCCGAGGCCCTGAACAGGTTCTTGCCGATGGCGTAGAGGCCGCCGTTGTTGGCGAACTTGTAGGTGCTGATCTGGGCCTGGCCCAGGGTCTCGCCCGCCGTGGACAAGGCGGTCACCTGGCCGGAGGAGTCGATGGCCAGGCTGGTGGTGCCCTCGGGCACCGTGAACTGGGGCTGCAGGATGTAGCCGTTGGAGTCCACGATGACCCCGTTGTTGTCCAGCTTGAAGGCTCCCGAGCGGGTGTAGACCTCCTCGTCGCCCTTCAAGACCTTGAAGAAGCCGTCGCCCTCGATGGCCAGGTCCAGCTGGTTGTCGGTCTTCTGGTAGTCGCCCTGGCTGAACAGCTTCTGGATGGCCACCGCCTTGACGCCCAGGCCCACCTGCACGCCGGTGGGGATCATCTGGCCGCCGGCCTGGGTGGCCCCGGGCTGGCGCATGGTCTGGTACATCAGGTCCTCGAAGTCGGGGCGGCTTTTCTTGAACCCGGTGGTGTTGACGTTGGCCAGGTTGTTGGCGATGACGTCCAGGTTCAATTGCTGGCCGCCCATGCCGGTGGCCGCGGTGTAGAGGCTGCGCATCATGGCGTGGGGTCCTCCCTAGCGATGAACAGGTGGGGGGCCTTTTAGGCCACCCGCCCCACTTGGTTGACGGTCTTGTTGTCCATGTCCTGCATGGCCTGCAGGGCCTTCTGATAGGACTCGAAGTTGCGGTGGGCGTTGATCATGCCCACCATCTCCGTGACCACGTCCACGTTGGACATCTCCAGGCTGCCCTGGGTCAGGGAAAAGTCCTGGGCCGGGCTGGTGGCCGGCAGGTTGCCGTCCTCGCCGGAAAAGAGGTTCATGCCCTCCTTGCGCAGCTGCTTCTTGTCGGCCACCTGCACCACGCCCACGATGCCCACCTGCTCCACCCCTTGATAGACCCCGCCCTGGTCGTCCACGTGGGGCCGGTCGCCGTTGGGGTTCAGGGTGATGCCCTGGCCGCTGGAATCCAGGACCTGGTTGCCGTCGCTGGTCACCAGGGTTCCGTTGGCTAGCATCTTGAACGAGCCGTCGCGGGTGAGCCGGTTGCCGTCCTTGGTCTTGACCAGGAAGAAGCCGTCGCCGTTGATGGCCAGGTCCAGGGGGTTGTCGGTGTGGCGCAGGCTGCCCTGGCCGTGCACGGTGCGCATCTCGCGGCTCATCAGGTCGTTGAAGACCAGGCGGTCGGCCTTGAAGCCCGCGGTGGCCGCGTTGGCCAGGTTGTTGGCGATGATGTCCAGGTGGTGCTGTTGCACCACCGAGGCGCGCGCCGCATCCTGGAATCCATACTCGTAGGACATGCTGACCTCGGGCTCCATCAAGTGGGGGTTGCTGCGCCCTGGTCAAAAGCAACTAGCGTGCCATGGCTGGCCAGAGAGAGCGCCCGGGACGGGCTTTGGATATAACAAAGCGGAATAAATGATCTATCCGCAATGACCCCCGTCAGCCTCCCGCCTGGCCCGGCCAGAGTTCCTTGACGGAGCCAGGCGCGCTCTTGACGGCGGGCAGTTCTTGCCTAGCAGGTTGCGCGTCGTTTACGCCGCCCGCCAGGCAGCCTGGCCGCCCGCCCTGGCCGCCCCGCGCGCTGCCTGGCGGGCCAGGCAAATAGCGCCGCCCGCCAGGGGGCGCAGCCTGCCTGGCCAAGGCACCTTTTTCCCCTGTCCCGGCCAGGGGCTCAAAGGCCAACCAGCCTGTATCACAGGATTTTCAGTCAAGGCCCGCCACATGGCATCCCCTTTGCTTCCCCAACGGCCAGCCAACTCCGCCTTGCAGGAGGACCAAGTGAAGTCCCTCGCCGTGGGTATCGATCTGAGCCAGGCCCTGACCGCCGCCGGACGCCAATGGGGCAAGACCGGCTCCGGGCAGAACGTCTTCGGCAGCCTGTTCGCCCAGAAGACCAATAATGGCCAGGCCAACACCGCCTACGCCTCCTCGGACCCCAGCGCTTCCAGCGCCTCGGTGGACCCCCTGCCCCCCTTGCAGACTCCCATGGCCCTTTTCCGGCGCGACCTGGAGGATCGGGGGGTGGACGCCAGCCAGCTCCAGGTGACGGCCAGCGACCGCCCGGTGCTGGAGAAGTTGCTGCTGGAGAGCGGCTACAAGAGCGACGACGTGAAGCAGATGCTGGACAAGTCCAGCGATTCCGAGGGCAACGTCAATCTGGGCGCTCTGTTCGCCTTGCAGGACCAATACCAGCCCCTGGCTGGTCCCCAGTTTTTCATCACTTCCGAGGACAAGCCCCTCTTGGCCCAGGTGCTCAAGGGCCTGGGCGTGGCCGAGGAGGAAGTGAACAGCTTCATCGACGGCCTGGAGCAGGTGGGGGACCGCTTCCGCGTCACCGGCCTGCCCGAGCTTCTGGCCCAGGCCGGGGCCGCCAGCGGCGAGAAGGCCGGCAAGGTGGACCGGGCCGTGCTGGGCGACCTGCTGGGCAAGCTGGGTCTGAGCGCCCAGGAGGTCAACACCCTGCTGAGCAAGGCCTATGACCAGGAGGACCGGGCCAATCCCAAGGCCGTGCTGGCCCTGTTGCAGGCCGCCGCCAACCGCCAGGACCAGGGCATGGCCCAGGCCCTGAAGGACTTGGCCCAGCGGGTCAAGACCTCGGTGAGCACCCAAACCAGCAGCATGGAGTCGGGCCAGGTGCAGGCCCAGCTCATCCAGACCGTGCAGCAGATAGAAGAGAGCGTGCGCAAACAGTCCGCCCGGTTGGGGCAGGAACTGAACCAGGCCCTGGAGGCCTTGGAGCAGGGGCAGGGCGAGGGCAAGCTGGACGAGCTTTTGGCGCGCCTGTTGGGGCAGGAAAGCGCCGGCCAGGAAGGCGGGGAGACGGGCGGCCAGGGCCAGGAAGGCGGTTCGGCCGCCGAGGATTTCCTGAGCGGCCTGGGCAGAGCCTCCCAGCAGGAAGCCAGCTTTTCCGAGGACTTGACCTCCAAAGCCACGCTATGGGACGAGGCCGCGCCCGGCTCCGGCCAGGGCAGCCAGAGCGGGCAGAGCGCCAGCCAGGTTCCCGGCCAGAACCAGGCCCTGGGCGGCCTTAGCGCCCGCGCCAGCGCCTGGAGCGAGGCCAACCCCACCGGCCAGAGCAGGGAGGTCCTGCCCGGCTACGTGGTGCGCCAGGTGGGGCAGCAGCTGGTCCAGATGGCCGCCCGCGAGCAGAACTCCCTGCGCCTGGAGCTGAAGCCCCCCAGCCTGGGCGAGATAAATCTGGAAATCCAGGTCAAGGACGGCGTGGTCAAGGCCACCATGGTGGCCGAGAGCGCGGCGGCCAAGCAGGCCCTGGAGGCGGGCATGGACCAGCTCAAGCAGGATCTGGCCGTGCAGGGGCTCAAGTTGGAGCACGTGGAGATCACGGTCAATCCCGATGCCCAGCGCCAGGAAGCCCAGGCCCAGGCCCAGGACGGCTCCTGGCGCGACCGCCAGGCGGCCTTGGCCGCGGGCGGCGCGGCCGCCGAAGCCGGCGAGACCCTGGGCGAGGGCGAGGCCGCCTTGCTGGCCGCGGCCATGGGCGTCTCCACCGGCCGCATCAGCGTATTTGCCTAAGTCAAGGCAAGGAGAAGCAAAGTGAGCACCACCACGGCAACCTCCACCACCAACTCGACCCTGAGCGCGCTGGTGGCCAAGTATTCCAACAACAGCTCCAGCACCAGCACCACCACCAACTCGACCTCCACCCTGGGCCAAGACGCCTTTCTCAAGATGTTCATGGCCCAGATGACCAACCAGAACCCCCTGGACCCCATGGACAACACCGAGTTCGTGGCCCAGTTGGCCCAGTTCAGCAGCCTGGAGCAGCTCACCCAGATCAACACCGCCCTGGAGAGCCTGACCTCCATGTCGGAGACCTTGACCCAGACCCAGGCCTTGAGCTATCTGGGCAAGGAAGTCACCATGAGCGGCAACCAGCTGGCCCTGAACAGCGGGGTGGCTGGCACAACCTCCTTCTCCCTGGCCGCCAACGCCTCGGTGCAGGCCATCATCACCGACTCCGAAGGCAGCATCGTCTCCAGCTTCAGCCTGGGCAACCTGAGCGCCGGGGAGAACTCCTTCATCTGGGACGGCTTGAAGAGCGACGGCAGCGTGGCCCCCGACGGCACCTACACCGTGAGCCTCTTGGCCACCGACTCCTCGGGCTCCAGCGTGACGGTGAGCGATGTCTCCACCACCGGCGTGGTGACCGGCTACAAGATAGGCAGCGACGGAGTGACCTATCTGCTGGTGGGCGACGCCGAGTTGCCCCTGTCCAGCGTGACCAAGGTGACCACGCCCAGCACCACCAGCACCACCACCACCAGCATGAGCGACTGGCTGTCCGAGCAGTACAACAGCTATCTCAACTCCTCCAGCTCCAATTCGACCAGCAACAGCACGGGCTTCTACGACTGGCTGGTCGACCAGGTGAGCTAAAGGCCAAGCAAGGCGCAAGCAACGGCGCAACCGGTTTGTTCGCCCGCCCCCCTGGGCTGGCCCGCGCAGAAAGGATAGACGGTCATGGGAATGCTCTCCGCCATGTACGCCGGAGTCAGCGGCTTGAGCGTCCACGGCAAGGCCCTCTCCTCGGTGGCCGACAACGTGGCCAACATAAGCACCTACGCCTACAAGTCCACCCGCACCAACTTCGGTGACGTCATGGTGCACTCGCTCACCGTGGGCGGCACCGTGGTTTCCCAGGTGGGCACGGGGGCCCGGGTCTTGAGCGTGCAGAACCTGCTGACCCAGGGCTCGTTTGAGACCACCGACGTTCCCCTGGACCTGGCCATCAACGGCAACGGCTATTTCGCGGTGAAGAAGGTGGCCACCAGCGCCGAGTCCACCGACTCCAGTTCCGGCGTCACCTATTACACCCGGGCCGGGCAGTTCAGCCTGGACAGCCAGGGCTACGTGGTGACGCCCACCGGCCTGCGCTTGCAGGGCTTGAACGCCGACGCCGACGGCACCCTGAGCCAGGTGGTCAGCGACCTGCGCGTCACCACCATGCAGTCCTCCGCCGTGCCCACCACGCTGGTGGACTTGAGCGTCAACCTGGACGCCGAGGACACCGACACCCACAGCGCCTCCACGGCCATCTCCCCCTCGGACGAGACATCCTTCAACTATTCAACCACCGTGACCGTCTATGACTCCCTGGGCATCAGCCACGACCTTACCCTGTATTTCCAGCGCCTGGACGGCCTGCCCAGCAGCGTGCCCGCCGGGTCCAGCACGGCCTGGAAGTGCTCCATCTTCGAGAACCAAGACGGCACCATGACCCCCATGCCCGGGAACCCTCCCACCAACACCTTCTATATGTGCTTCGACACCGACGGCAACCTGGTGGGCACCACCGACACCTACGGCCTGGCGGCCCTGGGCGACATGTACACCTCGGTGGGGGCGGTCAATCTCGCCACCAGCACCATCAGCAGCAGGTTCGGCGAGACCCTGGACTATACCGGCGCGGGCGGCTCCCAGGCCTATACCAGCTCCCTGACGGTCACGGTCAACTCCAACGGGTCCAGCGGCGACTACCTGACCATCAACGGCCACAACTACACCCTGACCAGCAGCCCGGGCAGCACCGCCGGCACCGCCCAGGCCTACGCCGACCTCATAAACTCCTACGCCTACAACAGCGGCTACGACTACTACGCGGTGGCCAGCGGCAACGTGGTCACCATATACCCCACCGGCAACACCACCAGCGCCCTGGGCGTGACCTCCAGTTCCAGCAACGTGAGCATCACCGGCAACACCCTGAACGACGTGGTGAACGCCGTGAATAACGGCCGCAACGCCAGCGGCTCCATCTATGTGGACACCACGGGGTTGACCAGCGGCACCTCCACGGTCACGGTCAACGGCACCACCTTCACCTATACCAGCGGCGTGCCCGGAGCCAACGAATTCAGCAGCGTGGCCGAGTTGCAGGCCCTGGTGGACGGCCTGGCCGGCATCACCGCCACCTCCAACGGCAACAGCATCTTCCTCACCTATGACACCTCGGTGGGCACCGCCGGCAACGCCATCGCGCTTTCGGAGGCCAACTGCGGCAACAGCGTGGTCATCAGCGGCGCGGGCACAGGCGCCAGCTCCACCCTGCAAAACGGCATGGACGGCACCACCGCCGGCAGCGGCACCGACGTGGTGGCCGAGGCCTACCTGAACGACAACAGCACCTACTCCCTGCGTCTGTCCCGCAGCACCGGCGGCGTCTCCGCCACCCTGGATATCGACGCCTCCACCTCCACCTTGGGGGCCAGCGCCGGTTTCACCACCACCTCCTGGATCCAGAACCAGTACGCGGCCGACGCCGAGAGCGCGCCGGTGGTGGAGACAGCCGGTGAACGCACCCTGGCCTTCAGCTTCGACGGGGCCACTCCCAACCAGAGCATCGCCTTCGACCTGACCCCCACCTCCGCCTCGGCCAGCAGCCAGTCCGCCGGCAGCAGCGAGACCTATTACCTCTATCAGGACGGCACCACCCGGGGCACCTTGCAGTCCCTGGACGTGGACGCCGACGGCCTCATCACCGGCCAGTTCAGCAACGGCACCGTGCGCACCCTGGGCGCGGTGATGCTCACCAGTTTCGCCGCTCCCGACGCCTTGAAGCGCGAGGGCGAGAACCTGTGGACCGCCACTTTGAATGCCGGTTCGCCAGTGACCAACCGCCCGGGCGACGCCGGGCTGGGCTCGGTGGAGTCGGGCGCCCTGGAGCAGTCCAACGTGGACCTGGCCAACGAGTTCGTGAAGATGATCAACTATCAGCGCGCCTTCCAGGCCAACAGCAAGACCATCAGCACCACCGACGAGATGCTGGCCGAGCTGATCCAGCTCAAGCGGTAGTATCGGTAAAATTTAAAGATAATCCGGCCGGAGCGGGGACATCCCCCTCCGGCCGCGGCATTTATCCCCGCAGGCTGTCACGCCGCTGGCAGACGCCGTCCGCCCGCGGCCGGCGGCCAGCGCCGCGCCAGCCCGGCCCAGGCCACACGGGGCGTCGGCTTACAGAATCCCTCTATCCAGGCTGCGGTAGCCGATGGCCTCGCTTAGATGGGCCAGGCCGATCTGCTCCTGGCCTTCCAGGTCGGCGATGGTGCGCGCCATCTTGAGGATGCGGCCATAGGCCCTGGCCGAGAGCTTGAGCTTGGCCATGGCCCGTTCCAGCAGGGTCAAGCATTGGGGGGTCAGGGCGCAAAAGGCGCGGATATGGCGGGTGTTCATGCGGGCGTTGCAGAATATCCTGGCGTCCTGAAAGCGGGCCTGCTGGATGCGGCGGGCGGCCATGACCTCGGCGCGCACCTGGGCCGATGAGGGTCCGGCGGTGTCGGCGGCCAGGTCCTTGAAAGGGACGGCCGGCACCTCGATTTGCAGGTCGATGCGGTCCAGCAGGGGACCGGAGACGCGGGACTGGTAGTCGCGCACCTGGCGGGGAGAGCAGGAGCAGGCGCGGGAGGGGTCGCCGAAAAAGCCACACAGGCAGGGGTTCATGGCCGCCACCAGCATGAAGCTGGCGGGGAAATCCACGCTGGCGGCGGCGCGGGTCACGGTGACCATGCCCGATTCCAGGGGCTGGCGCAGCACCTCCAGCACGCTTTTCTTGAACTCGGGCAGCTCGTCCAGAAACAGCACCCCGTGGTGGGCCAGGCTGACCTCGCCGGGCCGCGGCACGCTGCCTCCGCCGATGAGTCCGGCGTCGCTGACCGTGTGGTGGGGGGAGCGGAAAGGACGGGCGCGCACCAGGGCCGACCCGGCGGGCAGCGTGCCGGCCACGCTGGCGATGCGGGTGGCCTCCATGGCCTCGGCCAGGGAGAGGGGGGGTAGGATGGTGGCCAGGCGCTTGGCCAGCATGGTCTTGCCCGAGCCCGGCGGCCCCACCATCAGGACATTGTGTCCGCCGGCGGCGGCGATGGTCAGCGCGCGCTTGACGTGCTCCTGGCCGCGCACCTCGTTCAGGTCAGGCCCCTCGGGATCGGTCTGCTCCAGCAGGGCCTGGGCGTCGGCCGTCACCCGGGGCAGTTCCGCGCGCTCCAGGACATGGTCTGTCACCTGGTCCAGCCTGCGGGCGGCCAGCACGGTCAGCCCCTGCACCACGGCCGCCTCGTTGGCGTTCTCCTGGGGCACCACCAGGGCCTTGAGCCCCAGGCTGGCGGCGGCGGCGGCCATGGAGAGGGCTCCGCGCACCGGGCGCAGGGAGCCGTCCAGGGCCAGCTCCCCCACCACCCCCAGGCCCAGCAGGGCCTCGGCCGGCAGGGCCCCGGAGGCGGCCAAGAGCCCCAGGGCCATGGGAAGGTCAAAGGCCGAGCCCTCCTTGCGCACGTCGGCCGGGGCCAGGTTCACGGTTATACGGCTGACCGGCAGGTAGAAGCCGGAATTGGTGAGCGCCGCGCGCACCCGTTCCTTGGATTCGCGCACCGCGCCGTCGGGCAGGCCCACGGTGTTGAAGGAGGGCAGACCCGGCGAGAGGTCCACCTCCACCTGCACGGGATAGGCCTCCACTCCCATCACCGCCAACGAGGTGACCCGCGCCAGCATAGTCTTCCTCCCCCCTGTGGAATTCATGGCACCGCCAGCCTGTGTAGCATTATTCCGGCCGCGGGCACAAGGCTTGCGCGCCGCGCGCGCTAAAATTGGCGCGGTGCAAAATTCTTGTAAAGATCGTCACGGGTGCTGCCGATAATTCCGGTAAGGGAATAGTTCGGCTCCGGGGATGGGGCCGGCTCGGCAAGGGAGGAGGCCGCCGTGGCCCAGACGCCGCTAATAACCATGGTCCATCACAACCGGCCGGACCTGACCGACATGGCCGTCTATTCCCTGCGCGCCCACACCCCCCGTCCCTATCGCCTGCTGCTCATAGACAACGCCAGCGGCGACGACCTGGCCTGTCTGCAACCCGACGAGCTGTGGATCAATTCCCGGCCGCGCAGTTTCGCCCAGAACTGCAACCTGGGCCTGCAACGCGGCCAGGGGCAGCCGGTGGTGCTCTTGAACAACGACGTGTTTTTGCCGCCGGGCTGGCTGGAGGGGCTCTTGCGCGGGCTGGATACGGGGCACGCAGTGGTCAGCGGCATCTCCAACTTCGAGGTGCCCCTCAACCTGCGCCTGGAGGGCGTGCGCATCAAGCTGGGCGCCCAGGGAGACCGCCAGGACATCGGCGGGCGTTGGACCGCCCTCTCCGAGGTGCTGGGCGACTTCAACAACTCCGGCCGCCAGCGGCTGGCCAAGCTGAAGAACTGGGTGTCCTTCTATGCCGTGGCCCTGGCCCCCCAGGTCATCGAGCGCCTGGCCCTGCTGGACGAAAGCTTCGTGCACGGCTATGAGGATATGGACTATTGCCTGCGCGCCTGGCGGGCCGGCTTCACCGTGGCCACCGCCCTGGACGCCTATCTCATCCACTTCGGCGGGCGCTCCACCCCCGGAGCCGGCCCCCGCCAGCTGGCCGCCCGCGACCGCCACAACCTGGCCTGGCTGCTAAAGCGCCATGGCCAGGAGGAGCGCCAGGAGTTGCAGGAAATTTGGAACGCCCATGGCCTGGCCGGCGAGGGGCGCGAGCTGTGGGCGCGCCTGGAGCGGCGCTGGAGCCAGATCAGCGAGATTCCCGAGCGCGCCCTGCCTGCCGACCCGGCCTGGCCCGCCCTCTCCGCCGCCCCGGCCCGAGGCTAGGCCCTCTCTACCTCCACCAGGTTGCAGTGAAAAGCGCAGGAGCCTCCCAGGTCCGCCACCCGCGGGCTGGTGAGGTGGTTTATGCCGCGCCCGCCCAGGGTG
>CAZLSD010000027.1:0-23872 GCA_964561775.1 uncultured Desulfarculus sp. | reverse complement strand
TTTCCCGGCCCCGCAGGCGTGGTTGGGATTTGGCTGCCGACAGGGGGGCGGGAGGGGCAACTGCCTTGTTTTTCGGGTCTTATTGCCCTGGGCTGTCCGGGGGGGCGGCGTGGTTCAATCCATAAGCAATTCGTATAACTTATCTTTTTTTAAGCCAGGGGATGAATTTTGCGCGGGCGGGAGTAGATAAAACATAAGGAGAGTTTTATATTATAGTAAGCAAATAGCGAGGGCCTGCCTGATAGTGAAATTGTTCCTGCTGCCTTGCCCCAAGAGACCGCTGCCGGCGCTCTAGGGCGGTTGTGTGGCTCGACATCCTCAGGATTGCACAGGCTGAAACACAATGATGGTAGCCAAGCAGAAGTCCTTCACGCCCCCGCTCATGCTTTTGGCCCAGCTTAACGACGCCCTGCTGTGCGGCGTCCTGTTCCTGGCCATCACCTATTATCTCGACCATTACAAGGGTTTGTATCTGGGCGTGGCCATCTCGGCTGGCGGTATGGCCATGGTCTGTTTCCGGGGCATGGGCGTTTACCAGTCCTGGCGTCTGGCCCATCCGCGCTATGAGTTCCAACGCCTGTTGATGGGCTGCCTCACCCTTTACCTCACCATGATGGCCATCAGCTATTTTTTGGAAATAATAGACAAGTTGCCGCGTATCGCCGTTTTGACCTGGATGGTGGCCCTGCCGCTGCTCCTGGGGCTGGAGCGCGTCTTCATCCGGGGCTATCTGCGCCGCCACCGGGTGCAGGGCTACAACGCCCGCACGGCGGTGGTGGTGGGCGTGGGTGAGCAGGCCACGCGTCTTACCCGCCTGGTGGAGGAGAATCTGTGGGCGGGCACCAAGATTCTGGGCTTCTTCGCCGGGGAAGGGGAGAGCATACCCGGCTATGAGCGCCTGGGCCAGATCATGGACCTGCCCGCCTATGTGCGCGACCAGAACGTGGACATCGTGTTCCTGGCCTTGTCCATGAAGGAGGACAAGACCTTCGAGCGCCTGTTGCAGGACCTAAGCGACACCACGGTTTCCATCTGCGTCATTCCCGACATCTTTTTCGTGGACATGCTCATGGGGGCCTCCATCAGCTATTTCGACAACCTGCCCATCATAACCCTGCGCGAGAGCCCCCTGGTGGGCATGAACGCCATCATCAAGCGCGCCGAGGACATCATCCTGGCCAGCATCATCTTGATTCTGGTCAGCCCCCTCATGCTGGTCATCGCCTTGGCGGTCAAACTGACCTCGCCCGGCCCGGTGATCTTCCGCCAGTGGCGCTACGGCCTCAATTGCCGGGGCATCCAGGTCTACAAGTTCCGCAGCATGAGGGTCTGCGAGGACGGCTACGAGTTCACCCAGGCCACCCGCTCCGACCCCCGAGTGACCAGGCTGGGGGCTTTTTTGCGCCGCACCAGCCTGGACGAGCTGCCCCAGTTCATCAACGTGCTGCAAGGGCGCATGTCCATCGTGGGGCCGCGCCCCCATCCCGTGGCCATGAACGAGAAGTACCGCAAGGTGGTGCCGGGCTACATCCTGCGCCACAAGGTCAAGCCGGGCATCACCGGCCTGGCCCAGGTGCAGGGCTGGCGCGGCCAGACCGACACCATGGAGAAAATCCAGAAGCGGGTGGACCACGACCTGGAATACCTGCGCAACTGGTCCCTGCTGCTGGATTTGCGCATCATCTTCCTGACCGTGTTCCGGGGGGCCTGGCGCAGCAACGCCTTCTGAGCCCGTCCCGGCCATGGTCCCGGCCATGCCCCGCGCATGCCCCGCGCCTTGACGGGGCCAAGCCTGCGTGCTAGGTATGCCCAGGCGTCCCAGCAAAGCCTTCCCTAGAAAAGCACCCAAGCCCGCACGAGGCCCGCTTGCCTCTTTTCAAGCCTAAGATCAAGAACTTGCTACTAAACAAGCTCTCCCAGGACCTGTTGTGGAACCTGGTCAGCCTGGGCGTGATGTCGGTCTGCGGCCTGGGGCTCAACGTCATCATCGGCCTGTACTATGACGCCGCGACCCTGGGGGTCTTCAACCAGGTGCTGGCCATCTACCTGGTGACCTCCCAGTTCGCCATGCTGGGCATGTACTCCTCGGTGCTCAAGTACGTGGCCCAGTTCAGCCAGGACGGCCGGCAGTGCGCGGCCATCTTCCAGGCGGGCATGCTGCTCACCGTGGCGGTCACCGGGCTGATCACCCTGCTCTATTGGTTCTCGCGCGGCTGGGTGGGGCAGCTGCTCAGCCCGGCGGTGGCCGAGGGCATGGCCTGGGCCGCGGCGGGGTTGTTCTTCAACTCCCTGAACAAGGTGTGCCTGGCCGGCTTGAACGGCCTGCGCCACATGCGCGCCTACGCCGTGCTGCAAGCGGCCCGTTTCGTTTTCATGGCGGCGGGGCTGCTGCTCATCGCCCAAGCATCCTGGCCCGGACCCAGCCTGGCCGTGGTCTTGAGCTGGGCCGAGCTGATCACCTTCGCGCTGGCCCTGGCCTGCCTGCGCGGTCAGCTTAGGCCCGCGCCCTGGGCCAGCCTGCGCCCCTGGCTGGGGCGGCACCTGGACTTCGGGGTCAAAAGCCTGGCCAGCGGGGTGCTCACCGAGCTTAACCTGCGCATCGACGTGCTCATGCTGGGCTACTTCACCAACGACCGCCTGGTGGGCATCTACAGCTTCGCCGCCATGCTGGTGGAGGGCCTGGCCCAGATCCTGGCCGTGCTGCGCGCCAACTTCGACCCCATCCTGACCCAGATGGTGACCCAGGGGCGCGCCCAGGAACTGAAGGATTTCATCCGGCGGGCCAAGCTGGGCTCCTACGCCCTCATGGGCCTGGTGGCCCTGGTCACGGTGAGCGGCTATCCCTGGCTGGTGAAGTTGTTGACCAACAAGCCGGAATTCCTGGAGAGCTGGCCGGTCTTCGCCGTGCTCATGGCCGGCTTCTGGGCCGCCTCGGGCTATCTGCCCCTGCGCAACCTTATCCTGGCCGCCGGCTTTCCCGGCTACCTTAGCCTGCTCATCGCCGCGGTGGTGGCGGTCAACGTGACGGCCGATCTGGTCCTGATTCCCCTGCTGGCGGAGATGGGCGCGGCTTTTGGATCGGTCTGTTCGCTGGTTGCCACCGTGCTGCTCATACGCTACCTGGCCCGCCGTCTGGCGGGGGTCAAGATATAACGCAGCAATATAATAATTAATTGCATGTAGAGGCCGGAATTTCCCGCGCCCGGGCTTGACAACGCTTTCCTATTTGGCTATATTGCCAAATAGGAAAGCGAGGCAGCCTTGGACACAGCTACCCAGAATAGAATGGAAGCCCGCGCCCGCATCATGAAGGCCCTGGCCCACCCCACCCGGCTGTTTCTGCTGGAGCAGGTGGCCCAGACCGAGCGCCCGGTGGCCGAACTGGCCCAGATGGTGGGGGCCGACATCTCCACCGTGTCCAAGCATCTTTCCCTGCTCAAGGCGGTGGGCATATTAAACGACCGCAAGGCCGGCAACCAGGTGTTCTATCGCCTGGCCTGCCCCTGCGCCCTGGATTTCTTCGCCTGCCTGGAGGGCGTCATGCGCAACCACGTGCAGAGCCAGATCGAGATGATGGGAGCGGAGGGCGGCCGTGGGCGATAGCCGGCTCATCAGCGTGGGCAACTATCAGGTGGGCGTCAACGGCCTGGACCAGGCCCTGGAAGAGTTGGCCCCCACCCATGCCGGGCAGGACGACGAGCAGCTTGGCCAGGCCCTGCTGGGGCGCTTGGCCACGGACAACTACATCCCGGATTCCGCCCGCGCCGACTATGCCCGGGCCCTGGTGCGCGAGTTCCGCCGCCACCTGGGCCAGCCCGTTACCGAAGCCCCGCGCCAAGGGCTGGAGATCAAGATTCTGGGCCAGGGCTGTAATCGCTGCGAGAGCCTGACCGCCATGGTCATCAACGTGCTGGAAGAGATGAAGCTCCAGGCCGCGGTGGAACACCTGAAGGACATCAAGGACATCGCCCGCTACGGGGTCATGGGCGTGCCGGCCCTGGTTCTCAATGGCAAGGTGGCGTTCAGCGGCAGCGTGCCCACCCTGCGCGCCCTCAAGGACATGATCACCCGCGCCGCCCAGGAGGTCTGAGACGCCATGGCCGCCCAACCGCTTTCACCACAAGAGTGCGCCTGCGCGCCGCAGGCTTCCGCGGAGGCCGCCGCGCCGGGCCTGAAGCGTTATCTGCTCTGGGGCCTGCCCTTGCTGGCCCTGTGGCTGGGGATCTACCAGAGCCTGCACTCCCTGGCCGACTATGTCACCTTTGACCTGCTGGGCATGGGCCGGGGCGATCACCTGGGCGAGTCGGTGGCCTATTTTCTCTACGACGCGCCCAAGGTGCTGATGCTGCTCTTGCTGGTGGTCTTCGGCGTGGGCGTGGTGCGCTCGTTCTTTTCGCCCGAGCACACCCGCGGCCTGCTGGCCGGCCGCCGCGAGGCCTTTGGCAACGTGCTGGCCGCGCTGTTGGGCATCTTCACGCCCTTTTGCTCCTGCTCGGCGGTGCCGCTCTTCATCGGTTTCGTCACCGCCGGGGTGCCCCTGGGCGTCACCTTCTCCTTTCTCATCAGCGCGCCCATGGTCAACGAGGTGGCCCTGGTGCTGTTGTGGAGCCTGTTCGGCTGGAAGGTGGCCCTGCTCTACTTGAGCACCGGCCTGGCCGTGGCCATGCTGGCGGGCTGGGTCATGGGGCGCATGAAGCTGGAGAACCACATCGAGGACTGGGTGCGCGAGATGCGCGTGAACGGCGGCCAGACCCTGGAGCAGCGTTATTCCTGGGCCGACCGGGTGGAGTTCGGCCTGGGGGCGGTGCGCGAAATCGTGGGCAAGGTCTGGCCCTGGGTGCTCATGGGCATCGCGGTGGGCGCGGCCATCCATGGCTACGCCCCCGAGGACTTCCTGGCCGGGGTCATGGGACGCCAGGCCTGGTGGTCGGTGCCCATAAGCGTGCTGGTGGGCATCCCCATCTACGCCAACGCCGCGGCCATCATCCCCGTGGTGCAGGCCTTGATGGAAAAGGGCGCGGCCCTGGGCACGGCCCTGGCCTTCATGATGTCGGTGGTGGCCTTGTCCCTGCCCGAGTTTCTCATCCTGCGCAAGGTGCTCAAGCGCCGGCTCATCGCCACCTTCGCCGGCGTGGTGGGGCTGGGCATCCTGCTGGTGGGCTATCTGTTCAACGCCATGGGATTGTGAGGACGGACGTGGAAATCAAGATATTGGGACCGGGCTGCGCGCGCTGCGAGCAGGCCTACAAGCTGGTGAGCGAACTGGCGGCCGCCGCCGGCTCCGAGGCCCAGGTGAGCAAGGTCAGCGACTTCATGGAGATCGCCGCGGCGGGGGTCATGAGCACCCCGGCGGTGATGGTGGACGGCAAGATCGTATGCCTGGGCAAGGTGCCCAGCAAGCAGGAAGTCTTGGGCTGGCTGAAGGGCTGAGCCGTCAAAGCGGAAGGGCGAGATGCTGCTGTCAGGCTACCGCTGCGAGCTGTTCCGGCCGGAGTGCAATCCGGGATTCACTTCCCTGCACTGCCACGCCCATTTGCTAGATGACGTGGCCCCGGTTCTTCCCTATTTGAACGCGGTGCTGGGGGGATTCGAGTACGCCGACGATCCCCCCAGCGTCACCTTCCGCGCCCAGGGCAAGCTCATCACCGTGCATCCCCGCCTCATCGCGGTCAACGCATTGAAGGACGCCGAGGAGGCCGCCCGCATCCTGGACTGGCTGGTGCGCGAGATCAACCAGGCCTGGGAGGAGCGGGAGAGCATCGAGCCCAGCCACCAAACATTACCCCGGCCCCAGGTGCTCAAGATTCTCATGCTGCTGCCGCGCAGCAACTGCAAGCGCTGCGGCCAGCCCACCTGCATGGCCCTGGCCGCCATCCTGGCCGAGGGCGGCAAGGGCTCCCGCGACTGCCCGGAGTTGGACCAAGACCAGGCGCAACGCCTGGACGAGTACCTGAGCCCCTTTTTCCCTGACTAACAACTCCCGCGCGAGGTAGCCATGGACTCCCCGGCCGCCAAAGAACTCTCCTCCCTGGATCGCCTGCTGACCCTATGGATTTTCTTGGCCATGGCCCTGGGCGTGGGCTGGGGCTATTTCTTCCCCGGGGTGAAGGAGGCCATCAACTACTTCTCGGTGGGGACCACCAGCGTGCCCATCGCCGTGGGGCTCATCCTGATGATGTACCCCCCGCTGGCCAAGGTGCGCTACGAGCTGCTGGGCCAGGTCTTCCGCGACTGGCGGGTGCTGGCGCTTTCGCTGATCCAGAACTGGGTCATCGGGCCGGTGCTGATGTTCGGTCTGGCCGTGACCTTCCTGGCCGGGTATCACGAGTACATGGTGGGGCTCATCCTGATCGGTCTGGCCCGCTGCATCGCCATGGTCATCGTGTGGAACGACCTGGCCCAAGGCGACCGCGAATACTGCGCCGGGCTGGTGGCCTTCAACAGCGTCTTCCAGGTGCTGTTCTTCTCGCTCTACGCCTGGTTCTTCATCACCTGGCTGCCCCAGCGCTTGGGGATTGAAGGCGCGGTGGTGGATATCGGCATTGGCCAGATCGCTGAAAGCGTCTTCATCTACCTGGGCATCCCCTTCATCGCCGGGGTGCTCAGCCGGGTGGTGGGGCTCAAGACCAAGGGCCGGGAGTGGTACGAGACCCGCTTCATCCCCCTGATCAGCCCCCTCACCCTGGTGGCCCTGCTCTTCACCATCCTGGTCATGTTCTCCCTGAAGGGCGAGTACATCGTGGCCCTGCCCCTGGACGTGCTGCGGGTGGCCCTGCCCCTGTGCGTCTACTTCGTGCTGATGTTCTTCGTCTCCTTCTTCCTGTCCTTGAAGGCGGGGGCCACCTACGAGCAATCGGCCACCCTGTCCTTCACCGCGGCCAGCAACAACTTCGAGCTGGCCATCGCGGTGGCCGTGGCGGTCTTCGGCCTGGATTCAGGCCAGGCCTTCGCCGCGGTCATCGGACCCCTGGTGGAGGTGCCGGTGCTCATCGCCCTGGTCAACGCCGCCCTGTGGATAAGGCGGCGCTGGTTCCCCCACGTGGCGCAGACCCCCGGCGGGGTCTGCCACCTTAGCTGCCAACCCTGACCACCCGGAAAGCAGGCAAGCCATGAACCAACCCGCGCGGGCCGTGGAGCTGTTCGCCCAGCAGTTCAGCTGCGCCCAGGCCGTGCTCAAGGCCTTTGCCCCCCGCCATGGCCTGGAGCCCGAGCTGGCCCTCAAGCTGGCGCGGGCCTTTGGCCTGGGCATGGGCAACGGGCACACCTGCGGCGCCCTGACCGGAGCGCTCATGGTCTTGGGCCTGGCCGGGGGAGAGGTAAAGGGCAATGACCGTGACACCCGTTACGCTTGCTATGCCCAGGCCCGGGAAATCATGACCGCCTTCGCGGCCCGCCACGGCTCCACCCGCTGCGAGGACTTGTTGCAACTGAACCCCGGAACCCCGGAGGGCGGAGCCCAGGCCCTGGCCCAGGGGCTATTTTCCACCCGCTGTCCGGCCTTCGTGGCCACGGCCAGCCAACTTCTGCTCGAACAACTGGAAAAGAACAAGGCATGAAAACATTTTCCGCCCGCCGCCTGGCGGCTGCCCTGGCCCTGGCCTGGGGCCTGTCGCTGGCCGTCCCGTCCCTGGCCCTGGAGCCTGTTTCCCCCGCCGCGGTCCTGCCCCAGCCGGGCATGGTCACCATGGTGGACGTGGGGGCGGCCAAGTGCATCCCTTGCAAGATGATGGCCCCCATCCTGGAGGAGCTGGCCAAGGAGTATCAAGGGCGCGCCTTGATCGCCTTCGTGGACGTGCGCCTGCACCCCCAGATGAACGATCAGTTCAAGGTGCGCGGCATCCCCACCCAGATTTTCTATGACCGCCAGGGGCGCGAGGTCTCCCGTCACCTGGGCTTTCTGGACAAGGCCGGCATTGTCAAGGAACTTAACCGCTTGGGCGTGAACTAGGCGGCAAGGGGGTAGGCGTGGAACAAGCGCTGTTGGAGGTGCACGGCTGGATGAGCGGCGGCGGGTTCTGGGCCGGGGCGGGCTGCCTGTTGTGGGGCCTGGTCAGCGTGGCTTTGAGCCCCTGTCACCTGGCCTCCATCCCCCTGATGGTGGGCTACGTGGGCGGGCAGCAGGTCATGGCCCGCCCCCGCCAGGCCGCCCAATACGCCCTGGCCTTCACCCTGGGGCTCTTCTTCACCATCGCCCTCATAGGCGCGCTCAGCGCCCTCGTGGGGCGCATGGCCGGGGACATAAGCCCCTATTGGACCATCCTGGTGGCGGCTCTGCTCTTCTGGGTGGGCATGGACATGCTGGGCCTGGCCAGCCTGCCCATCTCGGGGGCCTTGCTGGGCCGCCTCAAGCTGCGGGGCCTGGGCGGAGCCCTGGTGCTGGGGCTGGCCTATGGCCTGCTCTCCGGGGCCTGCACGGTGGGGTTCCTGGCCCCGGTTATGGCCCTGGTGGCCACCCAGGAGAGCTGGCTGGCCAGCCTGATGCTGGTGCTGCTCTTTGGCCTGGGCCATTGCCTGCCCATCGTCCTGGCCGGCAGCTCCACCGCCTTGGTGCAGCGGCTGATGAACAGCGGCGCGCACCGCCAGGGCTCGCTGTGGTTCCGCCGCCTCTCCGGGGTGCTGGTCATGGCCCTGGGCGTCTACCTGGCCCTGTCGCCCTTTCTGGGGGAATCCTAGAAGAAGGGCGGGGGTAAACCCCGCCCCTACATTTTAAGATTAAATTTCTTGATGTAGGGCGGGGTTTACCCCCGCCCGCCTTTTTTTCTAGCAAAATGAAAACGGGGTAGGCCCAACATCGACCATGAAAAAAGTTTGACCTTAAATTGGCCTCACTCCCCCAGGCAGCGGGAGAGCTTGTCCCACTGCTCGTTTTTGACCCAGGAGTATTTGGCGGCGAAGGCCCGGTCGTGGGGGCTGGGGCTCTTCTTGGCCTGGCGCTTGAGGAAGTTGTTCAGTTGGCCGGGGCCGCCGTTGTACATGGCGTAGACGGCCTGGGCCAGGACGTCGGGAGGCAGGGGGCGCAGACGGTCCTGCTGGGGCAGGGCGTGCTTGGTCATGTACAGGTGCAGGATGTCCACCCCGGCCTTGATGTTGTAGAGCACGTTCCAGCGCAGGCTTTCCGGCTTGTAGATGCCGCGCCAGACTATCTCGTTGACCTGCATCAGCCCCACCGAGGTGTTGTTGACCGAGCGCATGAAGGTCACGTTGCCCCCCCGGCTGATGAACTGCCGCCAGCAGCTCTCCTGCCAGGCCGCCGCCACCACCAGGTCGGAGAAGGCGTCGCGCAGCTCGGCTCCGCCCTGGTTCAGGGGCTTTTGCGCGCCCACGCGCAGGGCCTCCTTGATGCGCTCCAGGTAGAGCTCGCGGTTCTGGCGGGTCAAGAGCCAGGGCCGGATCTCGTGCCAGCCTCCGGGAGGGGCCTCGGTGGCCCAGGCCGTGCCCACCAGCCAGCGCCAGGGAAGCCAGGAGCTGGCCGGCGGCAGGTAGGGCGGGTGATCCTCTCCGCCAGGGTCGCTGGGGGGCGGTTCGGGGCCCATCATCTCCACCGGCAGGGGCAGCTCAGTTTCCTTGAAGGCCGGCCCGGACTCGTCCAGGGGCGGACCCAGGCCCAGGTTGCGGCGTAGTTCGGGGTCCACCGCGGTGGAATAGGCCAGGTCCACCGGCCGATCCTGGCCCGAGAGCAGCTGGGCCAGGCGTATGAGCCCGTTGCGGCTGATGTCCAGGTCCATGGTGGGACCCAGGGCGTCCAGGGCTTTCAGCGCGTCGGCGGCGGTGAAGTAGCCCAGATAGGACATGCCCGGCCGCTTGGCGTCCTTTTCCAGGTGGCGGCGCAGGATGGGCGAAAGCTTGTCCCAGGAGGCCACGAACTGCTCGCGCACCACGTCGCGGCCGCCGCGCGCGGGGTTGGCCAGCCGGGCGATCAAGGCGTAACGGGCCTCCAGCAGGGTGTCCAAGAGGGTCTGGCGCTCGCCCTGGGTCAGGGGATAGCGGGCGGCCAGGCTGATCTGATAGACCAGGAAGCTGTCGTAGCTCTGCCAGGCCCGCATCAGGCGCTCCACCTGGGCCTGGCTGATCTCCAGGGACTCGTCCTCCTCGGGCGGGGCCGTCTCCACCTCCATGCGCAGCTCGGCCTTCAGCGCGGTGGGCGTCACCTTGACCGGCCCCGGCCGCAGGCTGGCCAGCCAGGTCCTGACCCGGGCCTGCTGGCCGGGATTGAAGACCAGGGGCATGAACTCCTGGAAGTCCTTGACCGGCGGGGTCAGGTTCAGGTTGATGCGGTCGATGTAGGCGTGCACGTGGGTCTTGACCAGGTCCCAGATGACCTGGCTCACCTTGGCCACCTCGCCTTGGCTGCGGGTGTAGAGCTTGGAGTCCACCGTGGCGTAGGTGAGCTGCCAGGTCTTGGGCGAGAGACGCACCTCCTCCAACAGCTCGATGTAGCCTTCCCAGTCCACCGTGTTCACGCACTTGTTCAGCAGCGGCACCCCGGCCCGCACCTTGATGCGGCAGGCCACGCTGAGCTTGTCGCCCGCGGCCGAGGGCGTCACCTGGGGCTCCCACAGGGCGATGAAGGTGCAGCCGCCCATCTCGTCCAGCACCACCGTGGACTCGCCCGGCCCGGTGAAGGCTTGTTTGACCATCAGGCTGCGCACCAGGGGGTAGTCCATGGTGATGGGTATGCTGATGCTCTGGGTGGCGGCGGACGCCAGGCCGGCCAGGAGCAGGCTGAGCATGAGGGCCGCCAGGATGGAGCTTGCTTTGTGTTTCATGGGCTAAAAAACCGCCTCGCGTTACCTTGTGGCGCGCCCCTTCCCTGGGGCGCTGGGTCCAATTGTATCCCTTTTCACCCGGCGCGCAGCCCGGCCTGGCCAAAAGGGCAAGGCCTGCCTTATCATCAGGTGAGACGCGCACCACCTCGGCAAGGAGAACCCATGCCCATACCCGGCAACCTGCTCACCACGGCCATGGCCGTCATGCCCCACAAGGACCCCCAACGGGCTCTCGATGCGGCGCTCTCCCTGGACATACCCTTCTGGCCCCAGCTGCCCCGCTTCAACTACTACGAGGACATGTACGTGCAGGCCTCGGAGCATTTTCCGGGCATGGTGCTGGACCTGGCCGGGGAACGCCTGTCCTTTGACAGCGGGAAGTTCATAGCCGAGCTGGAAGAGACCCTGGACCACATGGCCGAGCCCGCATACTTCGACATCAGCCCCGCCTACTCGGTGGTCTACCACCGCTTCCTGGGCCTGGACCTGAAAGACCGCCCGGCCATCCGGGGGCAGCTGGAAGGCCCGGTCAGCTTCGGCTTCAACGTGAAAGACGAGAACGACCGCCCCATCATCTTCGACGACTCGGTGCGCCCCTTCATGCTGGAGTTCATGGCCAGCCGGGTCAACACCCAGCTGGCCAGGCTAAAGCAGATGAACGAAAACGCCTTCATGTTCGTGGACGAGCCGGGCCTGCAATTCGTCTTCAGCGGGGTGAGCGGCTATGGCGAGGCCGCCGCCCGCCGCGACCTGGAGACGTTCTTCTCCCTCATCGAGCGGCCCCGCGGCGTGCACCTGTGCGGCAACCCGGACTGGGATTTTTTACTGAACCTGGACCTGGACGTGCTGAGCCTGGACATGTACCGCAACGGCGAGCGCTTCGTGGGCTATGTCAAGAGCGTGCGCCGCTTCCTGGACCGGGGCGGCGTGCTCATATGGGGCATGGTCCCCACCCAGACCGAGCTGTACAGCGAGGAGGGGGTGGAGGACTGGGGCAGGCGGCTAAAAGAGCTGTGGGCCAGCCTGGACCGGGCCGGCATCGACCGCGACTTTCTCATCTCGCGCAGCCTGCTCTCGCCGGCCACCTGCTGCCTGATCAATCCCGACGGGGAAAAGACCGTGGACCTGGCCTTTACGGCGGTGCGCCAGCTCTCGGCCCGCCTGCGCGAGGAACTTCTCAGGTGAGGATCTGCTTCTTGCCCTCGATCTCTTGGCTTACCTCGGGATAGAGTTGCTTCATGCACTGGGGGCAGATGCCGTGGGTGAAGGTGGCCTCGGTGCGGGTGGTGATGTATTCCTCCACCTGGTGCCAGTAGCCGCCGTCGTCGCGGATGCGCTTGCATTGGGCGCAGATGGGCAGCAGCCCGGCCAGGGTCTTGACCTCGTCCTGGGCCGCGCGCAGGTCTTTTTCCATGCGCTGGATGTTCAGGAACACCAATCCGAAGAGCGTCACGGGCACCGAGCTGAAAGCCACGGTGAAGGTAACGGCCTGCCAAGGGGTGAAGGTCATCAGGCTCACGGCTGGCTGGGGAGTGAAAATGGCGACCAAGGCCCGGGCCAGGAAGAATATCCCCACCAAGGCGAAGGTGCCGGCCAGAACCAAGTTTCTAACCCCGGTGGCGGCGGTCACTTCAAACCAGACCAGCTTGGCGCAGCGAAGCAGGTAATAGAAAAAAATTAGGGAAAACGAAATAATGCGCCCATTGAGGCTGGGCTCCCCATAGGTCCACCACAGGGCGCAGGCCAGAAAGAGCAGCGATAAGATGATGTCCTGCCCCTTTTTTGGCCTGCGCCCCGCGAAAAGCGCCAGTCCTCTGATCATCAGGATGGTGAACAGGAGGAACAACTGGTTGGCCACCACGATGCTGAGCCAATCGGGCGCGACATCGCGCAGGCTTACCAGGGGCATGGCCAGGGCCACCAGGAAGGAGGCCAGGGTCCAGTGCTTGAAGCCGGGGTAGGTGGGGCGCGCCCATTGCAGGTGCGACATATATCCACCCAACACCAAGGCCACCAAGCCGGTGGCCAGGGAGAGGGTGGGGAGGTGAAAACGGAGGTCCATGGGCGCGCACCGGGTGATAGGCGTTACGGTTCGGCCTTCTACTACCCCAGATTTACCCGGCGCGCAAGGGGGTTAGCCTTACCTACCAGCCCTGGGCCGGGCAGCCGTCGCATAGGGGCTGGCTCTTCTTGCACTGCTCCTTGCCCAGGCGCACCAATAGCCCATGATATTCGTTGTAGAGCGCGGGGTCCGGCGGCAGGCAGCCCATGAACCGCGCCCGCAGGCCCTGGTAGTCCAGCCCTGGCTGGGCCAGGCCGTGGCGGCCCAGGATGCGGAAGGTGTAGGCGTCCACCACGAAGGTGGGCTGGCCGCAGGCGTAGAGCAGGATGGAGTCGGCGGTCTCGGGGCCGATGCCCTTGACCATGAGCAGGCTGGCCCGCGCCGGCTCCAGGGGCGTGGCCGCCAGGCCCTTGAGCCCGCCCACCCCCGGCGAGGCCAGGAAATTAAGCAGGTTGCGCAGGCGCTTCTCTTTAAGGTTGTAATAGCCCGCCGGCCGGATGAGTTGGGCCAAATCGGCGGGCGGCAAGGCCAGCAGGCCTTCCAGGCTCAGCGCCCCCGCCTGCTTGAGATTGCCGATGGCCAGTTCCACGTTGCCCCAGTTGGTGTTCTGGGTCAGCACCGCGCCCACCGCCACCTCGAAGGGCGTCTCGCCGGGCCACCAGCGCTGGGGTCCATAATGGGCCAGCAGACGCTGAAACAGCTCCCGCAAGCGCCGGGCCTGGGCCTTGTCACCCTTGCTCACCTCTGATTGCTCCTGTTGCCTGACGTGTTGCCCAGTTGACAGGGGGGGTGGGTCACGTATCATACTATACCGGCCGCCCGGCGGGCGGCCCTCTTTTGCCCGTTTCGACCCCAGACCCAGGAATGCAGCCATGGCCGGCGAGAACCGCCTTCGCAAGACCCGCAACTTCGGCATCGTGGCCCACATCGACGCCGGCAAGACCACCTTCACCGAGCGGGTGCTCTACTACACCGGCCGCACCCACAAGATGGGCGAGGTGCACGACGGCGCGGCGGTCATGGACTGGATGGAGGAGGAGCAGGAGCGCGGCATCACCATCACCAGCGCCGCCACCTACACCCAGTGGGACGGCTACACCCTGAACATCATCGACACCCCCGGCCACGTGGACTTCACCATCGAGGTGGAGCGAAGCCTGCGCGTGCTGGACGGCGTGGTCACGGTCTTCTGCGGGGTGGGCGGGGTGGAGCCCCAGTCGGAGACGGTCTGGCACCAGTCCGACCGCTACCGGGTGCCCAAGCTGGCCTTCATCAACAAGATGGACCGCATCGGGGCCGACTTCGCCGGCGTGCTGCAACAGATGCGCGACCGGCTGGGGGCCAATCCCCTGCCCGTCACCATCCCCTGGGGAGCGGAGGACAAGTTCAAGGGCGTCATCGACCTGCTGACCATGGAGGCCATCACCTGGGACGAGGCCGACCAGGGCGCCACCATGAACCGCCTGCCCATCCCCTCCGAGATGGAGGAGGAGGCTTATGCCGCCCGCCAGGCCCTGCTGGAGGCCGTGGCCGATACCGACGACGGGATCATGGAGCTGTACCTGGGCGAGCAGGAGATTCCCCAGAAGGACCTGGTAGCCGCCCTGCGCCGCGCCACCATAGAGCTCAAGCTGGTGCCGGTTTTCGCCGGCAGCGCCTTGCGCAACAAGGGCGTGCAGCCGGTGCTGGACGCCGTGGTGCGCTTTCTGCCCTCGCCCCTGGACATCCCCCCGGTGGAGGGCATCAACCCCACCACCGGGGCGGCCGAGCGCCGGGCCGCCGACGACGCCGCCCCGCTTAGCGCCCTGTGCTTCAAGGTGCAGATGGACCAGGGGCGCAAGCTGGTCTACGTGCGCATCTACTCCGGCCAGATCAAGAGCGGCGACGACCTGCTCAACGCCTCCAAGGGCCAGGTGGACAAGGTGGCCCGCATCCTGCGCATGCACGCCAACAAGCGCGAGCGCCTGGAAAAGGCCCAGGCCGGCGAGATCGTGGGCATCATGGGGCTCAAGCACGCCAGCACCGGCGACACGCTCTCGCCCAAGGAGCGCCCCATCCTGCTGGAGGCCATCGACGTCTACGAGCCGGTCATCAGCGTGGCCGTGGAGCCGGCCACCGTGGGCGATCAGGACAAGCTGGCTCTGGCGCTGACCAAGCTGGCCGACGAGGATCCCACCTTCCGGGTGCGCTCCGACGAGGACACCGGCCAGACCATCATCAGCGGCATGGGCGAGCTGCACCTGGAGGTCCTGACTCACCGCCTGGCCCGCGAGTTCCAGGTGGACGTGCACGTGGGGCGGCCCCAGGTGGTCTACCGCGAGACCGTGGGGCAGGAGGCCAAGGTCAGCGAGACCTTTGACCGCGACCTGGGCGGGGCCCGCCACGCGGGGCAAGTCACTCTGGCCGTGGGGCCCAACCCCCGGGGCGGCGGCAACACCTTCCGGGTGGAGGCCCCCGAGGACCAGATCCCCCCCGAGTTTCGCCCGGCCCTGCAACAGGCCGTGGAGGAGGGCCTCACCAGCGGGGTGGTGCTGGGCTACCCCGTGCTGGACACCTGGGTGCAGCTTACCGGCGGCGTCTTCACCCCCGGAGCCTCCACCGAGCTGGGCTTCCGCCTGGCCACCTCCCTGGCCCTCAAGAAGGCCCTCAGCGAAGGCGCCTCGGTGCTCTTGGAGCCCTGGATGCGGGTGGAGGTGGTGGTGCCCGAGGAATTCATGGGCGAGGTCATAGGCGACCTGAACGCGCGCGGCGGCTCCATCGAAGCCGTGGAGCCCAAGGGCGGCACCAACATCCTGCGCGCCCTGGTGCCCCTGGCCGCCATGTTTGGCTACTCCACCGCCCTGCGCTCCGCCACCCAGGGCCGCGCCCTGTTCACCATGCAGTTCTCCCACTACGACCGCACGGAAGAAAAACGCCGCTAGACGACCGCGGGCGATAAGCCCGCCAAGGCTTTTGGCCCGCGCGCCCTGGCCGCTCCGGGAGGCGGTTGGCGGCGCGCTTGAGCGGGCCTGTTTTAAATGCCCTGCATCTCGTCTTGGCTGGCCAAAGACGCTTTTACCTGCCTAATCGCCAAGTTGTCTACACGCCCTTCCCAATTGGCCGTAGATATTCCGCCGCGACGGCGGTTTGCCGCTGTGAAAATGTTCCTGCGACAAGATAAGCAAGCGGACAGCTTGGGCGCTCCTCTAGGCCATGCTCATAAAATGGCTGGACTATTATTTGCCTAATGGGTTATGCTCCTGCCGCCTGCCGGGGGATCCATGATGGACAAAAATAGGAATACATAGCGCCAGCGCGCTTATTTGGCGTCATCCGCGGTCAGGGGGGGTGCGCCGGCCATGGCCCGAAAGCCATTGCACGGCGTTCGTAATTGCCAGCATGTTTTTTAAGCTCCCTGTAGACCGTGATGCGCGCTCGCGCATTGTCACCAAAGCATAGCAACGCAGTCGTTGGGCGGCCAAGGCCAAGGCGCAATACGCGCTGCCGCTTGCGTCGCCGCCGGAATTTGGACCGGGCGGCATGCTTCAGGCCGTGGTGTGGATATATGCTGAAAAAATCCATCGTCTATACGCTTAGTTCACGTATTCCGTGGGAAATAAGGTTGATTGCCACGACAAAAAAGCCCAAGGCATTGAGTAATTGCGAGGAACGTTGGCTGCGCGGCAATCTTTAGTTCTTTTAACGTATTTAAATATAAGATAACTGCATTGGCAAAAAGATTTGCCAGCCATCTTCATGGCGGGCAAGGTGTTTGCCTTATGCGCAAGATAGCGGATTCAAGACCGGGAAACGCGCCGATGCTCTGGCGGTGGCGCTTAATTAATTTCAATTTGGATTGCCGTACTCTGAACGTCATTCCTACTTAGAGGGGGTTCACCAGTCATGAGAAGCAAGCTACTTTTTCTACTGCTGTTGGCCGCCATCCTGGCCATGGTGCTTGGCGCGCCCTTGCTGGCGCAAGAAAAGCTGCCCGAGCCCGCGGCGTTGGGAAAACTGGAGCCCATGGCCCCGACCGAGCAGATGGGAGCTCCCTCCGCGCCCACGCCCCCGGCCAAGCGCGAACCGGTCAAGCTTGAGGGCAAACAGGCCCTGCCCCTGCGGGTGCTGGCCCGGCCCTTCTCCAACGTTTACAAGGACAAGGACGTAGGCAAGGGCACCGTGCAGGAAAACGTGGCCGCCTTCCAGCCCTTCTATGTCTACGCCCGGCCCACTGCCCAGGACTTGGAGATGGAGGAGGGCTGGTACGAGGTGGGCAGCGACAACCGGGGCACGGTGGTGGGCTGGATGCAGGCCCATGACGTCTTCGAGTGGAAGCAGACCATGTGTCTGGCCTACACCCACCCCGAGGGGCGCAAGCCCGTCTTGATGTTCGACAACCACAAGCAGGTCATGGAACTGGTCAAGGCCACGCCCGCCCTGCGCGCCCAGAAGGCCAACGAGTATTACGCGGTCATCGACACCAAACAGATTCCCCCCACCTTCCCGGTGCGCTCGGTGGAGCCCAAGAGGGCCATCGACATCGCCCACGAGTTCTATCTGCTGCCCATCCTGGATTTCCAGGGGGTGGATATCGACGGCCGCGAGAGCCGGGTGGTCAAGCTGGCGGCGGTGACCGGCGCGGTGCCCGACGCCCGCCAGCCCAGCAACATCCGCACCAATCCAGAGCAGGTCAAATCCCTGACCCAGGGAGCCTTGGAGATTCCCAAGGAGCAACTGGCCAAGTTGAAGGTGGACGTGGTCTTTGTCATGGACACCACCGTGTCCATGCAGCCCTACATCGAGGCCGTGCTGGCCACCATACGCTCCATCACCCAGGAGATAACCAAGGACAAGGCCCTGGCCCAGGACCTGCGCTTCGGCTTCTGGGCCTACCGCGACTCGGTGGCGCACATCCCCGCCATCGAGTTCACCACCAAGAACTACACTCCGGAACTGGCGCAGGTGGACAAGTTCCTGGAAGTCCTGGGCACGGTCAAGGAAACCAAGGTGGACTCGGTGGATTACCCCGAGGACGTCTTCTCGGGCGTGCACGACGCCATCCTAAAGACCAAGTGGAGCGAGAACAGCCTCAGGATCATGATCCTGGCCGGCGACGCCCCCAGCCATCCCCTGGGACACGCCTGGAACGCCTCCAAGCATGGCGAGCAGACCCTGCGCAACATCTTGAACGACCACAAAATCAGCCTCTACGCCTTTCACGTCAAGGCCCCCCGGGCCGCCCGCTATCACGAGCAGGCCGAGAGCCAGTTCAAGGAGCTTAGCCGCAACCCGGGCATGAGCGGGGCCTCGGCCTATCGCTCCACCGTCTCCACCGATGTCGAGGGCTTCACCCAGGCGGCCCAAGACGTGGCCGGGCTGGTGGACACCATGGCGGCCGAGGCCAAGAAGGGCCAGGTCGCCAGCGTCATCACCGCTCCTGCCCCGCCGGAAAAGGGGCTGGCCGGGGCCGGTTCGACTCAGCTTGGCGAGCGGGAGGCCGGCAAGGAGCTGGCCCGCCAGATGCTAAAGGCCGCCCTGGTGCAATGGGTGGGGCAGCAGACCGAGGCCAAGGCCCCCCGGGACATCGTGGCCTGGGCCGCGGACAAGGACCTGGTGGACCCGGCCATACCCTCGCTGGAGGTGCGGCTGCTCATCAACAAGCGCCAACTGGACTCCCTGAAGGCCGTGCTCACCAGCGTGATGGCCGCCGGCAGGCGGGGCCAGGTGGGCGGCGAGCAGTTCTTCAACGCCCTGCAGGCCACCGCGGCCACCGCCGCGCGCGATCCCAACCTCATCAAGAACGCCAAGGTCATGGCCGATACCGGGCTCATCCCCGAGTTCCTGCTGGGCTTGCCCTACCAAAGCAAGCTCATGGCCATGTCCAACCAGCTCTGGGCCTCCTGGTCGGTGGACGAACAGGAAGAGTTCTTGAATGAGCTGGAGGCCAAGATCAAGGCCTACCAGGTCATCCACGACCGGCCCGAGGGCTGGATCGCCCTCAACCAGGGCGACGATCCCGACCAGCATGTCTACCCCGTCAGCCTGGAGCTTCTGCCTTGAATCTATTCGCGGCGCGCCAGTTCGCCTCCCCCGCCGCGGCGGGGGAGGTCTACCGCTTGCGCGGACTGCTAAAGCGCCGGGAAAAGGCCGGCGCGGTCTTTGAGTTGCTGGTGCCAGAGCTGACCATAAGGGCGGCCGAGTTCGTGGCCGTGGTGGGCTCCAGCGGATGCGGCAAATCCACCCTGCTGGATATCCTGGGCCTGGTGCTGCGCCCCACCAGCGTGGAGGAGTTCAGCATGCTGGGCCGCGACGCCAACGGCGTGACCAGCCGGGTGGACGTGAGCGCCATGAGCGAAGGCGGTCTCTCCGCCATACGCCGCAGCCAGTTGGGCTATGTGCTGCAAACCGGCGGGCTGCTGCCCTATCTGAGCGTGCGGGACAACATCCTGCTGCCCTGCCGTCTTTCCGGGGCGTCCGGCACCGAGGCCATGCTGGGCAACCTGGCCCATCGCCTGGGCATCAGCGATCAGCTGGAGAAGAAACCCCAGCATCTCTCCGTGGGCCAGCGCCAGCGGGTGGCCATCGCCCGGGCCCTGGCCCACCGCCCCCCGGTGGTGCTGGCCGACGAGCCCACGGCCGCCGTGGACAGGCTCACGGCCCTGGACATCAGGCGCGAGTTTCAGGAACTGGTGCGCCAGTTGGGGGTGAGCCTGGTCATGGTCACCCACGACCTGGACCTGATCAAGGGCGTGGCCGACCGCGTGTTCCAGTTCAGCGTGGACAAGCCCTCGCCGCACCTGGCCCAAGCCACCCTGCGGGAGCTTGGGACAGGGGAGGCTTAAGTCTTGGCAGCCACCCCTCAGCGCCCCCTGGCCCTGGTCTTTGGCCTGGCGCGGGCCGATCTGCGGCACGAGTGGATACTCACCCTGTGTATGGTGCTGGCCATCGCGGCGGTGCTCGCCCCGCTCCTGCTCATGTTCGGCATCAAGTACGGCACCATAGAGACCTTGCGCCAGCGCCTGGTGCAAGACCCCCGCAACCGGGAGATACGCCCCCTGACCGGGGCCTCCTTTGAACGGGAGTGGTTCGAGGCCATACGCCGACGGGGAGACGTGGCCTTTGTCACGCCCTTCACCCGGCAGATCGCGGCCACCCTGCAAGCTTCCTTGCAGGGGCGGGAGGAGAGCCAGACCCTGGACATCATCCCCACGGGGCAGGGAGACCCCCTGCTCCTGGAAAACGGCGCGCCCATACCCGGCCCGGGCCAGTGCGTGCTCAGCCATGCCGCCGCCCGCGAGCTGGGAGCCGAACCCGGCAAAACATTGCTGGCCACGGTCCAGCGCCTGCAGGGGAACCGCTATGAGAGCGCCCGGGCCAGCCTCAAGGTGGCCGGGGTGCTAAGCCCGCAGGCCGGCATGCACAAGGCCGTCTACACCACCCTGGAGTTCCTGGAGGGGGTGGAACAGTACAAAGACGGCCTGGCCGTGCCCGCCTTTGGTTGGCCGGGCGCGGCGGCCCTGGCCTATCCCGTCTACGACGGCCTGCTCTTGCTGCTGCCCCGCGAACTGGACAAGCTCCAGGAGGTGGGGCTCATCAACAACACCGGCTTCAACCGGGTGGAGAGGATCGATCCAGGCAAGGCCTTGGCCCGTCTGGGCTTCAGGCTGGAGACCTCCGGAGCGGCCTATCTGGTCTACAACGCCAACAAGCCAGCGGGGCAGGAGAGCCTGGAGGCGGTGCGCCTGCGTTTGCGCGGCATGGGAGCCTCCCTGCTGCCCTGGGTGGCGGGGATAAAGGCCCGGTTGCTCGACCAGGAACAGAAACCCCTGGCCGAGCTGACCCTGAAGGCCCTGGGCCAGCCTCCCCCGGCCTCACGGGAACACGCCATCCAGCCCAATGCCGGCTGGGAGGAGGAGACGGCCCAGTCCGCTCCCCTGCGCCGCGTCCTGCTGCCCCCCGGCGTGGAGCTGCCCGGCGGCCAGGGCTGGCTGCGCCTGAACCGGGGCGGCCTGGTCCTCGCCTTTCCCGTGCGGGCCGAGCCGGCGCGAGCCCCCGGAAGCCAGGCCCTGATCCCGGCCCGCCTGGCCGGAGTGCTCAACCTGTTCCAGGTCCGTTCCATCCTCTATCAGGAGCAGGAGGAGCGCTTTCTGTTGGCCCGGCGGGGCTACGCGGGTTTTAGGCTCTACGCCGCCGGCATAGACGACGTGGAGCCCCTGCGCCGCCACTTCCAGGCCCAGGGCTTGACCGTGCACACCGAGGCCGAGCGCATCCAGGACGTGGTGCGCATGGACTCCTATCTCACCCTGATCTTCTGGCTGGTGGCCTTGGTGGGCCTGGCCGGCGGAGTGGCCTCGCTTACCGCCAGCTTCTACGCGGCGGTGGAGCGCAAGCGCCGCGATCTCTCGGTGCTGCGCCTGCTGGGGCTCAGCCGTTTCACGCTTTTCTTCTTTCCCGTGTTTCAGGGCGTCATGGTGGGGGCCGGCGGCTTCCTGACGGCCTGGCTTTTCTTCGCGGCCCTGGCCCTGGCCATAAACACCCTGTTCCAGGACCACCTCCAGGCCCAGGAAAGTCTTTGCCGGCTGCACTGGTGGCATCTGTGCGCCGCCTTGGCCGCCACCTTGCTGGTGGGGCTGGTCTCGGCCGGCATGGCCGCCCTGAGGGCCAGCAGCGTGGACCCAGCCGAAACTTTGCGCAACGACTGACGGGGGATTAGAGATGCCTAGACGCACGCTATGCCTGTTGACCTGCCTGCTGGCCTTGGCCGGCCTTGGCGCGGGTTCGGCCCAGGCCCAACCCGCCGCCGCTTTCAATCCCATGCCCGCCGCGGGCGACTTGATCCTGCCCCTGCCCAAGGGCGGCTCCCTGGCGTTCAGGCCGGTCTTCATAGGCGAGGGCGGCGACGCCTTTGCCCTGCGCAAGTTCAAGATGGGAGACCCCCAGGGCGGCTTCAAGGAATACCCCACGGCGGTGGCCGTGGGCGGGGCCTTTGTGGTGGAAAACGAAAAGGGCGTTGACTGGGCCTATTACCTGGGCAAGTACGAGGTGACCCAGGCCCAGTACCTGGCGGTGATGGGGCCCACCCCGGCCGTGCCGGAACAGGCCAAGGACAGCGCCCTGCCCGTCACCGGCCTGACCTGGTTCGAGGCCCAGCAATTCGTGGATCGCCTGAACCAGTGGCTGTTCGCCAACGCCCTGAACAAGCTGCCCCAATATGGGGGAGCCCCGGGCTTCATCCGCCTGCCCAGCGAGATCGAGTGGGAGTTCGCCGCCCGCGGCGGAGCCCAGGTCAGCGCCGACGACTTCGACCGGCGCGTGCCCTATGCCCAGGACCTGGCCAAGCACGAGTGGTACTCCGGCCCCAAATCCAGCCACAACAAGCTCAAGGCGGTGGGGCTCTTGGCCCCCAATCCCCTGGGCCTGCACGACATGCTGGGCAACGTGGCCGAGATGACCAGCACCCTGTACCAGATCGAGTACTACCAGGGGCGCAGCGGCGGTTTCGTGGCCAGGGGCGGCCATTTCCTGACCTCGGAAAAGCTCGTGCGCTCTTCTCTGCGCACCGAGGAGCCGTTCTATCTGACCGAGACGGCGGGACAGACCCCCCAGTCCAACAAAAAGGAGACCATGGGCCTGCGCCTGGCCCTGAGCGCCATCATCTACGCCAACCGCCAGGTCAGCGGCGACCTGGCCACGGCCTGGGAAAAATACCGTGGCGCGGCCGGCGGCTCCTTGCCCGCCGCGGTTTCGGTCAGCCCCACCAGCACCCAGACCCAGGTGGCCAGCCTGGAGGCCGGAGCCCATCTGGAGCGCCTGAAGAGGGCCTTGGGCAAAACCGGACAAATTCCGCCCGAGGCGCAGGACGAGCTGGGCCGCCTGGAAGCCGCCTTGACCGACATCAAGTTCATCCGCAAGCAGGCCGAGGAGGACTCGGCCTATGCCTGGGCCAAGATAGCCTCCGAGAGCGGATTTCACGTGTTCCGCGAGATGCGCAAACTGCCCGACATACGCAAGCTCATGACCCTATCCCAGGAGGCCGGCCGCGGCGAAATGGCGGAGCGCTACAAGCAGCGTCTGGAGGAAATCGACAAGAACGTGGCCGATGGCCTGGCCACCTATTCCGAGTGCTTCCGTCAGTTGATCAAGATCCAGCCGGCGGCCGTGCAGGGCGGTTTGGATAAGTACTCAAAATTTTTGACGGAACGCAACGCAGCCGAGCAGGTGCGCCTGCTAAAGACCACCCGGGAGCACTACGAGGCCTTTGCCAAGGAACAACGTGCGGACCCGGAAAAGTGGCTCAAGGATATGGAGGCGCTGGGGGCGGCCCGCTGAGGCCTGGGACGGAGTCCGGCCCGGCCCGGGCTCCAGGTCATCCTTGCGGACCAGAGAACGGATAAATTTCGCGCGACAAAGGAGCACCAATATGGTCCTGATTGGACGCACGGGCGGACTGGCCCTGCTCTTGGTTTTGCTGGCCACGGCCGGTCTGGCCACGGACGCCCTGGCCTGGCAGGCTCAGAAGGCCGGGGAAGTCAACCTGGCGGTGCCTGAGGAGTGGCAGCCGGTCAGCGGTTTGCTGCCGGGCGAGGCCGCCTGGCATCTGGGCCAGGCGGGCCCGCAGGCCCGCGTCTGGGTGCAGGTGGCCCGCAAGAAAACCGCCGAGGATTTCCTGGCCCTGATGGAGGTGGAGAAGGAAGGGAGCATCAGCCTGGGCGGCAATCCGGCCAAGCTCTATCACGGCCATAACCTGGACAAGTCCCAGGATGCCCTGATGGTCATCGCATCCCAGCCCGACGCCCAGGGCCGGCGGGTGGGCCTGGTTTTCGGCGGCCAGGAACTGCACTTCTTCACCAAGGAAATAGACCAGATCATCGCCTCGGTGGCCTTCAACCAGGAGGCCAAGCTGCCAGCCTCCGCGCGCCCCCCGGCGCCAGCGCCAGTGAAGGATGAGGGCGCGGCCGTGGCCAAGGCCCAGACGCCCGCCCCGGTGGTGGAGCAGACCGCGCCCGCGCCGACGCCCGCCCCGGTGGTGGAGCAGACCGCGCCCGCGCCGACGCCCGCCCCGGTG
>CAZLSD010000026.1:0-24702 GCA_964561775.1 uncultured Desulfarculus sp. | reverse complement strand
CGGCGTTTTCCTGGGCCGGCGGGGGAGGGATTGACCGTTCGTCGTAATTGCCTGGTTTCAGCCAAAGGTAGGTGGAGGCGACCACCAGCACCGAAAAGGCCAAGACCAAGGCGGTGTGCAAGGCAGGCAGCCCCCCCACCGTCCGCAAGCCAATCCCTATAAGGTATAGGATTATAAAGAACATGACAGCCGAAATCAAAATACCCGCCATGGGCGACATGAACCAGGGGATGAAGGAAAGGGATAGGAGGCCGCAGCTGTAACAAACTATATTGATAGACTGTTTTAAGGTAAATTCACTGGAGCGGCTGAAGATTTGCACGGAGACGAAGATGAGCACCGCGCAGGCGACGGCCAGCGACAGGGGAGCGCCCAGATAGTAGACCATGCGGACAAAGGCCGCGCCCAGGCCTTGGGGCAGAAAATAGGCGAAGGTTATCAGGGCGGGCGCTAGCTGGGCGCACAAAAAGAAGAGGAGCGGCGCGCCGACACCGGCTTCCCGGGGAAGCTGGGCAAAGAAGCGGCGCGGGGAGGTGACGGCGGCCAGGGCCACGGAAAAGAACAAATGGGGCCGGCGCCAGTCGAACTCCAGGGTCTGGTCTTGCTCCTCCACGTATGCCTCCGTTTTTGGCGAATGTGCTTCGAGGGTAGGTAAATAGGCCCCGGCTGTCAAGCCGTCGCCGCCCTAAAAAGCCTTGAAGGCAAAGCTGGTCTGCTGGACTCAACCATGCTATGGTATATGCGTTAGCCGGAGTATAGGGGGTTGATTTTGAAACTCGCGGGCATATTGACCTTGGCGTTGTCGTTGGCCCTGGGAAGCACGGCTTGGGCTCTTCCCTTCGAGGCGGCGGACCTGCTGGCCGTGGAGCCGCCCCATCCCGTGGAGTACCGGTTGAGCCAGGTCAACTTCCGCCCCATGTATTATTACTATCTGGCCATACCCCAGCCCTTCGACAGCCTGGAGGTTATGAGCGCGGAAATTGTCCGCGACGAGCATCTCTCGGTGCTGATCGCCTTCCAGCGGTCCACGGCCTCCGTGCTGCCCATTGTCTCGGCCCAACTCTACATCATCCAGGCCACCCGTGTCTCCCAAATGAAAAAGACGCCCCTCACGGAGTATGTGGATTGGGAGGAACAGGATAAGGGTTTGCTCTATCCGGGCAGGGAATGGCTTTTCGCCCGCTTCCTGCCCGAGAAGGAGTCCAGCAGGGTGGTGGAGGAGGTCACGGCCGAAAGGCCAGTCTCGGGTTGGCAGTTCACCGCCTGGCTCACCGAGGGCGAAGGCCTCCTCTCCGGCCAGCCCTGGAGTTGGGATAACTTCCTGCCTCGCCTGCTTTCGGTCTGCGCCTTGGTCCTGGGAGCCTTGCTTTTGGTGGAGAGCTTCCATCTGCTGGTGGCCATGGGCATGCGTACTTCGGGGACGACCAGGAAAAGGCGTATACTGCAAAGGCGCACCCCCCCCCAATTCTGAGCCGTAAAGCAGGGAGCGGGGGCGAAAAGCGATGAGCGCGCGGCCTAAGGGGCCGGCGCGCTCTTCTTTTGACAAAGGGCCTTAGGATCAGGCCAAGTGGTGATCCTCCTTGGCATAGATGGACACCTTGCCGCATTTTTGGCACAGATAGAAATTACGTTTGTGCAAGGCCTCTTCCAAATGATCCTGGGCTTCCTGAACTTCCTCGGGGGCCAGGACTTCGGCTCCACACTCGGGCTTTTTGCAAGTGACATACACCTGGGCCATGACTACTCCCTCGCATGCTTCTGTAGTGTTTGCCGGACGACCGCCCTCGGCCTACGCGCAGTCCTAGTTATCCTGCCTATGGGTCGGGACGTGGTTTCGCCCGGTTCTCTATGGTCCTTTTCTTGACCCGTGCTGTCAAGGTCAAAGTTGCCCTGGCGGATATTGGCGTGGCCCGCGCCCTCCCCTTGGGCTGTACGCGTGTGGCGGCCAGCCAGCTTGACAAGGGAGAGGGCAGGGAATAATATGACGGTCTTTACAGGACTTGTGCGGGAAGGCCCCCCATTGACGCATCAGCGTGCGCGCTCCACGACCAGAAGCAGGCCGGCATGTTCCCAGCCCTAGCCGTCAACCCCGGCCAGGCCGGGCCTCTGGCCGCCTATGACTACGCCTTGCCCCCCGAGCTGGTGGCCCAGACCCCGGCCCCCCGGCGGGTGCAGGCCAGGCTCATGGCGCTGGAGCGGGGCGGCCAAGGTTTGGAGCACCGCCGGGTGGCCCACCTGACCCGTTTGTTGCGCGCGGGCGATCTGCTGGTAGTCAATCAGACCAAGGTGGTGCCGGCCCGCCTGCTCTTGCGCAAGCCCAGCGGGGGCAGGGTGGAGATGCTGCTGCTCAACCCGGCCCTGCCCGCCGCGCGGGTGGACGGCGGCGAGCTGCACCAAGCGCTGCTAAAGAGCCACCGGCCCCTCATCCCCGGGCAGGAGCTGCACATAGAGGACCAGCCCGGCTTGCGCCTGCGCCTGGTGGAAAAACAGGAACGCGGCCGCGCCCTGGTCTGGCTGCCCCTCTCCGGTCTGGAGGCGGCCCGGCGCTTTGGCCAGGTGCCTCTGCCGCCCTACATCAAGCGGCCCCAGGGGCCCATGCCGGGCGACGGCCAGCGCTACCAGACCGTATACGCCCAAGAGCCCGGCGCGGTGGCCGCGCCCACGGCGGGGCTGCACTTCAGCCCGGAGCTATTGGCCGCCCTGGCGCGGCGGGGGGTGGAGCAGGCCGGTCTGACCCTGCACGTGGGCTATGGCACCTTTGCCGAGCCCTCGCCCCAGGACCTGGCCGCCGGACGCCTGCACGCCGAGTGGGTGGAGATGCCCCCCCAGACCTGCCAGGCCGTGGCCCGGGCCAAGGCCCGCGGAGGGCGGGTGGTGGCGGTGGGCACCACCAGCCTGCGCGCCCTGGAGTGGCGGCCCGGTCCGGGCGGCGTACCCAGGGCCGGGTCCGGCTGGTGCGACCTGCTCATCGCCCCCGGCTTCCAGTTCAAGGTGGCCGACGGGATATTGACCAACTTCCACCTGCCGCGCACCACCCTGCTCATGCTGGTGGCGGCCCTGGCGGGGCGGGAGAGAATCCTAGGGGCCTATGCCCAGGCCGTGGAGCGGCGTTACCGCTTCTATAGCTTCGGCGACGCCATGCTGATACTCTAGGCGTGGCCCGGCTGAGCCTGAAGGAGCTGGCCCGCGACGGCCGCGCGCGGACCGGAGCGCTGGGCGCCCGGCGGGGGACGGTGGAGACGCCGGTCTTCATGCCGGTGGGCACGGTGGGCACGGTCAAGGGCCTGCTGCCCGAGGAAGTGGCCGCCCTGGGCGCCCAGATAATCCTGGCCAACACCTATCATTTGGTGCTCAGGCCGGGGCTCCAGGTGGTGGAGAGGCTGGGCGGGCTGCACCGCTTCATGGGCTGGGACGGGCCTTTGCTCACCGACAGCGGCGGATTCCAGGTCTTCAGCCTGGCCTCTTTGCGCCAGGTGGACGAGGACGGCGTGACTTTCCGCTCCCATCTGGACGGCCGGCTCATGCATCTGGGTCCGGAGGAGGCGGTGGCGGCCCAGGAGACCCTGGGCAGTGACATCATGATGATGCTGGACGAATGCCCTCCGCCCGGGGCCGACCGCGCCTATCTGGAGCGCTCCCTGGCCCGCGACGCCCGCTGGGCCGCCCGGGCCTTGGCCGCGCGCACGGAAAAGGGCGGCGCGCTCATGGGCATCGTGCAGGGAGGCGTGCACCAGGATCTGCGCCGGCGCAGCCTGGAGCTTCTTGGCCAGTTGGATATGGACGGCTACGCCCTGGGCGGCTTGAGCGTGGGGGAGCCCAAGGAAGTGATGATGGAGGTCATTGAGCAGATCGTGCCGTTGCTGCCCCGGGATCGCCCGGTGTACCTGATGGGCGTGGGCGACCCCGCCGATCTGGTGCGCTGCGTGGGCCTGGGCGTGGACATGTTCGACTGCGTGGCCCCCACCCGCATGGCCCGCAACGGCTCCCTGCTCACCGCCACCGGGCGCATCAACATCCGCAACGCCCGCTATGCCGAGGACCCCGCCCCGGTGGAGGAGGGCTGCGCCTGCCCCGCCTGCCGGCGTTTCAGCCGGGCCTATCTGCGGCATTTGTTCATGGCGCGCGAGTTGTTGGCCTACCGTCTTAACAGCATCCACAACCTGCATTATACTGTGCAACTCATGGCCGGCCTGCGCGCGGCCATCAGCGGCGGAACCTACCAGTCATTCGCCAAGGCCACCCTGGACAAACTGGCCCAGGGACGGCAGGATGAGGCGGATGACGGCAACCTTGGAGGAGAATGATGACTGACTTGTTGTTTGCCGGCACGGCCTGGGCCCAAGCGGCGGGCGGCGATGCGGGCGGCGCGGGCGGCCTGGCTGGTCTGCTAACCGGTCCCATGCCCATGCTCGTCCTGATGTTCGCCGTGTTCTACTTCCTGCTCATCCGCCCCCAGCAGAAAAAGGCCAAGGCCCAGCGCGAGCTGTTGTCCAGCCTCAAACAGGGCGACCAGGTGGTGACCAACTCTGGCATCTACGGCAAGATCACCGGGCTGACCGAGCAGATGGTGGTGCTGGAGATCGCGCCCCAGGTGCGGGTCAAGATGAGCCGCGCCGCGGTGGCTGGCCTGGCCAGCGCCGAGGGCGCTCCGGCCGCTCCGGCCGCCCAGGACAAGCAGAAGAAGTAATCACCAAAGCCGCGGCGTCCGCTGGACCGCATGGGGCCTCGCCGGGGCCGCCACGGTCCGGCGCGCTGGCGCGGCGGGATGCCAAGGAGTTCGCCTTGCCTAGGAGCTTCACCATCAAGGCCCTCACCGTCGTGGCGGTGATCCTGATTTCCCTGCTCTTTCTGGTGCCATCCCTGAGCAGCAAGCTGCCTTCCTGGTGGGGTGGCGTGCTGCCCTCGGACAAGGTCCGCCTGGGCCTGGACCTGCAGGGAGGCATGCACCTGATTCTGGAAGTGGACGTGGACAAGGCCTTGTCCTCCTCCATCGAGCGGGCCGGCCAGGAATTGACCCGGCGCCTGCGCGAGGAAAAGGTGCGCATCTCCCAGCCCGAGGTGGACCCCAGCGGCCGCATCGCCTTCACCTTGCAGGCCGAGGGCGACCGGGCCAAGCTGGAGGACGTTGTGGCCAAGGCCCTGCCCGACTTCGTGCTGGAGCCGGGCCGCTCCCTGGGCGAGGGGCAGACCGCTTTTGCGCTCAAGCTGCACCCCCAGGCCGGCCAGACCATCAAGGAGCACGCCGCCACCCAGGCCCTGGAGACCATCCGCAACCGCATAGACCAGTTCGGCGTGACCGAGCCGGAGATCGTGCCCCAATCCGGGGGCCGCATCCTGGTGCAGCTGCCGGGCGTCAAGGACACCCAGCGGGCGGTGGCTCTCATCGGCAAGACGGCCCAGTTGGAGTTCAAGCTGGTGGACGACACCGTGGACCCCAGGAACGCCAGCAAGGCCACCATCCCTCCGGGCAGCGAGCTGAACTATATATATGGCCGTGAGCGGACCACCGGCCGCTCCAGCAAGGACCCCGTGGTGATCCGCTCGCGGGCCTCCATGACCGGCGAGACCATCCGCGACGCCCGGGTGCAGTTCGACTCCCAGAACAACGAGCCCTACGTCTCGGTCTCCTTCAACTCCTCGGGCACCCGCCAGTTCTCCGATCTGACCACGCGCAACGTCAAGAAGCGCCTGGCCATCGTGCTGGACGGCAAGGTGCAGTCGGCCCCGGTCATCCAGGAGCCCATCACCGGCGGCGAGGCGCGCATAACCGGCGACTTCACCCTGGAAGAGGCCCGCGACCTGGCCGTGGTGCTGCGCTCGGGCGCCCTGCCCGCGCCGGTCAAGATCCTAGAAGAGCGCACCGTGGGTCCCAGCCTGGGGCGCGACTCCATCAACCAGGGGCTCTTGGCCGCCCTGGTGGGCGGTCTGGCCGTGTTCCTGTTCATGGCCGTCTACTACAAGCTCAGCGGCCTGGCCGCCGACTTCGCGGTGATCCTGAACGTGCTCATCATCATGGCGGTGATGGCCGGCATGCAGGCCACCCTGACCCTGCCCGGCATCGCCGGCATCATCCTGACCATGGGCATGGCCGTGGACGCCAACGTGCTCATAAACGAGCGCATACGCGAGGAGATGCGGCTGGGCAAGACGCCGGCGGCCTCGGTGGAGGCGGGCTATGCCCGGGCCACGGTGACCATCTTCGACGCCAACCTGACCACGGTCATCTCGGCGCTGGTGCTCTATCAATTCGGCACCGGACCCATCAAGGGCTTCGCGGTCACCCTGATCATCGGCCTGGCCAGTTCCATGTTCACCGCCATCGTGGTGACCAGGCTCATCTTCGACTGGGTGCTGGCCAAGTACCGGCCCAAGAGCCTGAGCATCTAGCCGGGTGCGAAAACTCACCCCCGGCTGGGCTGGCCGCCATGGCTGGCCAGCGGGGTCAAGCAAAGCAAACAATCGCCTGGGCGCGGAGCTGACATGCTGGAAATCATAAAGCCAAACATCAACATCGACTTCATGGGCAAGAAAAAACTGCTCATGGGCATATCCGGCGCCATCCTGCTGGTGGCGCTGCTTCCCCTGCTGTTCAAAGGCGGCCTCAATTATGGCGTGGACTTCGCGGGCGGCATCCTGGTGCAGGCCAAGTTCGCCAAGCCCACCGAGCCGGCCGCCATCCGCCAGGCCCTTCAGCCCGCCGGCTTGGCCGAGTCCACCGTGCAGTCCTTTGGCAAGGCCGAGGACAACGAGTTCCTGGTGCGTTCCTCCAACCCGGACCTGGCCTTGGAGGGCCTGGGCGACAAGGTGGGCCAGGCCCTGAAGGGGGTCTATGGCGAGGACGGCTTCGAGGTCCGGCGCATCGAGACGGTAGGCCCCAAGGTGGGCAAGGACCTGCGCCAGAAGGCCCTGATGGCCATCTTCTTCTCCCTGCTGCTCATGGCGGTCTACATCTCCGGCCGCTTCGAGGCCAAGTGGGTGCTTTCGGCCATCATGGCCGCCGTGCTGGTGGGCGTCTCCCTGGTGGAGTATTGGCTGCTGGCCGACTTGCTGGACCTTGGCGAGACCTTCGTCATGGTGGCGCTCATCGTGACCTCGCTTTTGGTAACAGGGGTGGCCTGCTGGGTCTTGCGCCTGCGCTACGCCATGGGCGCGGTGGTCTCGCTGTCCCACGACGTGCTCATCACCGTGGGCATCTACACCATGCTGGGCAAGGAGTTCAACCTGGCCACCGTGGCGGCGGTGCTCACCGTAATCGGCTACTCCATCAACGACACCATCATCGTCTACGACCGCATCCGCGAGAACCTGCAAAAGAACCCCAAGCAGGACATGGAGCGGCTCATCAACGACTCGGTCAACCAGACGCTCTCGCGCACCATCCTCACCGTGGGCACGGTGCTCCTGGTGCTCATCGCCCTCTACGCCCTGGGCGGCAGCGTTATCGAGGATTTCGCCCTTGCCCTCCTGATCGGCACCGCGGTGGGCACTTATTCCTCTATCTACGTGGCCAGCCCCATGGTGCTGCTCATGCCCGCCGGCGGCATCAAGCTCAACCTGCCCAGCGCCTCGCCCAAGCCGGCGGCCTCTGCCAAGCCGGCTCCGCGGCCGGCCCGCCGGGTGGAGAGCGCCCCGGAAGACGCGGGAGATGAAGCCCAAGCCCGCGCCGGACGTCCGGTGGTGGTCAAGGGCGTGCGCCAGAAGCCCAAGGGCAAGCAGCAGGTGCGGCGGAAGAAGCGCTAAGTCGGCAGCAATAGTCTATTGCCAAGGGCCGGCCGCCCTGGTTATGGTGGAGCCAGCATGGGAAGAATCATCACCATAGCCAACCAGAAGGGCGGGGTGGGTAAAACCACCACCGCCGTCAATCTGGCCGCCAGCCTGGCCGCCGCCGAGCAGGACACCCTGCTGGTGGATTGCGACCCCCAGGGCAACGCCACCAGCGGGCTGGGGGTGAAGCTGGCTCCGGGGGACGCCACCCTCTATCAGGTGCTCATCGGCCATTGCCCGGCCCAGGATGCCCTACGCGCCACCGAACTGGAGCACCTCCTGCTCATCGGCTCCACGGTGGATTTGTTCGGGGCCGAGATGGAACTGGCCGGGGCCGAATCCCGCGAGGGCATCATGGCCCGCGCCCTGCGCCCCTTGGCCCAGCGTTTCGCCTACATCATCATCGACTGCCCGCCCTCCCTGGGCCTCTTGACCCTGAACGCGCTGGCCGCCTGCGACGGGGTGCTCATCCCCATGCAGTGCGAGTACTACGCCCTGGAGGGCCTGACCCAGCTCCTGCACACCGTGGCCCGGGTGCGGCGCAGTTTCAATCCCAACCTGGCCCTGGAGGGCATCCTGCTGACCATGTACGACGGACGCAACAACTTAAGCCGCCAGGTTGCCGAGGACGTGCGCGGCCATTTCAAGCAGCAGGTTTTTCAGGCGGTGGTGCCCCGCAACGTGCGGCTCTCCGAGGCCCCCAGCCACGGCAAGCCCGCCCTGCTCTATGACGCCCGCAGCAGCGGGGCCCAGTCCTATCTGGAGCTGGCCCGGGAGGTGATGCTGGGCAAATCATCGCCAGGCCATGAAGGAGCGGCGGCGTGACCCAGGGGCAGGACGCCAAGGGAGCGGGGCGCAAGAAACCCCAGGCCCTGGGCCGGGGCTTGGCCGCCCTGCTGGGCGATGACAATTTCGTGCCCGGCCAGTCCCCGGCCGAGCCGCGCCCCGGCGACAGGGTCATGGACCTTCCCTTGGAGCGGGTGGAGGCCAACCCCTATCAGCCGCGCCGGGTATACGACCAGGCCGCTTTGCAGGCCCTGTCCGACTCCATAGCCGAGCACGGGGTGTTGCAGCCCCTGGTGGTGCGCCCCTTTGGCCAGGGTTATCAGCTCATAGCCGGCGAGCGCCGCCTGCGCGCCAGCCAGATGGCCGGGCTGACCTCGGTGCCGGCGGTGGTGCGCCAGGCCACCGATGAACAGGCCCTGTTGCTGGCTCTCCTGGAGAACCTGCAACGGGAGGACTTGAGCTGCCTGGAAGAGGCGCGCGCCTTCCACCGCTTGGCCGAGGAGTTTTCCTTGAGCCAGGACGACATCGCCGCCGGGGTGGGCAAGGACCGCTCCACGGTGGCCAACACCCTGCGCCTGCTTAAACTGCCCGTCCTGCTCCAGGACGACCTGGCCACCGGGGCGCTCTCCGCCGGCCACGGCCGGGCTATCCTGGCCCTGGGCAGCGAGGCCCTGATGCGCAAGGCCCGCGACCAGGTGCTGCGCAAGTCCTTGAGCGTGCGCGCCACCGAACGCCTGGTCAAGGAAATGCTCAAGCCGGCCAAACCGGCCAAGACCCCCGCCCAGGACGCGGCCTTCTTCACCTCCCTGGCCGAGGAAACCCAGCGCAAGCTGGGCACCCGGGTGGAGATCAAGCGCCGGGGCCAGCAGGGCAAGCTCATCCTGCACTTCTACAACAATCAGGATCTGGAGCGCCTGCTGGGTCTGCTCGGCTGATTCCTCCGTGCGCCTGCTCATCGACGGCTACAACCTCATCCACGCCAGCCCCCATCTCCTGGTGGCCCACCAGCGCGGGCAAGGCCGCGAGGCCCTGGCCCTGGCGCTCAAACTCTACCGCGCGGCCAAACCCCACCGCCTGACCGTGGTCTTTGACGGAGGCCCCCAGGCCGGACCCACCCGGGCCAGCCTGCACGGGGTGCCGGTGCTCTACTCGGGCGCGGAGCAGAGCGCGGACCAAGCCATCCTGGATCTGCTGGGGCATGACGGCTGTGGCTGCACGGTCATCACCGACGACCGGGAGCTGGCCGGCCTGTGCCGGCAAAAGGGAGCCCAGGTGGTTTCCTCGCGGGAGTTCGCCGGCCGGCTCATGGAGACGGCCATGGGCGGGGGAGCGGGAAAGGGCGACGGGGAGGAGGAGCAGGCCAGGACGGGCACGCGCAAGAAAGGCCCTTCCCACCGCCCGGCCAAGGCCCGGCGCAAACGGCAGCGATCTCTGGAGAGGCTCTAGGAGCGGCTTCGCCAGGGCATCTCCTGGCCCAGGCGCAGGCGGCGGATGTTCTCCCGGTGCCGCCAGATCACCAGCCCGACCATGATCGTGGCCATGCCCAGGAAAGGCGGCGGAGCGTCCAGCAGCCACAGCCACAGGGGCGCGCTCAGGCACCCCCCCAGGGAGCCCAGCGACACATAGCCGCTCAGCCAGACCAGCAAGGCCATGAGCGCCGCCACGGCCAGGCCGGTGGAGGGAGAGGCGGCCAGCAGCACCCCCAGGGCGGTGGCCACGCCCTTGCCGCCCCGGAAACCCAGATAGACCGGGTAGCAATGGCCCAGAAAGGCGGCCAGGCCGCAGGCGGCGGCCGGTCCGGGGCCCAGCCAGGCCAGACCCAAGGCCACGGGCAGACAGCCCTTGGCCGCGTCCAGGAGCAGGGTGAGGGCCCCGGCCTTCTTGCCCCCCAGGCGGGCCACGTTGGTGGCTCCGATGTTGCCCGAGCCAGCCGCGCGCGGGTCGCCCAGGCCCAACCGGCGGGTCACCAGCAGGCCAAAGGGCACCGCGCCCAGCAGATAGCTCCCCAGCACCGCCAGCGTTTCCAGCCAGAACAAGCGAACACCTCTCATGTGTATAGGCCTTGGCCTTTTCTTACCGCTCCCAGACCCGGGGCACAAGAGCAAATGCATCAGGCGGGGCGGTCCTGGGCGGTGGGGGCGCCAGGCCTTGACCGCATGGCTGGCGGGACGGATAATCAAACACCTAAAATCAGCCGGAAATAAAATTGACATCAAGGCCGCCCGCTAGCTTGCTCTTGTTATTTAGCGCCTTTCTCCGCTTGGGCCTGACAGCCTTCGGCGGGCCGGCCATGGCGCCCTATATCCGCAAGGTGGCCGTGGAGCAAAGATCGTGGCTGACGCCCCAGGAATTCCAGGATGGCGTGGCTCTGTGCCAGTCCATCCCCGGGGCCACCATCATGCAGCTGGTGGCCTACATAGGCCTGAAGCTCCATGGTCCCCTGGGCTCGCTGGTCTCCTTTACCGCCTTCGGCCTACCCGCCTTTATCCTGATGCTGGGTCTCACCATGGCTTATGTCCGGACCAGGGATGCCCAGGCCGTGCTGGCTGTTTTCGCTGGGTTGCAGGTGATCGTGGTGGCGTGCGTGACCAACGCGGCCTACGACTTCGGCAAAAAGTCGCTAAAGGAGTGGCGCGACGGCCTGCTGGCCCTGGGCGCGGCCTTGTTCATCCTGGCCGGGGGCAATCCCCTGCTGGCCATCTGCGCCGCCTGCCTGGCGGGTTTGCTCATTTATCGCGGGCAGAAGCCCAGTGGTGAAGCCATGGCCGCTCAGCCATCCGGCCAGGGGATGTCCGCCTCGTCCCGGGCGGCCCTGGCCCTGCTGGTGTTGCTCTTGGGCGGATTGGCCGCCCTTTATCATGCCCAGGACCAGCTCTTTGATCTGGCCGCGCTCATGGTCAAGGTCGATCTTTTCGCCATGGGGGGCGGTTTCGCCTCGCTGCCGCTCATGCATCATGAAATGGTGGAGGCCCGCGCCTGGCTGGACAGCCGCACCTTCATGGACGGCATCGCCCTGGGCCAGGTCACGCCGGGGCCCATCGTCATCACCGCCACCTTCGTGGGCTTTTTGCTGCAAGGCTGGTCAGGGGCCGCCGTGGCCACGCTGGCGGTCTTCTCCCCCTCCCTCATCATCCTGTGGGGAGTTTACAGCCATTTCCAGCGTTTGCGGCGCAACGCCCTGTTTCAGCGCCTGCTGCGCGGCTCCTTGGTATCCTTTGTGGGGCTGCTCTTGGCCGTGGCGATCAGGTTCGCCCTGGCCGTGCCCTGGACTTCCTTGTCCGTTCTACTGGCCCTGGCGGCCTTGACGGCCCTGCTGCTCAAGGTGGATATTCTGTGGGTGGTGCTGGCGGGCTCGTTCCTGTCCTGGGCGCTCTTCTAGGGCGCTTTGCCCGCGCCGGCCCCCCGTCCTCGCCACGCTGGCGCGCACTATGGACTATGGCCAGCTTGGGGCTATAGTTAGGGCCACGCCCTCCGGGGCGTCAAGTCTCGCCGGCCCTTGCGCGCCCCGGGCCTGGAGGCAGTGAGGGAGCTTTTTGCCGCCGTCCAACGCCACAACCCGCGTTTTGCCCACCCTGGCCCAGGCCCTGGCCGCCGAGCTGGCGCGCAGCCTGCGTGCGCCTTTGAGCCTGCTGGGGGCGGTGGCCGGGCTGGGCACCCTGGGCTTCTGGCTCATCGGCGAGGGGCGCTGGTCCTGGCTGGACTGCGCCTACATGACCAGCATCACCCTGACCGGGGTGGGCTACGGCGAGATACTGGAGCCCATGGGGCCGGGAGCGCGCCTGTTCGCCATGGGGCTGATGTGGACTGGCATGGGCGTGGCCCTCTATGCGGTCAGCGCCATCACGGCCTTCGTGGTGGACAAGCGGCTCAAGGACTTTTTCCGGGAGCGCAAGATGCAAGCGAAGCTGCTGCAGATGAGCGGGCACTACATTGTCTGCGGGGCGGGGCAGGTGGGGCGTCACGTCATCGGCGAGATAATCACCACCGGCCGCTCCCTGGTGGTGGTGGACGACGACGCCCAGAGCGCCCAGTGGGTGCGGGAGAACTATCCCGACCTGGGGGTGATCTGCGACGACGCCACCGAGGAGGAGGTGTTGAAACGCGCGGGCATAGAGCGGGCCGCCGGCCTGGTGGCCACCCTGCGCGACGACAGCCGCAACATGCTCATAACCGTGCAGGCGCGCTACGCCAGCCCCACGGTCAAGATCGGCGCGCGCTGCGGGCACAACAATCTGGCGGAAAAATTCTACCGCGCCGGGGCCGACTACGTGGTCAACCCGGACTTCATAGGCGGCATGCGCATCGCCAGCGAGATGATCCGACCCCAGGTGGTAAGCTTCCTGGACCGCATGCTGCGCGGCAAGGACCCCTCGGTGCGGGTGGAGGAGATCACCCTGGCCCCGGGATGCGGGCTGGCGGGACAGCGCCTGGAGGCGGCTGGGCTTCTGGAAAAAACCGGCCTGACCCCCATAGCCCTGCAGCGGGCCGGCGACGAGGACTTCATCTACAACCCCGGCCCGGATTGCCGTCTGGAAGCGGGCGCGGTGTTGATCGTGATAGGCAGCCCCAGCCAGACCGAGCGCTTGCGCCGGCTGTGCGAGGGCTGATTGGCCAAGTTCCCATGCGGGGGATGTTGAACATGAAGTCATTCTTGCTTGGGCTCTGCCTGGCCGCCAGCCTGGTCTGGGCCGCTTGGGCCGGGGCCGCCGCGCAGATGATGAGCGTGCAGGTGCGCGAGGGCCAGCTGCGAGGCCAGCCCAGCTTTTTGGCGGCGGTGCTGGCCACCCTGCCCTATGGCAGCCAGGTGCAGGTCATCGAGGAGCAGGGAGGCTGGCGCAAGGTCGGCGCGGGCCAGACCACGGGCTGGATGCACCTCTCGGCCTTGAGCGAAAAGAAGATCGAGCTGAAGCCCGGCGCGGGACAGGTTCAAGGCGGGGCCTCGCGCGAGGAACTGGCCCTGGCTGGCAAGGGCTTCAACAAGGACGTGGAGGCCGACTTCAAGGCCAAAAACAGGGAAGCCAACTTCGCCGCCGTGGACCAGATGGAGCAGAGCCACCTGATGGGCGAGGCCCAGTTGGCCGAGTTTCTGCAAGAGGGCGGCGTGACCCCTCCGGCGGGAGGCGCGCGATGAACATCCGGCGCGTGGTGGCGATCCGGCCCTTGGCCGTGATGACGCTGTCCCTGGTCCTGGCGGCCAGCCTGCTGGGGGCGGGTGGCGCGGCGGCCATAGGCCTGGACCTGGGCTCGGTGATCAGGCTGGGGGTCAGCGCGGTCAAGGTTGGTCAGGCCGCGGGCAAGGCCTTCGAGGACCTGACCCCCGAGCACGAGTACTACATAGGCCGGGCGGTGGCCGCCACCATCCTGGGCAAATACCGGGCCTTGGACGACGAGCAGGCCAACGCCTACGTGAACCTGCTGGGCCAGGCCCTGGCCCGGGTCTCGGACCGGCCCCAGACCTTTGGCGGCTATCATTTCCTCATCCTGGACTCGGAGGAGATCAACGCCTTCGGCTGCCCGGGCGGGCTGATACTAATCTCGCGCGGGCTGCTGAAGTGCTGCGCCAGCGAGGACCAGGTGGCGGCGGTGCTGGCCCACGAGATAGGTCACGTGACCCGCCAGCATGGCCTGGCCTCCATCCAGCAGAGCCGTATCCTGGACGTGGCCGGGGTGCTCTTCCAGGAAGGCGCGCAGCAGGCCGGCGGCAACGTGGCGGCCCTGGCCGGGGCCTTTGCCGGCTCCATCGGCGACGTCACCAAGACCCTCATGGTCAACGGCTATTCGCGCGGCCAGGAAGGCGAGGCCGATCAGGAGGCCTGGACCGTCCTGCATCGCCTGGGCTATGACCCCCTGGCCCTTAACCAGGTGCTGGCCAGCATGGCGGCCCGCTATCAGCCCGGGGGAATGGACTTCGCCAAGACCCATCCCAATCCCCAGGACCGCATTCAATCCTTGCAGGAAAAGATGGGAGAAGCCGCGGCGGCGCCGGCTCCGCCCAAGCGCACGAGCCGCTATCAGCAGGCCCTGGGCCGGCTCTAGGCCGCGGCCGTGGCGCGCCCCGTCCCCAAGCCGCTTCAGGGCCTGGCCCTTGGTCTGGGGGCGGGGCTTTTGGCCTGGGCCTTGAGCGCCGCCGGGCTGCTGGACAGCGCCGAGAATCTGACCTGGGATTGGCGGGCGCGCGCCCTGGCCGCGCCCTCGCCCTTTACCTCGCGCATCAAGATCATCGCCCTGGACCAGGCCAGCCTGGATTGGGGCCGGGTCAGCAACGGGCTGTCCTGGCCCTGGCCGCGCCAGGTCTATGCCCCCATCGTCGAGTTCTGCGCCCGGGGCGGGGCCAAGGCCCTGGCCCTGGACATCATCTTCAGCGAACCGTCGCCTTTGCCGGGCGACGACGAGGAGTTGGGCCGCGCCCTGGCCGCCGGCCCCCCCAGTCTGGGCGCGGTGATGGCCGGTCAGGCCACCGGCGCGGAGACGGCCTGGCCGGCCGGCCTGGAAGGCAAGGCAGTTTCTTTGGACGGCGCGGCGGGATGGCGGCTGGGACCGGGGCGCGGTCTTGAGATGCCGCGCGCCCTGTTTCCCGTGACCGAGATCGCCCGGGGCTTCACCAGCCTGGGCAACGTGCAGGAGGAACCGGACGCCGATCAGGTTATCCGGCGCGTCGCGCCCCTGCGCGCCTTTGCCGGCCGGGGCCTGCTCAGCCTGGGGCTGGCCCTGGCCCGCCCCCCGGCGTCATCCGTCCAGGATTCCCGCGTCCTGTCCTGGCGGCCTGGCGAGTTGCTGGTGGACGGGCGCGTGGTTCCCTTGGACGAGAGCGGTCGCGCCATCCTGCGCTTTCGCGGGGGCGCGGGGGTGCACCAGAAGCTCTCCGCCGCGGCGGTGATCCAGTCCGAGCTGCGCCTGCGCCAAGGCGAGGAGCCGGTCCTGGACCCGGCCCTGCTCAAGGATTGCTACGTGCTGCTGGGCTTCACCGCGCCGGGGCTGCACGACCTGCGCGCCACCCCGCTGGCCCCCCTCTATCCCGGCACCGAGGTGCACGCCACGGCCCTGGACAACCTGTTGGCCGGCGACTTCATCCGCCCCGCGCCGCCCTGGCTGGCCGGGGTCCTGGCCCTTGCCTGGGGGCTGTGCGCGGGCGTCACCGGCATGCTGGCCTCGCGGGGCTGGCACAGCGCGGCGGCCCTGGCCTTGTTGCCGCCCCTGCCCGTGCTGACCGGGCTGGCGGCCTATGTCCATGGCCTGTGGCTGCCGGTGGCCGCGCCCAGCCTGGCCGCGCTATCGGCCCTGGTGGGAGCGGCCATCTGGAGCTATGCCAGCGAGGGCCGCCAGCGGCGCTTCATCAAACGCGCCTTTCACCATTACCTGAGTCCCCAGGTCATCGAGCGCATCCTGGCCGACCCCAGCCTGTTGCGCCTGGGCGGCGAGCGCCGCGAACTGAGCATATTCTTCTCCGACCTGGCCGGTTTCACCGCCATCTCCGAGCGCCTGGACCCCCATGAGCTGGCCGCCCTGCTCAACGACTACCTCTCCGAGATGACCGAGATCATCCTGGCCGAGGGTGGCACCCTGGACAAATACGAGGGCGACGCCATCGTGGCCTTCTGGAACGCGCCCCTTGATCAGCCCGACCACGCCCCGCGCGCCTGCCGGGCGGCCCTGGCCTGCCAGGCCAGGCTGGATGAACTCCAGGGCGACCTGGCCGGACGGGCCGGAGCGCCCCTGCGCGCGCGCATCGGCATCAACAGCGGGCCGGTGGTGGTGGGCAACCTGGGCTCGCGCCTGCGCTTCGATTACACCGTGCTGGGCGACGCCGCCAACCTGGCCTCCCGCCTGGAGGGGGCCAACAAGGTCTTTGGCAGCGAGGTGATGGTGTCGCAGGCCACCCGCGACCTGGCCGGAGATATGCCCTTCCTGGAGCTGGGCCTGATCCGGGTGGTGGGGCGGCGGGAGCCGGTGCGGGTCTTCATGCCTTTGACGCCGGAGCAGGCCGCCGATCAGGCGGGTGGGGAGGCCTTCAGCCACGGGCTGGATATGGCGCGCCAATTCCGTTGGGAAGAGGCGGCGCGCCAATTCGGCGGCTGCGGGCTGGCCCCGGCCCGGGTCTATGAGGAGCGCTGCCGCCAGCTGGCGGCCCAGCCCGGGGCCGCCTGGGACGGCGTGTGGCAGCTCAGCGAGAAGTAGCGGGTTTTCTACTTCTTCAGCTCGGGGTAAAGCTTTTGCATGCACTCGGGGCAGATGCCGTGGGTGAATTCGGCCTCCGAGTGGCTGGCCACGTACTGCTCCACCTGCTGCCAATAGCCCTGGTCGTCGCGGATGCTCTTGCAGTTGGAGCAGATGGGCACCAGGCCGCGCAGGGTCTTGACCTTGTCCAAGGCCACGCGCAGCTCGCTGATTAGCTGCTCGCGCTCGGTTTCGGCCCGGCGGCGTTCCTCCATTTCCCGGGCCAGCTTTAGATGGTTGGCCTCCAGGCGGCGGTTCAAGCGCCATATCCAAAAGACAAACCAGGCCATGGTGAGGAAGAGCAGCAAGGAGAGCAGCATCTGCGGCCAGTAACGCCGCGCCACGTCGCTTAAGGAAAAGGTTGCCGTGTTCTGGTATGGCCCCAGCTTGAGGTCTTGCAGGCATTGGTGCACCGGCCGGTAGTCCTCGGCGATGGTCCAGCCCGCATAGGCCGCGGCGGAGGCGGCGGGAGATTCCGCGGGCATGGCCAAAAGCGCCATGGCCACCCGTTCGGCCAGCGCCGCCGGGGTGTGCCGCACCCGGGCCATGGGCCATTCCGGGTACAAAGGAGTGGAGCGCAGGAAGGGCACCTGGTCGCGGGGCTGGGGATTGAGTATGCGGAACTCGTCGAGGGAGATGACGTTTTCGGAGGCCATGCGCTCCAGGATGTCGGTGCGCACCGTGCCCGCTTCCACCGCGCCCGCCAGCACCGCCAGCACCACCGCGTCGTGGGTGCCGCCGAAGCGCAGCTCCTTCAGGTCGCGCGCGGGGTCCAAGCCGGCGGCTTTCATTTCCCGCCAGGCCATGCGCCAGCCGCCAAAGGATTGGGGGTCCACCGCGGCGAAGGTCTTGCCCCGTAAATCATGGAGGCCCGTGATGCCGGCTCGGTCGGCCCGGCAGAATATCACCCCGCCGAAGAGCGAATAGGCTCCGCTGACGCCAGGTATCTTCATGGTGGCGATACGGCTGACTCCGTAGGCGGCTTCCAATTCCACGTAGATGGAGGAATTGGCCAGCACGAACTCCACCCGGCCCTGGGCCACGGCCTGGGCTATCTGCTCGAAATCAAGGGGTTCGAGGCTGAAACGCGGGCCGTCCAGGGCCTGGTTCAGATACTCTATGGTGGGGCTCCATTCGGCCAGGCAGCGCTCCTGGCCTTTGTTGGCCAGCACCCCCACCCTGACCGGTTGCTCGGCGGCCACGGCCGGCGCGATGGCGAACAGGGCCAGGCACCAGGCCAGCCGGGCAGGCCAAACCAAGGAAAGCCATGTTTTGACTGGTGGGGCTGGCATGCCGTGTCCGGTCGGATTCCCTTCAAGGCTGGGGTTGAATCCGCATAATAGTTCCCTCTCCCTGCCAGGTCAACGGTGCGTTTCCTGGTCCCTTTGTTCAAAAAAATGGCGCGCGTCCGGGCAGGACGCGCGCCATGGACAGAGGTACGGGCTAGGCCTTGCTGAAAACCAGCTTGCCGCCTTCCGCCTCGGCCCTTATCTCGTCGCCCTCGCCGAAGCTGCCGTCCAGTATCTTGACGGCCAGGGCGTCTTGCAGGTGCTGCTGGATGGCCCGCTTGAGCGGGCGCGCTCCATAGACCGGGTCGAAGCCCACCTGGGCCAGGAAGTCGCGGGCCTGCTGGCTCAAGCTGAGACTTAAACCCCGGCTGGCCAGCAGCTGGTTGAGCCGCCGCATCTGGATATCCACGATGCTGGCGATGTGCTGGCGATCCAGGGAGTGGAAGATGACCACGTTGTCCACCCGGTTCAGGAACTCGGGCTTGAACTGGGCGCGCAGGGCGGTCATGACCATCTCTTCCATCTGGCCGCGCTGCTCCGGGCGTGAGAGTTCTTGGATGAACTGGCTGCCGATGTTGCTGGTCATGATGATGAGCGCGTTCTTGAAGTCCACCGTGCGCCCCTGGCCATCGGTCAGACGGCCGTCGTCCAAAATTTGCAGCAGGGCGTTGAAGACATCGGGGTGGGCCTTTTCCACCTCGTCGAAGAGCACCACGCTGTAGGGGCGGCGGCGCACGGCCTCGGTCAGGTAGCCGCCCTCCTCATAGCCCACGTAGCCCGGAGGCGCGCCGATGAGCCGGCTCACCGAGTGCTTCTCCATGAACTCGCTCATGTCCAGGCGCACCAGAGCCTGCTCGTCGTCAAAGAGAAACTCGGCCAGGGCGCGGGCCAGCTCGGTCTTGCCCACGCCGGTGGGGCCCATGAAGATGAAGCTGCCGATGGGGCGGTTGGGGTCTTGCAGGCCGGAGCGGGAGCGGCGCACGGCGTTGCTCACCGCGATGATGGCCTCGCTCTGGCCCACCACCCGCTGGCCGATGCGCTCCTCCATGGTCAAGAGCTTCTCGCGCTCGCCTTCCAGCAGCTTGGAGACCGGGATGCCCGTCCACTTGCCCACCACCTCGGCCACGTCCTCGGCGTCCACCTCCTCCTTGAGCAGGGGGCCTTGGCCCTGGCCGCCGGCCAGTTCCTCCTGACGCTGGGCCAGTTGGCGCTCCAGGGCGGGTATCTGGCCATAGCGCAGCTCGGCGGCCCGGTTGAAGTCGCCCTCGCGCTGCACCCGCTCCAGTTCGGCCTTGAGGCTCTCTATCTCGGCCTTGGCCGTGCGGATGGACTCGATCTGCCCTTTCTCCTTCTGCCACTGGGCCCGGCCCTGGTCGCGCTCCTGGGTCAGGCCGCCTATCTCTTCCTGGACCTTGAGCAGGCGGCGCTTGCTGGCCTCGTCGGTCTCCTTCTTGAGGGCCTCGGCCTCCACCGTGAGCTGGATGAGCTTGCGCTCCAGGGCGTCCAGTTCCTGGGGCAGGGAGTCGATGTCTATCTTGAGCTTGCTGGCCGCCTCGTCGATCAAGTCGATGGCCTTGTCGGGCAAGAAGCGGTCGCTGATGTAGCGGTGGCTCAAGGTGGCGGCGGCCACCAGAGCGGAGTCCTTGATGCGCACCCCGTGGTGCACCTCATACTTTTCCTTGAGCCCGCGCAGGATGGCGATGGTGTCCTCCACGCTGGGCTCACCCACCACCACCGGGGCGAAGCGCCGCTCCAGGGCGGCGTCTTTTTCGATGTTCTGGCGGTACTCCTTGATGGTGGTGGCTCCCACGCAGCGCAGCTCGCCGCGGGCCAGAGCGGGTTTGAGCATGTTGGAGGCGTCCATGGCCCCCTCGGCCTTGCCCGCTCCCACCAGGGTGTGCATCTCGTCGATGAAGAGGATGATCTGGCCGGCGGCCTCGGTGACTTCCTTGAGCACGGCCTTCAGACGATCCTCGAACTCGCCCCGGTACTTGGCCCCGGCGATGAGGGCGCCCATGTCCAGGCTGACCACCTGCTTGTTCTTGAGCCCCTCGGGCACGTCGCCGGCCACGATGCGGCTGGCCAGGCCCTCCACGATGGCGGTCTTGCCCACGCCCGGCTCGCCGATGAGCACCGGGTTGTTCTTGGTGCGGCGGGACAGTATCTGCACCACCCGGCGGATCTCCTCGTCGCGGCCGATGACCGGGTCCAGCTTGCCCTTGGCCGCCAGCTCGGTCAGGTCGCGGGCGAAGCGCTTCAGGGCCTGGTACTTGTCCTCGGGGTTCTGGTCGGTGACGCGCTGGGTGCCCCGGATGTCCTTGAGCACGCCCATCACCGCCTCGGGCGTCACCCCCTGGCGGCGCAGGACCTCGCCGGCCGGGCTCTGGCTCTGGGCCAGGGCCAGCAGCAGGTGCTCCACCGAGACGTAGTCGTCCTTCATGGCCTCGGCCTGGGCCTCGGCCTTTTGCAGAGCCTCCAGGGCGGCCTGGGAAAGGTGGGCCTGGGCGGCCTGGCCACTCACCTGGGGCAGCTTGCGCAGCTCCGTCTCCAGGTCGGCCAGCACGCCATTGAGGTTGGCTCCCAGCTTGCCCAGCACCGGGCGCGCCACCTCCTCGCTGGTTTCCAGCAGGACGGAGAGGATGTGGATCGGCTCGATCTGGGGGTTCCCGCGTTTTTCGGCCAGCGACATGGCCCCTTGCAGGATCTCCTGGGACTTGACCGTGAACTTGTCGAAGCGCATATTTCTAACCCTTTGGTATAAGGTTGTGTTTCCTATAACATTGAAAAGGTAAGCACAGGCAGGGGAATGTCAACCTGCCCAGGCGCGACCGCACGGCACAAGGCCCAAGCCCATTGCTTCTGGCGGCGTGGCTGTTATGCTTGATATTCAAAGCATTGGCCCGAGTGCGCGCAGGCGCGGCCAGGGCCGCCAGCTGCCCACGCATGGCCTTGGCGCGGACAGGCCCCATGCCTAACCGTCCGAGCTGTGCCAGAAACCGTGAAAAAGCGCTCCAAGCCGTGAATAGCCGATGGCCCGACCCGGGCGGGTTTGGACGCACAAAGCCGGAATCATTATCACGATTCGCTTCCCCTCTGGCAGGAAAACGTCATGGCCCTGGTGCTGGTGATCGACGACTCCCTGTTCATGCGCATGCAGTTGAATAGCATCCTGGGCCAGGCTGGGCATCAGGTCTTGCAGGCCGCGGATGGGCTGGAAGGCCTGGAGGTGGTGGCCCAGGCTGAACCCCATTGCATCATCCTGGACCTGCTCATGCCGGGTTTGGATGGTCCGGGTTTTTTGCGCCAATTGCGCGAAAGGGGCGTGGCCAGCCCGGTGATAGTGCACACGGCCGACATTCAGGACAGCACCCGTAGGATATGCCTGGACCTGGGCGCGCGCGCTTTTCTCAACAAGCCGCCCATGACCGAGGAACTGCTGGAGGCTCTGGCCATGGCCCTGCAAGGCTGAGGGAGGGGAAGGTGGAGCTAAGCCCCATACATAACGACGCCCTGCGTGAGATCATAAACATAGGGGTGGGCAAGGCCGCCCACATCCTGAGTCAGATGATCAAGGCCAAGGTGAGCCTGCTGGTGCCCAAGGTGTCGGCCCTCTCGCCGGAGTTGGCCCGCCAGGAGCTGGCCAAGCTGGCCCCGGGCCGGGTGGCGGCGGTGCGCCTGGCCTATGGCGGCAGGTTTTCCGGAACGGGCCTGCTCTGCTTCACCCCAGAAAGCGCGGCCAAGCTGGCCAACGTGCTGGTGGGCGAGGAGGTTTCCATTCCCGACCTGGACGCCCTCAAGATGGGCGCCATCACCGAGGTGGGCAACATACTGCTCAATGGAGTCATCGGCTCCACCTCCAACATCCTGGGCGAACACGTGCGCTACAGCGTGCCGGTCTACGAGGAAGGCAGCGCCAACCAGTTGCTAGGCGCCAGTCTGTCCAACCAGGCCGAGGTGGTGGTCATCGCCGAGACCAGCCTGACCGTGGAGGCCCTGGCGGTGCGGGGCGACACCGTGCTGCTTCTGGAGGCCACCTCCTTCGGCATTCTGCTGGAGGCCATCGACAAGATGCTGACTCGTCTGGCCGGCCAGGATCAGGCCTGATGCCGGATACTGACAGCGAATCCAGGTTCGTCCTGCTGGACCATGTGCCCTTGGGGGTGTTCCTGTTGGGGCCGGACTATGTCGTCCGGTTCTGGAACCGTACCCTGGAGGAGTGGACCGGGCGGCCGCGCGGCCGGATGGTGGGGGCGGACATCCGGCAAAGCTATCCCCAGTTGGGAGAGCCGGTGTTCCAGGCGCGTCTGGGCCAGGTCTTCGCCGATGGCGCGCCCGCGGTCTTCTCCTCCCAACTCCATCGCCACATCATCCCGGTGGAGCGGCGCGACGGCGGCTTGCGCCGTCAGCACACCGTGGTCACTCCCTTGCCGGAGGAAGGCGGGGCCGGCGGTTTTCTGGCCCTGTTCTGCATTCAGGACGTGACCGACTTGAGCGATCTGGCCGGGCTCTACCGCCAGACCCGCGACGCGGCCCTGCGCGAGGTGGAAGAGCGCCGCCAGGCCGAGCAGGACCTGCGCAAGCTCTCCCGGGCCGTGGAGTTCAGCCCCGCCGCGGTGGTCATAACCGACCGGGAAGGGACCATAGAGTACGTCAACCCCGGCTTCAGCCAGATGACCGGCTACAGCCTGGCCGAGTCCCTGGGCCAAAACCCCCGCTTCCTCAAGTCCGGTTTCACCAGGCGCGAAACCTACCAGGATATGTGGGGCAGCATCGGCCAGGGCAGGCCCTGGACGGGCGAGTTGCAGAACCGCCGTAAAAACGGCGAGCTGTATTGGCAGTCATCAGCCATCTCGGCCCTCAACAGTGAACAGGGGCAAATCACCCACTACGTGGGCGTGTTGGAGGACATCACCCAGCGCAGGCTTACCCAGGAGGAGCTGCGCAGGGCCAAGGAATACTCGGAGCTGATTCTGCGCATCACGCCCTCGGCCATCTTCACGGTGGACGACCAGCGCCGGGTCACCACCTGGAACGCCCGCGCCGAGGAGCTTACGGGCTACCGGGCGGCGGAGGTCCTGGGCAAGAGCTGCGCCGAGTTCGCCCTGGCCCCCTGCACCACCCGCTGCGGCCTGTTCAGTCCGGAGACGCCCAAACCCATAATCGGGACGGAATGCTATATCCGGAGCAAGGACGGCCAGGAGCGCCTGCTGCGCAAGAACGTGGACGCGCTGATCGACGGCCAGGGCGATATCATAGGCGGCATAGAAAGCTTCGACGACATCACCGAGCAGCGCGCCGCCGAAGAAGCCATGCGCGAGAGCGAGGAGCGCTATAGGCTGGCCATCGAGTCATCCAACGACGGGGTGAGCATGCTCAAGGGAGAGCGCCACATCTACGTCAGCAAGCGCTACGCGGACATCTTCGGTTTCGCCAGCCCCGATGACGTGAAAGGCCTGTTCCTGTCGGATGTGGTGCATCCCGAGGATCTGGAACGGGTGCGCGAGAACGCCAGCCGCCGCCAGCAGGGCCTGGGGGCGCCTGCCCGCTACGAGTTCAAGGGCCGGCGCCAGGATGGCCAGCCAATATATCTGGAAGTCTCGGCGGCGCGTTCCACCTACAAGGGCGATGTGATCTCCCTGGCTTTCATGCGCGACATCACCGAACGCAAGCAGGCCGAGCTGGCCCTGCAAGAGAGCCTGGCCCGCTTCCGTGAGACCGCCGATCTGCTGCCCACGGTGGTGGCGGAACTGGACGCGGACCTCAGAGTGATCTACCTGAACCGGCAGGGCCTGGAGGTCTTCGGCCTACGCACCCAGGACCTGGAGCGCGGGGTGGACGGCCTGGCCTACACCAGAGAGGCGGATCACCCCGAGCTGAGACGGCGCGCCCAGCTGCTGCTGAGCGGACAGAGCCCCCTGGAGCATTACGAGTTCACCATGCGCCGAGGCGACGGCTCCTCCATGGAGGTGCTGCTCACGGCCAGCGGCATCGCCAAGGACGGCGGGGTGGTGGGCCTGCGCTGCGTGATCTCCGATATTACCGACCGCAAGAGGGCCGAGAGAACCATCCGGGTCAACCAGGCCCGCCTGCGCTCCCTGGTGCGCATCTCCCAGTACCAGGCGGCCAGCATCCAGGACCTGCTGGATTTTTCCCTGGCGGAGGCCATAAACCTGACCGACAGCCAGATCGGGTATTTGTATTTTTACGCCGAGCCGGAGCGTCAGTTCACCCTTAACAGCTGGTCCAGGCAGGTGATGGACAAATGCCGGATTCAGAATCCGCAGACCGTCTACCACTTGGACAAGACCGGGGTGTGGGGCGAGGCGGTGCGCCAGCGCCGGCCCATCATGGTCAATGATTTCCATGCTCCCAATCCCCTGCTCAAGGGCTATCCCGCCGGGCACAGCCCCCTGGAGAAGTTTCTCAGCGTGCCGGTCTTCAACGGCGGGCGCATCGTGGCGGTGGTGGGGGTGGCCAACAAGGCCCAGGACTACGAGGAGACGGATATCACCCAGCTGACCCTGCTGATGGACTCCGTCTGGAAGATAGTGGAGAAGCGCCGCTCCGAGGATGAGCTGCGCCTGGCCAAGGAGGCGGCCGAGTCGGCCAACCGGGCCAAGAGCGAGTTCCTGGCCAACATGAGCCACGA
>CAZLSD010000025.1:127-24873 GCA_964561775.1 uncultured Desulfarculus sp. | reverse complement strand
CCTCCCGCCCGCCCCACTGCGCCACGGAGCAGGAGCGCGGCTGCCCCTTTGACTGCGGGCTCTGCCCCCAGCACGGCCAGCACACCTGCACCGCCCTGGTGGAGATCACCCCGCGCTGCGGCCTGGGCTGCCCGGTGTGCTTCGCCGGCGCGGGCGGGCCGGACCCCGGCCCAGAGCCCTCGCTGGAGGAACTGGCCCGGCTTTTGGCCCGGGTCATGGCCCAGACCGGCGGCTGCAATCTTCAGCTTTCCGGGGGCGAGCCCTGTGAGAGGCCCGACTTGGCCGCCATCATCGGCCTGGCCAAACAGGCCGGCTTTCCCTTTGTGCAGCTAAACAGCAACGGCCTGGCCTTCGCCCGCGACCCCGCCCTTGCCCCGCTTTGCCGCCAAGCCGGCCTGGATTCGGTTTTTCTGCAATTCGACGGCGTCAGCGACCATGTTCATCAGGCCCTGCGCGGCCGTCCCCTGCTGGCGGCCAAGCTGGCCGCCATCGAGAGCCTGGCCGCGGCCGGCCTGGGGGTGGTGCTGGTGGCCACAATCAAGCCTGGGGTCAACGACCAGGACCTGGGCGCGCTGGTGCGCCTGGCCGCCAGCCTCTCTCCCGGGGTGCGCGGCGTCCACTTCCAGCCCATGGCCTACTTTGGCCGCTATCCCGCCCCGCCCAGCGACCGCGACCGCCTGACCCTGCCCGAGGTGATGGCCGGTCTGGAGGAGCAGACCCAGGGCGAGATCCGGGCGGCCCATTTCCATCCCCCCGGCTGCGAGCACCAGCTCTGCTCTTTTTCCGGCAGGTTCCTGGTGCTGCCCTCGGGCCGGCTGCGCGCCCTGGCCGGGCAGGGCTCCTGCTGCGACAACCCCGCCCCCGGCCCGGTCCCCAGCGCCGCCCAGGGCGCGCGCCAGGCCAAGGCCATCGTGGCCCAGCAATGGTCCGCGCCCCGGGCCGCCCCTTCGTCCATCGCCCTCGGCCTGGACGAGAGCGCCCCCCTGGACCTGGACGCCTTCCTGGAGCGGGCCAGCACCCATGTCCTGTCCATCTCGGGCATGGCCTTTCAGGACGCCGCCAACCTGGACCTGGAGCGCCTGCGCGGCTGCTGCATCCACGTGGCCACCCTGGAGGGCGGGCTCATCCCCTTCTGCGCCTATAACCTGACCAGCCTGGAGGGCCGGGCGCTCTACCGGGGGCTACGTTGATTAGCGTATCGCCCCTGGACGCCTGGGCGGCCGAGCGCCTGGGCGGAAACCTGACCCGGGAGATTTTAGAGCGCCATCAACTGGAGCGCCTGCGCGAAACCGTGGCCTGGGCCGCCGCGGCCAGCCCCTTTTATCGCCAGCGCCTGGCCGGCCATGACCCCGCCCGGCTGACCAGCTTGGCCCAGGCGGCCGAGCTGCCCTTCACCACCCCGGCCGAGCTGCGCGAACAAGGACCGCGTTTCCTCTGCCTGTCGCAGGACCAGATGGCCCGGGTGGTCAGCCTGCCCAGTTCCGGCACCAGCGGCCCGGCCAAGCGCGTTTTCTTCACCCAGGCCGACCTGCAAGAGACCATGGATTTCTTCAGCCACGGCATGTCCACCTTCACCGGCCCCGGGGATCGGGTGCTCATCCTGCTGCCCTGCGCCCGCCCCGACAGCGTGGGCGATCTGCTGGCCCGGGGCGTGGAGAAACTGGGGGCCACGCCCCTGCCCCACGGTCCCGTGCTGGATGCGGAACAGGCCGCGCGCCAGCTGCTGGAGCAGCGCGCCTCCTGCCTGGTGGGCGCGCCGGTGCAGGTTCTGTCCCTGGCGCGGGGGGCGGGCCGGCTGCGCGTGCCCCCGGGGATGGTGCGCAGCGTGCTGCTAAGCACCGACTATGTCCCCCGGGCCATCATCCAGGCCCTGGAGCGGGCCTGGGGCTGCCGGGTCTTTTCCCACTGGGGCCTGACCGAAAGCGGCCTGGGCGGCGGGGTGGAGTGCCAGGCCCGCCAGGGCTATCACCTGCGCGAGGCCGAGCTTTACCTGGAGGTGGTGGACCCCGGAAGCGGCAGACCCCTGCCCCCGGGGCAGACCGGCGAGGTGGTGCTGACCACCCTGACCCGGCGGGGCATGCCCCTTATCCGCTACCGCACCGGAGACCTGGCCGCCCTGCTGCCCGGGGCCTGCCCCTGCGGCAGTCTTCTCAGGCGGTTGGGCAAGGTGGATGGCCGCCTGGGCGGGGCGGTCTCCCTGGGCGGCGGACAAAGCCTGACCCTGGCCGAACTGGACGAGGCGCTCTTTCCCCTGCCCGGTCTGCTGGACTTCCGCGCCGCCTGCGCGGGCCAGGCCCAAGGCGGCGTCCTGGAGGTTAGCCTGATCCCCGCCGACGCCGCCCAGGGCCAGGCATTGCTGGAGCAGGCCGGCCAGGCCCTGGGCCTTCTCCTGGAGCGCAAGCTGGCGGGGCACGCCGGGCCCAGAATCGCCTTGAGCCTGGGCGAGCGCGGCCTCCCGCCGGCAGAGGGGTTGGGGAAAAGAACCCTGACCGACCGGAGGGGCCAAGGCGGCTTTTCATGACGCGCCAGGGGGCCAAGCCCGCCGCGCGGATAACCGGCAAAAGGTAGCTGACTCCCTGGCTAGCCTCCTCCCTGCTTAGTTACTGGATTTGGCTCTCCTGATAGGCAATACTAAGAAGGAGGGACACGAAGGATTAAATTTTCTTTCGCGCATGGGAACCCTGGACAGGCCCGGCCCGTCGTTATATAGGGATGCCATCGCCTGCCCGTGGCGAAGATGCTTCACGAGGGACCATGTTTCATGGGGTCAATTGATACGCCCTCATCGGGAACCGGCATGAAGCCGGATGGCGGCCCTTCACAAGTCCCGGTCATGGCCAGGCTGTCATGGCAGACCCTGGCCGCCGCCGCCGTCATCACCTGCCTGGTGGGCGCGGCCCTCTTCTATGGCCTGGAAACCTACATGCTCCGCCAGGCCGAGCGGAATATCCAGAGCGTCCTGCTGGCCCACAAGGGCATCCATCACTACATCCAGCGCAACACCCACCCGGCCCTCTATCAGTTGAAGAAGGATGGCGAGGTGCCCGAGGATTTCTACTCGCCCGAGCTTCTGTCCTCCTCCTTCATGCTGCGCAACATCCACGCCTATTCCAATGAAGAGCGGGCCAAGGCCGGCCTGCCCCCCATCTACTACAAGATGGCGGCCAAGAATCCGCGCAACCCCATCAACCAGGCCGACGAGCTGGAGACCCGGCTCATCGACATGTTCAACCGCGACCGCGGCCTGACCCACTACGACGAGATCATCGAGATCGACGGCCAGCGCTATCTCTATTACGCGGTTCCCTTCCTGAGCAACAACCAGGCCTGTCTCAAGTGCCACGGCCCGCGCGGCGAATCGCCCCGCCAACTGCAAGACCGCTATCCCGGCGAGGGCGGCTTCAACGAATCGGTGGACGAGATTCGGGCCATCGAGTTCGTGCGCGCGCCGTTGCGCAGCCATTTCCAATCCTTTCACCTGATCTTCGCCACCCTGCTGGCCGGGGTGGCGGCCCTGGTGCTCCTCATGCTCTTCAACCACCGCCTTGGCTGGGTGGTGCGGGAGCGGACCGCGGAACTGGAGAAGGAGCTGGCCGAGCGCAAGCGGGCCGAAAACGCCCTGCGCGAGCGGCGCGACTTCCTGCGCACCCTGGTGGAAAGCTCCCTGGACGCCATCGTCACCACCGACGGGGAACGCAACATAACCTCCTGCAACCCGGCCTTCCTGGCCATGTACGGCTATCACGCCGAGGAGGTGGTGGGCCGGCCGGTCAGACTGCTGCACCTCTCCGAACAAAGCTACGCCGCCTGGTCAAGCGACATCCTGCCCCAGGTGGCGCGGCGTGGCTTCTGGAGGGGGGAGTGGGAGTTCGCGCGCAAAAACGGCGCGCCGCTTGCGGCCGAGGTGGTGATCTCGGCCCATCGGGGCCATGGCGGAGATATCTACGGCTACGTGGCCATCCACCGGGACATCACCGCGCGCAAGCAGGCCGAGGAAACCAAGGCCCGCCTGGAGGCCCAACTGCTCCAGGCCCAGAAGATGGAGGCCATCGGCACGCTGGCCGGGGGAATAGCCCATGATTTCAACAACATCCTGGCGGCGATAATAGGCTATTCCGAGATCGCCCTGGCAGATGCCCAGGCGGGCCGGGCCAAGCCGGCGGATATCGCCCAGATACTGGGCTCCGCCGAGCGGGCCAAGCAACTGGTGAAGCAGATTCTCGCCTTCAGCCGCAAGGGCGCTCCCGACCTAAAGGTTCTCGACGTGAACAAGGTGGTCGGTTCGACCCTGGCCATCCTGGAACGCACCCTGCCCAAGATGATCGCCATCGAGGCCAAGCTGGCCTCCCAGCTCCCTCCCGTCCAGGCCGACCCCGTCCAGTTGGAGCAGGTGCTCTTGAACCTGGCCTCCAACGCCGCCGACGCCATGCCCGAGGGCGGCAGGCTGAGCATAGGCTCCGAAATGGTCGAGCTTGACGACGAGTACTGCCGCCAGCATCTGGAGGTGCGCCCCGGCGGCTATGCCCTGCTTACGATCTCCGACACCGGCCAGGGCATGGACAGAACCACCTGCGGGCACATCTTCGAGCCGTTCTTCACCACCAAGGAAGTGGGCAAGGGAACCGGCCTGGGCCTGTCCACCGCCTTCGGCATCGTCAAAAGCCATGGCGGGCATATCCACTGCTACAGCGAGCCAGGCCTGGGAGCCATCTTCAAGGTCTACCTGCCGCTATACGGAGAGACGAAGCCGGCCCCGCCGGAAGAGGCGGGCCAGGCCGCTGACGCCTCCCCGCGGGGCAGCGAGAGCATCCTGCTGGTGGACGACGAGGAGAGCCTGCTGCGCGTGGGAAGCGCCAACTTGCAGGGCATGGGCTACCGGGTCCTGAGCGCCCGCAGCGGCGAGGAGGCGCTCAAGATATACCAGGAAAAGGCCGGCCAACTGGACTTGGTCATCATGGACCTGGGCATGCCCGGCATGGGCGGCCACAAGGCCCTTAAGTCCATCCTGGAGATGAACCCCCAGGCCAAGGTGCTGATCGCCAGCGGGTACGCGGCCAATGCCCAGGTCAAGGCCGCGCTGGAGGCGGGAGCGGCGGGCTACGTGGCCAAGCCCTACAAGCGGGCGGAGCTGCTGGCCATGGTCAGGGCCGTGCTGGATGGAAAATAGGTCTTTCCCAAAGCCCCGCCCCAAGCGCCGGTAGCCAGCCGGTCCCTCCTGGGCCGAGCCCGGGCGCATGGCCTTCCCCAGGCCGCGGCCAGGCCATATGGAGATTCTCTTTCCTGGCCTGTCTGTGATATAAGATCAATTATATTTTCAGCCCCGCGTTGATTCGCCTTGCCCCGCCAATCCAACGACCAGTTGCGAGTCCAGTCCCATGCTGCCTGGTGACGTGCCGGGATATTTCATCGCCCCTCTCTTGGGCTGCGCCATCAACGGAGTCCTGGCCGTCCTGTGCCTTGCCATATTCAGCGCCTATCGCGCCTATCGCCCTCTCAAGAGCCTGAGCCTTTTCTACCTGACCCTGTGCGGCTATTTCCTGGGCTTCGCCATCTACGGCTTGCAGATATCGGATGCCTCCATCATCCAGGGGTATCGCCTGATGCTCCTTTGCCTCTGCTTCGCCCCGGTGGCCTGGGTCTGGTTCGCCTTGCGCCTGCAAAACGTGCCTCCAGGCCCCTGGGCCTGGGGTTGCCTGGCCTTCGGCGCGCTCATGGCCGCCATTTTGCTCTTGGTGGAGCACCCGGCGGTGCTGGGGCCGCCCTTCTATTTCCATCCCAAGGCCCTGGTCCGCCAGCCATCGTCGACCTGGTTCAAGCCCGTCCTGTACGTCTTCGACCTGCTGGTGGTCTCCTCCACCCTGTTCTTGTTCTGGTTCCGCTGGTGGCCGGCCCCGGGCAAGCCCATATATCTGCGCGCCCTGCTGGCCGGCCTGGCCTTGTGGCTGGTGTGCGGCCTGCATGACGTGGCCTATGGCATGCATTTTCCCCTCACCCTGGGGCAGCCCATCGCCTGGCTGGGTTCCATCTGGCTCTCGGTCTGTCTGGCGGTGGCCATAGCATTTCATCTGAATGACCTGGAAAAATCCCTGCGTCAATCGGAGGAGAAGTTCGCCAAGGCCTTCGCGGCCCACCCCGAGGGCATCGCCCTGGCCACCCGGGACGAGGTCCGCTTCCTGGAGGTCAATCAGGCCTTCGTGAACTTCTGCGGTCATGGCCGGGGCAAGATCCTGGGCAGCACCTGCCGGGACCTGGGCCTCTTGCTCAATCCCGGCGACCACCAGCGCCTGCTGGACCACCTGGCGCTGGAGGACGAGGCGCGCGACCTGGAAATGCGCTTCAAGGCGGCCGGAGGGGAAGTACGGGAGGCGCTGGTCTCGGCCCAGCCCATGGCCTTTGGCGGGCGAGAGTGCCTGCTGATGGTGACCCGGGATGTCACCAGGGAGCGTCAGGCCGCCGGCAAAATCCAGGCCTACCAGGAAAAGCTGCGCTTCTTGAGTTCCGAGCTTTCCGCCGCCGAGGAGCGGGAGCGGCGGCGGCTGGCCGAGGGGCTGCACGATCAGGTGACCCAGGCCCTGGTCATCTGCTCGGTCAAGCTCCAGAACCTGGGCAAGGAACTGGCCGATTCCCCGCGGGCCGGGGTGGCCCAGGAGATCGTGGGCCTGTTGCAGCAGGCCATCAAGGACACCCGCACCCTTACCTTCGAGATAAGCACGCCCATTCTCTATGACCTGGGCCTGGGGCCGGCCCTGGAGTGGCTGGCGGAAGTCACCCAGCAAAAACACGGCCTGCGCATGCGCTTCCAGGAGGAGGGCCAGCCCGGGCCCCTGGGGGACGAACTGCGCTCCCTGCTGTTCAGGGCGGCCCAGGAGCTGGTGATGAACGTGGTCAAGCACTCCGGGGCCGCCAGCGCCGTCATCAGCCTGGCCAGCCGGCCCCAAGAGGTGGAGCTGCGGGTGGAGGACGACGGGCAAGGCTTCATGACCCAGGGGCGCAACCCCTTGAACTACCAGGGGTTCGGCCTGTTCAGCATCCGCGAGCGCCTGGCCCTCATGAATGGGCGCATGGTCATAGATTCGGCTCCAGACCAGGGCTGCCGCGTCACCCTGACCGCGCCCGTCAAGCCTGCCGCGGTCTGAGATATCCGCCCGCGGCGGAAGGGAGAAAGTTGGCGATGCCCATCAAGATCATACTGGCCGACGACCACCGGGTTCTGCGCGACGCCCTGGTGGGCACCCTCAAGAGCGAGAGCGACCTGGAGGTGGTGGGGCTGGCCTCCACCGGCCGGGAGGCGGTGGAACTGGCTCTCAAGCTGAAGCCCCAGGTGGTGGTCATGGACGTGAGCATGCCGGAACTGAGCGGGGTGGAGGCCGCCCAGCAGATATGCTCCCAGGCCCCCCAGGTGCGCGTGTTGGCCCTGACCGCCTACGCCGACAAGCGCTATGTGCTGGGCATGCTGCGCGCCGGGGCCGCCGGCTATCTGCTCAAGGACTGCGCCTTGGATGAACTGGCCACCGCCATACGCCTGGTGGCGGCGGGCAAGGGCTATATGAGCCCCGAGGTGGCGGGGGTGGTGGCCCAAAACATGGCCAGCGACCCGGCCCAGCCCAGCCTGACCCAGAAGGAGCAGGCGGTCCTGCGCCTGATCGCCGAGGGCTGCGCCACCAAGCAGGTGGCCTACCGCCTGGGGGTCAGCGAGAAGACCGTGGAGACCCATCGCCGCCAGATCATGGATAAACTTGGCCTGCGCTCCGTGGCCGAACTGACCAAGTACGCCGTCCGCGAGGGGCTCACCCTTCTGGATTCCTGAGCGCGCCTTCCGCTTTTCCTTACCCCGCCGGGTAGCTTTCCCTGCTTGAAATAGCGTTTTTCACCTAGCCATTTTACCAATCTTCCCGATGGTTGCGCTTTTTGCGTCGTGCTAGCCTTCTCACCATGAGATGGACGTGGCGCGCGCCTGCTTGTTAATGACACGGAGATAGCGGTCAATGAAAATGGCGGAACATCAAACACAAATATTTATGAAAAGCCAGCTTAACCACAGTGCGCTTTTGTTGATAACAATGCAGATTTACTTATTTAAATATTTTAGTTTCGCCCAGGCCCGCTGTTTTATCATCGCTGGCATGGGCGCGATACTAGAGAGATGGTTGGAGGATTGAAGTTGTTTTCCTGCGTGAATCTTTTTAGCAAACACCATGATTATCACCAGGAAAACCGGGCGGAAGGAGACAAGAACTCATGAGAAACAGGAGGGTGGAAATGAAAAGGTTTGCGTTCATCATGGTGGGGACCGTCTGCTTGTCCGCGATGTTGCTGGTCTTGACCGGGCTGGCCGCGGCCGCGCCCAGCCAGGCGGGTCTGCTTTCCCGGGTGGAGCGGGCTTGCCAGCAGGCCCACCAACAGGGGCGTCTGGAATCCATGCCCAAGGTGGAGCGGGACAACCTGCCCCAGTTGGCCCAGGCCCAGTGCGCCCAGGTGCGCGGCAGTTCCCTATACGCCCTGGGCGAACTGAAGGACCAAGGCGCGCTGGAGGTGATCGTGGGCGGCCTGCACGATCAGGACGCCCATGTGCGCCGCATCGCCGCCCGGGCCCTGGGCAAGATCGGCGACACCCGCGCCCTGGAGCCCCTGGCCCAGAGCCTGAACGACCCCAGCGAGCGGCCCATGGTGCGCGCCGCCGCCGCCCAGGCCCTGGGCATGTTCAATGACGCCCAGGCCGCCCAGGTCTTGCAACAGAACGCCGACGCCAAGCCGGAGATGGTGCGCAAGGCGGTGGACAAGGCGCTGAGCCGCATCGCCGCCGCCCAGGAGATGATGGCCTCCAACTAGGGCCGGGCCGGAAGGCAACGCGGGGCTGGGCCGGGGGTGATCGGGCAGGTCATCCCCGGCCCAGCGTTTTGGGCCTCATATCAGCCCGTTCGGCCGCCGCGCCCGCTCAGCGGGGTCCGTCCCCCTGGCTATCCCCCACCACCCGGCGCAACTCCACGCCCCAGCGGTGCATGCGGTTCCAGACCGTGGCGCGGCTAACCCCCAGCAGCCTGGCCGCCTGGCTGATGTTGCCGCCGCTGGCCTTGAGCGCCTCGCAGAGCTGCCCGCGCAGGGTGGCGTCATCAGGCTTGCCCTGCGCAGGGCGCGCCAGGGCCTCCGTAACCGATGGGGCGGCCGGGGCGGCGGGGACGGGAGCCGCCAGCTCCGGGCCAGGCGTCCGCCTGTTCCGGCCCGGCTTCAATATGGGCGGCAGATGATGGGTCTGTATCTGGCCCCGGTCGGCCACCACGAAGGCGTATTCCAGGGCGGTGCGCAACTGGCGCACGTTGCCGGGCCAGTCATGGGCCGCGAACAGCTCCATGACCTGGGGAGATACGCCGGTTATGGGCTTGCCCGTGCTCTTGGCCAGCCGCAAGAGGAAATGCTCCACCAGGGCGGGAATGTCCTCGCCGCGTTTGCGCAAGGGGGGCAAATAGATGGGAATCACGTTGAGCCGGTAGTAGAGGTCGTGCCGGAACAGGCCGCCTTCGATCATCTCCTCCAGATCGCGGTTGGTGGCGGCTATGAAGCGCACGTCCAGGTTGATGGGGCGCTGCTCCCCCACCCGCTCGAAGCTCTTCTGCTCCAGCACCCGGAGCAGCTTGACCTGGCCGCTAAGGGGCAGCTCCCCCACCTCGTCCATGAACAGGAAACCGCCGTCCGCCTCCTCCAGCCTGCCCCGGCGGTGGCGGAGGGCCCCGGTGAAGGCCCCCTTGACGTGGCCGAAAAGCTCGCTCTCGAACAGCGACTCGCTCAAGGAGGCGCAGTTGAAGACCACGCAGGGCCGTTCCCGGCGCGGGCTCAAGGCGTGGATGGCCTTGGCCGCCAGTTCCTTGCCGGTCCCGCTTTCGCCGTGGATCATCACCGGCGCCTCGGAAAGCGCGGCCCTGTTGATCAGATCGAAGACCTGCTCCATGGCCTGGCCGCCGCCCACCATGCCCATGAAACCGCCCTCCAGGGCCAGGCGGCGCGCAAGCTCGTTGATCCTGCGATCCCGCCGTTCCAGCTCGGAGACGTCGGCCAGGGTCTCCACCACCCCCATCACCTGGCCCTGGACGTTGCGCAAGAGCCGGGCGGTCTTGATGACCGGCAGGCAGGCTCCGTTCTTGTGGATTAGGGTGCAGGCCAGGGCGCGGTCCTCGGTCTGGTTTCCCGCGAAGATGTCACACCAGTGGCGGGCGTTTTGGTCGCGCATGCCGGCGCAGGCGTCGCAGTTGAAGATGGCGCAGGACCTGCCCAGCAGCTCATCCTTCTCGAAGCCGGTCAGCCCGCACAGGGCCTGGTTCACCATCACCACCCGGCCCCGGGTGTCCAGCACCACCATGCCGTCGCGCAGGGTGTCCAGGATGCGCCGCCAGTTGAGGTCCAGCAGGGATGGGTCCATGGCCTCCTTCCAGATGTTTAGACACATGTAAAGATAATTGCCTAAAAACGGCACGTCAATCAGATATTTTTCCCGCGGGCCATCTGTTGATACATAATATTTTGAGCAAGTTATTTTGCGCGCCTCCCACGGCATAGACCTTGCTTAAGCCTGAATATCGTAGGTGATTCATCCCTTTCAGGCCAGAGACGGGACCATGACTGGCCAGGCACAAGGATGGGACAAGTGAAGCTGGACCGCAGAAACTTCCTGAAGCTGGCGGGAGCCGCGGGGGCCGGCATGGTGGCCCGCCCCTCCGTGGCCGCCGCGGCGCGGCAGTATCAGCCCCCGCCCGAGGCCCTGGGCTGTCTGGTGGACCTTAGCCTGTGCATAGGCTGCCGCAAATGCGAACAGGCCTGCAATGAGGTCAACCAGCTGCCCGCCCCGGCCCGCCCCTTTGACGACCCCACCGTGCTGGAGGCCAAGCGCCGCCCGGACGACAAGGCCTTCACCGTGGTCAACCGCCACCATGCTGGCCGCCGGGACGACAAGAACAACCCCCAGCCCACCTTCGTCAAGCTCCAGTGCATGCACTGTCAGGATCCGGCCTGCGTCAGCGCCTGCATCGTGGGGGCCTTGACCAAGAAGCCCAACGGCGCGGTCCACTACGACGAGGGCAAGTGCATAGGCTGCCGCTATTGCATGGTGGCCTGTCCCTTCCAGATCCCGGCCTATGAATACTCCGATCCCCTGACCCCCCGCGTACGCAAGTGTACGTTCTGTTTCGAGCGCATCTCCCAGGCCGGGGGCAAGCCGGGCTGCGCCCAGGTCTGTCCGGTGGAGGCCATCACCTTTGGCAAACGCGCCGACCTGTTGGCCCTGGCCAAACGGCGCATGGCCGGCGACCCCGGCCGTTACCAGACCCATATCTATGGCGAGCAGGAGGCGGGCGGGACCAGTTGGCTCTACCTGAGTTCGGAGCCCTTCAAGCGGCTGGGCTTCCAGACCCTGCCCAGCCAGCCCATGCCCCACCTGACCGAAACCATCCAGCACGGCGTCTTCGCCTATCTGTGGGCGCCCATAGCCCTCTTCGGCCTCCTGGGCGGGGCCATGGCCCTTTTGGGGCGGGACAAGGGCAAGGAGGATCGCTCATGAGCCAGCATGCCCTGGCGGCCCCCTTGCAAGGCCGCGAACGTTTCTGGAGCACGGGGGCCCTGACGCTGGCCGCCCTGGCCCTGGTGGGCCTGGCCTTCGTGGCGGCCCGCTACCTGGGCGGCCTGGGCGCGGTGAGCAACCTGAGCCAGGCCAATCCCTGGGGCATCTGGATTGGGGTGGACGTGGCCTCCGGGGTGGCCCTGGCCGCCGGCGGCTTCACCACCGCGGCCCTGGCCCACGTCTTCGGCCGCCACGCCTATGAGCCGGTGACCAGGCCGGCCCTGCTCACCGCCCTCTTGGGCTATGTCTTCGTGACCCTGGCCCTGGTGGTGGACATAGGCCGCTCCTGGGCCATCTGGAAGCCCATGTTGTTCTGGAACCCCAACTCGGTGCTCTTCGAAGTGGCCATGTGCGTCATGGTCTACAGCGCCGTGCTGCACCTGGAGTTCATCCCCATAGCGGCCGAGCGCCTGGGCGGGGTCATCAAACCCCTGGCCTGGCTTAACCAGCGCCTGGACAAGGTGATGTGGGCGCTCATCATCGCCGGGGTGGTGCTCTCCTGCATGCACCAGTCCGGCCTGGGCTCTCTGATGCTAATCGCCCCCACCAAGGTGCACCCCCTCTGGTACACTCCCATCCTGCCCCTGCTCTTCTTGACCTCGGCCATCTCCGTGGGCTTCCCCATGGTGGTGGTGGAGAACGCCATCGCCGGCAAGTCCTTCGCCCTGGCCGACGAATCAGGCCTGCTGGCCAAGCTGCTGCGCATAACCATCCTGCTCCTGGGCATCTACGGGGCCTTGAAGCTGGGCGACCTGAGCGCGCGGGGAGCCTGGGTGTATGTGGGCGACGGCTCGGTCCAGTCGCGGGCCTTCATCGTGGAGATGCTCTTCGGGGTCATCATCCCCTGGCTCATGCTGCTGGTCCCCAGCCTGCGCGCCCGGGCCTCCACCCGCTTCATCGCCGCCTTCCTCATCGTGGCCGGGGTGGTGATCAACCGGATCAACGTCTTTTTGGTGGCCTATCAGCCGCCTTTCCCCGAGCGCCCCTACTTCCCCTCCCTGGGCGAGCTGGCCATCACCATCGGTTTCATCGCCGCCCTCATGCTGGCCTACCGCTTCACGGTCTATTTCCTGCCGGTGCTGGCGCCGGCCCATAAGGAGGCCACCTCATGAGCCGTCCCCGCATCAAGACCCTGGCCGGCCTGCTGCTGTTGATCCTGGCCGCCGGCGCGGCCTTGGCCCTGGCCCAGACCGCCGCGACGCCCGCTCCGGCCCCGCCCGCGGGCTTCGACCCGGCCAAGGCCATCGCGGCCTGGAAACAGCCCCCGCCGCCGCCCCCGCCCAAGGTGGACGACAAGGGCAACCCCTGGGTTCCGGTGGACCAGGTGGCGGCCATGGAGCGCGCCCACCAGGCCACGCCCCTGGTCAAGGATGTCCTGGCCGAGGACTCAGCCCAGCGCCTGAAGCGCCTGGCCCAGGCCAAGCCCACGCTGAAGGACCTGAAGCACGCCTACCTGGTGCTGGACAGCCCCATCATCAAGAAGGAAGAGGACCGCTACGCCCCGGTGCGCTTCATGCACAAGAAGCACGCGGCGGTGATGCAGGGCGAATGCTCGGCCTGCCACCACGCCCGCCCCGCCGACCCCCAGGCGGCCGAGACCACCAAGTGCTCGGCCTGCCACCAAGATTCCTTCAATCCCGCCCTGCCGGACCGCCCGGGGCTTAAAGCCGCCTATCACCGCCAGTGTCTGGACTGCCACCAAAAGCGGCAGAAGGGCCCCAGCGGCTGCACCGACTGCCACGTAAAGAACGTGCCCGACCATGCCAAGCTGGTCAACCTGCCGGACAAACCCGACCCCATCTCCGTGACCAAGGAGTGCCTGCGCTGCCACCAGGAGGCGGCCGACCACTTGCAGAAGGCGGCCCATTGGCAATGGAAAGGCCCCTCGCCCTACACCTTGGGCAAGGAAAAGCGGGTGGACATGGGCAAGGCCACCAACACCATCAACAACTTCTGCATCGCCCTGCCCTCCAACTACCCCCGCTGCACCTCCTGCCACGCGGGCTATGGCTGGGCCGACGCCAGCTTCGACTTTAACGACCAGACCCGCATGGACTGCCTGGTCTGCCACGACACCACGGGAACCTATGCCAAGGTGCCCACCGCCGCGGGCTATCCCTTCCCCCAGTTGGACCTCAAGGCCATCGCCGGCAAGGTGGGGCATCCCTCGCGCAAGACCTGTGGCGACTGCCACTTCCAGGGCGGCGGCGGCGACGCGGTCAAGCACGGCGACATGAACGGCATCCTCTATTACCCCACCAAGAACTGCGACGTGCACATGGGGGGCATGGATTTCGCCTGCCAGGATTGCCACAAGACCCGCAACCACCAGATAAGCGGCCGCTCCACCTCCGCGCCGGTGGCCGAGGGCTCGGCCACCTGCCAGGACTGCCACAGCGAAAAACCCCACCAGGGCAACTCGCTGTTGGACCACCACCTGAACCGCCACGTGGAGCACATGTTCTGCGTCACCTGCCACAGCCCGGTCTATGCCAAGTGCAAGCCCACCAAGACCTGGTGGGACTGGTCCCAGGCCGGCCAAAAGCAGCGCAAGCCGGTCAAGGACAAGTACGGCGAGCCTGACTACAACTGGCAGAAGGGCGTGTTCCGCTGGCAGGAGAGCGTCAAGCCGGCCTATGCCTGGTACAACGGCAAGGTGGAGCGCATGATCGTGGGCGACGTCATCGGCAAGACGGACTTGGTGGAGCTGACCAAGCCCGTGGGCGGGATCGCGGACGTCGCCAGCCGCATCTATCCCTTCAAGCTGATGGACGGCATCCAGCCCGCCGACGCCAAGCACGACATCCTGCTGGCGCCCCATCTCTTTGGCCCGGGCGGCTTCTGGGCCGCCATCGGCGCGGCCGAGACCCCGGTCAGCCAGGAGACCATCCACAAGGCCTGGCTCAAGGCCTTTGCCACCGGCATGAGCGAGGCCAAGAAGGCCGACCCGGCCAACCAGGGCATCAAGCCCTTCAGCGGCGAGTACAAGTGGGTCAAGACCCGCATGTATTGGGGGCTCACCCACGAGACCATGCCGGCCAAGAACGCCCTGGGCTGCGCCCAGTGCCACGAATCCCTGGCCGGGTCCAAGACCTGCGGACGCTGTCACAAGGACGACCGCCAGGCCGACTTCAAGAACCTGGCCCAGCGCGGCACGGACTTCGCCTGGATGCAGGCCCAAGGGCGCGACGTGGGCCGTCTCATCGGCCAGACCGACTACCTGGACTTCAAGGCCCTGGGCTACAAGGGCGACCCCATCGTGCATGGCGGCCGCTTCAAGAAGCTGCCCCTAAGCGGCGGCGAACGCTGAGATAGGGGCCAAGAAAACCGACGCGGGCGGCAAACCCCAAAAAAGGGTTTGCCGCCCGCCTTCGCCAGCTGCCGCGTCTATCCGCTCTCTCCCCGCCTTGCCTGGGCAGAGCGCCCCGTGTACCCCCGTCCAACCTGCGCGGATTGCCCAGGCCAAGAACGCCCGGCGCGATGTACGGCTCAATACTCTGATTGACCGCCATACAACATAAGAGTTACCATTTTTGTTAGCGGTGGCGAGTCTGGTTCTCGCGGGGAGGTATTGATGAACCTGGCTCAACAGACCGAATAGCGATTGGATTCAAATATTGTTTGCAGGGCTGCCTCCATGCCTGCCACGACGCGGGGCGGCTTTTGGCAAAAGCCGGCGTCCAAGGGCAAATAACCATGGAGCAAGCTTAATGGGCCTCACCCTGCGCATGAAAAACGCCAAGCTTCCGGTCAAGATAATCATCCCCCCCCTGGCCGTGGCCTTGCTGGTGGCGGGCTTGATGATCATTTTCGTGCCCTACATTCACCGCACCTCGTTGCAGATCAAGACCAGGAACCTGGTGGAGTCGGCCGCCTCGCTCATAGAGCATTTCGTCACCTTGTCCAGCCAGGGCAAGATGCCCCCCGAAGCGGCCCAGGAGGCGGCCAAGGCCGCGGTCAGGGCCTTGCGCTATGATGGCAAGGAGTATTTCTGGATCAACGACCTGGGCCCGGTCATGGTCATGCATCCCCTGAACGCCGATTTGGAAGGCACGAACCTGTCCTCGATAAAAGACCCGGACGGAGTGCACCTGTTCAACGAGATGGTCAAGGTGGCCCAGGCCCAGGGCGGCGGGTTCGTCTCCTATAAATGGGCCAAGCCCGGCGTCACTGGCGAATATGCCAAGCTTTCCTATGTTAAGGCCGTTCCTCAATGGGGCTGGATCGTGGGTAGCGGCATCTACGTGGATGATGTGCAGGGAGAAACCAACCGGCTGATTTACATAATCATCATCGGCGTGGCCATCGCCCTGGGCGTGGGGATGCTCTTCGCCGTCTTCACCAGCCGCAGCATCACCAGCCTGGTGCGCGTCACCGTGGAGTCCCTGGGCAAGGCCGCCCAGGGCGATTTGTCCTTCGGCCTGGATGCCAAGCTCCTGGAGCGCGGGGACGAAATGGGGCAGATGCTGCGCGACCTGGACCGGATGGCCGGGAGCCTCTCGGTGACGGTCACCGAGACCACCGCCGCGGCCCAGACCGTGGCCACCAGCGCCGATGAGATCAGCCAGGGCAACCAGGATCTGTCCGAACGCACCCAGCAGCAGGCATCCGCCATCGAGGAGACCGCCTCGGCCGTGGAGGAGATGACCAGCGGCATGAAGCACAACGCCGCGAGCAGCTCCCAGGCCAACGACCTGGCCAAGAAGACCGCCGAGATGGCCAGCCAGGGCGGAGCGGTGGTGGAGCGCACGGTGGAGGCCATGAAGGCCGTCAAGGAATCCAGCAAGAAGATCGGCGACATCATCAACGTGGTCAACGAGATCGCCTTCCAGACCAACCTGCTGGCCCTAAACGCCGCCGTGGAGGCCGCCCGCGCGGGCGACGCGGGGCGCGGCTTCGCCGTGGTGGCCGGAGAGGTGCGCAATCTGGCCGGGCGCAGCGCCAGCGCCGCCAAGGAGATACAGGCGCTCATCACCGACAGCATGAGCAAGGTCGAGCAGGGCAACCAGCTGGTGGCCGAAAGCGGCAAACTCTTGGGAGAGATCATCGCCAACGTGCGGCAGGTGGCCGATACCATAGCGGAGATAAGCGCGGCCAGCCAGGAGCAGGCCAACGGCATAGATGAAATCAACAAGGCCGTGGCCCAAATGGACGAGGGCGTGCAGCAGAACGCCGCCCTGGTCGAGCAGGCGGCCAGCGCCTCCGAGAACATGGCCGCCGCCGCCGAGGAGGTGCGTTCCCAGATGGCCCAGTTCAGGGTGCGTTCCGCGGCCGGGGCGCCAACGCCGCCCAGGCTGGCCGGCCCCGGCGGCGACTACGAAACCATCTGACCCGGAAGCTGTTTTTGGCCCGCTCCGCGCGCCGGACGGGGCCCCCGCCACGATGCTTGGTTTTTCCTTGTCACCCTTCCCGGTGAAAAGGACTAAGCGTCCATGGACCAGACCTTCCCCGGCGAGATACGCAAACTAGCGGCTCCGGAGATCGTCTTCGACCCGCGCGCCCTGGACCAATAACCGCCTGGCGCTCCCCGCAAGCAACCCGAAAAAAGAGCCTAGCCTCTTGGCGGCGTGATGGCCGCGCCGGGCGCTGCGCCCCTTCAGGCGGCTTGCCTGACGGCGGCCAAGCCGCTATACTTGGTATTACTAGGTAATACCAAGTATAGCACGGCCCCTGGCCCAGGAGACGTCGTTTGCGCAGGACCGCGGCCCACATCGCCCTGGCCTTGATGCTGTTCGCGGCCCAGGGCGTCCATGTGCTCCACCCCCTGCTGCACGCCCACCAGCATTCCTGCCCAGCCTGCCGCCAGCCTCCGGCCGCCCCGGCGGAAACCGCCGCCCCGGCGTTGCGGGCAAATGACGAGGCTGGCCAGCCCCCTTGCCCCATCTGCGCCTGGCTGGCCAGCTCGCGCGGCCAGGGCCTGTGGCGGCCGGCCGCGCCGCCTGGCCTGGCCGTCTGGCCGCGAGCGCTCCAGGCCGGTCAAGCTCAGCCCCCTCTTCAAGCCGCCGCCCCCGTGTTCGACGGCCGAGGCCCTCCCCTCTCCCCGCAAGCCTAGCCGCGCCTGTTCCCCGATGGCCAGAGCCGGACGCCACGCCAGCGTCCAGGCCCCTGGTTGGCCGCGCATTCCGTTTCCGGGAGAGGATGATGATGAAAAATATTCGCCTTTGGCTGGTCCTGGCCGGTTTGTGCCTGGGTCTGCCCGCCGGGCCGGCCCTGGCGGGCCAAGCCCAGGATATCAGCGCCGAGATCAAGGCTCTGCGCCAGCAGATGAACGAGATGCAGAGAAACTACGAGGCGCGACTGCAGGAGATGCAGCGCCGCCTGGACGCCCTGCCCGCCGCGGAGGCCAAACCCGCCGACGGCGACGCCGCCCTGGAGAAGCTGGTGGCCCAGAAGAGCGCGGCCCCCGCCAAAGGCCAAGGCTCCGTCCCAGGGATGGTGGAGAAGCTCAATCCCGATGTCTCGGTGGTGTTGGACACCTATTATTACCACGATGACACCAGCCAGGGCATGACCGCCACCTTGGGATCGCTGCGCGGCTTCGGCCATGTGCACGGCGGCCACGAGCACGCGGACAAATTCCAGCGCGGCTTCAACCTCAACCACGCCGAGCTGCGTTTTTCCGCCCAGGTGGACCCCTATTTCAAGGCCTGGGTCACGGCGGCGGTGGACGAGGAAGGGGCGGAGATGGAGGAGGCGGTGATGCAGACCACCTCCTTGCCCCTGGGCTTCCAGGTCAAGGCCGGCAAGTTCTTCAGCGACATGGGCCGGATCAATTCCCAGCACTCCCACGAGTGGGATTTCGTCAACCAGCCCCTCATCTACCGCCTGCTCTTGGGCGAGCACAACCTGCTGGACAAGGGCGTGCAGGTTTCCTGGCTGGCCCCCACCCCCTTCCAGCTCCTGTTGGGCCTGGAGGCCCTGGAGGGGGCCAACGAGTCCAGCTTCAACTACGTGGGCGAGAGCGGCCTGCCCAGCCAGGACGGCCCCCGGCTGTGGGTGGGCTGGCTGAAATACGCCCCCAACCTGGGCGGCCGCCACGGCCTGCAATTGGGCGTCTCCTATGCCCGGGGCGTGCACCAAGAAGCCCACGACGAAGACAGCGACGGGACCACCGACCTTGCCTTCGACGGCCACAGCCAGATCTACGGCCTGGACGCGGTGTACAAGTACAAGGGCTCCGGCCCCCACGGCCTGGGCGACTTCGTCGTGCAGGGCGAGTACCTCTACCGCCAGCGCGATCTGAGCGTGGCGTACGCCTCGGAGTCGGATCTGCTGGGCCGGGCGCGCAAGGACAAGCAGGACGGCTACTATCTGCAAGCGACCTACGGCTTCGCTCCCCGCTGGCGGCTGGGCGCGCGCTGGGACCAGGCCGGCCTGACCAACCAGGGCGAAAACCCCGAGGTCGGCGCTTACGACTACGGCGACAGCCGGCGGCTTTCGGCCATGGTGGATTTCTCGCCCACCGAGTTCTCCCGTCTGCGCCTGCAAGGCGGCCAGGTCTCCTTTGACCTGGAGGACGGACGCGAGGAGGCCTGGGAGGTCCTCATGCAGTTGCAGGTCTCCTTCGGCGTCCATGGTGCGCACAAGTTCTAGGCCAGGAAGGAGAGTCCCAAAATGCGGCGAAGTATTGTCTGGCTCTTGGGCTTGGTCCTGGGGGCCTGGATGGCGGTGGCGGCCCAGGCCGCCCAGGAGCCGGTCATCCGCATCGTCACCACCACCACCGACCTGGCCTCCCTGGCCCAGGCGGTGGCTGGCGACCTGGCGGTGGTCAAGAGCATCTGCGACGGCAGGGAAGACCCCCACTTCCTGCAAGCCAAGCCCAGCTACATCCTGCTGGCCCGCGACGCCGACCTCTGGATAAGGGTGGGCATGGAACTGGAAGTGGGCTGGGAGCTGCCGGTGCTGGAGGGCGCGCGGCGGGGCGATTTGCTGCCCGGCCAGGCCCGGCACCTGGACGCCTCCGAGCGGGTGCTGCGCCTGGAGAAGCCCGGCGGCCACGTCCACCGGGGCATGGGCGACGTACACCCGGCGGGCAACCCCCATTACTGGCTGGACCCCTTGAACGGACGCCTGGTGGCGGTGAGCATCGCCCAGCGCCTCGCCCAGCTCTATCCCGCCCACGCCCCGGAGTTCGCCCGCAACCTGGAGCGTTTCCAAGGCAGCCTGGACCAGAGGATGTTCGGAGCCGAACTGGTGGAGCGGGTGGGCGGCGGCATGTTATGGGCCTTGATGATCAAGGGCCAGTTGGAATCCCACCTCAAGTCGCTCAATCCCCCGGCCCAGCCGGGTGGCTGGCTGGGGCGCATGCAACCCTTGGAGAACACCTATCTGGTCACCTATCACAAGAGCTGGACCTATCTGGCCGAGCGTTTCGGGCTCCTGGTGGTGGATCAACTGGAGCCCCAGCCCGGCATTCCCCCCAGCGGCAGCCACCTGACCCAGGTCATCGGCCGGGTCAAGTCGCGTGGGGTGAAGCTCATCCTGCTGGAGCCGTTCTATCCCCGCAAGGCCGCCGATCTGGTGGCCGGGCAGACGGGGGCCAAGGTGGTGGTGGCCCCCAACATGGTGGGCGGCGCGCGGACCGCCACCGATTATCTGAGCCTGCTCGACACCATCGTGGCTCAGCTGGCCGAGGCCCAGTGAGCGCCCGGTCTGGAAAAACCTCCTTGACCGCCCCGTCCCCCGCCCCGGAGGCGGGAGACGGGGCGGTCATCGTCTGCCAGGATCTGGGCGTGGCCTATGGCCGCGAGGAGGTGCTGCACGGCGTTTGCCTGCGGGTGCCCGCGGGGGCCTTCCTGCCCCTGGTGGGGCCCAACGGATCCGGCAAGTCCACCCTGCTTAAAACCATAGTGGGCCTGGTGCGCCCCCAGCGCGGAAGCGTCAGCACCAACTTCCACCTGGCGCCTCCGGGCTATGTGCCCCAGCAGGGAGCCATCGACCCGCTTTTCCCCTTGTCCCTGGGCCAGGTGGTGGCCATGGGCCTCTACCCGCGCCTGGGCTGGTGGCGCAGGCCCAGCCGTCAGCAGCGAGAAGCGGTGCGCCAGGCCTTGGCCCGCTTGAACCTGGAGGAGCACGCCGGCAAGACCTTCGGCGAGCTGTCAGGAGGCATGCGGCAAAAGGCCCTCATCGCCCGCGCCCTGGTGGCCGGGCCAAAGGTGCTGGTCTTGGACGAGCCCACGGCCGGGCTGGATGAATCATCGCAAAAAGAGGTGCTGTCCCACCTGGCAAGGCTCTGCCGCCAGGAGGGCAAGACCGTGCTCTTGGCCCACCACGGCGAAGACCTGCTGCGCGGCCTGGCCGGGATGGTCTGCGAGGTCAACCACGGCCGCGCCAGGATGCGCCCGCTGGCGGGAGGAGATGCCTGTGTTTGAGAGTCTGGGACAAGCCCTGGCCACCTTTCCCCAGGCCGCCTTGGGCGGGGCGCTCATCGCCGTGACCTGTTCCCTGCTGGGAGTGCTGGTGATCCTGAAAAGGGTGGTCTTCATCGGCATCACCCTCTCCGAGGTGGCCTCCCTGGGCGTGGCCCTGGCCATGGTGCTGCAGCTGCCCGCCCTGGCCGTGGCCGCCGCCCTCACCCTGGCCGCGGTGGCCATCCTGGCCCACCCCTTCGAGATGGACCGCCTGCCCCGGGAGGCGGTGATGGGGGTGGTCTTCGTGCTTTCCTCCTCCTTGAGCATCCTGCTGGTCTCCGGCAGCGGTTGCGGCCTACACGAGATCAAGGCCCTGCTCTATGGCGATCTCATCCTCACCTCCCAGGCCGACTTGCTGGGCATGGCCTTGGTGCTGCTGCCGGTGCTGGCCGCCCTGCTGCTCTTCCTGCGCCCCATCATGCACACCTTCCTGGACCGGCAGGCGGCCAAGGTCATGGGCATGGCCGTGAGCGGCTGGGAGCTGGTCTATTTCCTGGGGCTGGGGCTGGCGGTCTCGTCCGCCTCGCGGGCCGCGGGCTCGCTCCTGGTGTTCTGCTACCTGGTGGCGGCCCCGGCCGCGGCCCTGCTTTTGAGCCGGCGTCTGGGCCTGGCCATGCTCACCGCAGTCTGTTTTTCCCTGGTCTCCACCCTCCTGGGACTGGCCATCTCCTTCCAGCGGGATTGGCCGGCCAACCAAACCATAGCCCTGCTCAACTGCTGCTGGTTTGGGCTGGCGCTGCTGATCCGGGGAGCGATAATCATGTGGGACCGCCGCGTCAAGGCCGGAGACGGCCGGGCGTCCTGACCCGCTGCCCATCTCCGCCCCTGGAGGAAAAAGCCCGGGGCCTGGCGGCAAAAAGGCGGTCTCTTCCGGCGGGGGTTGAAAATCCTCCCGCGGCCAGGCACTGTGAAGGCGTCCTAGGCCCACCAAACGGAGCGACGCCATGACCCAGCAGGATTGGCCCCTGGATATCGAGCCTGGCCAGGAGGTGAGCGTGGACCTGTTCCAGCCCCAGGACGCGCCAGGCGTGGCCGCGCTCTTCCGCTCCGTGTACGGCGAGGACTATCCGGTCAAGGTCTACTACCAGCCCGAGCTGCTAAGCCGGGAGAACGCGGCGGGGCGCGTCATCTCCTCGGTGGCGCGCACCCCCCGGGGGGAGGTGGTGGGGCACTCCAGCCTGTTCAACTCCGCGCCCAATCCCCGGCTCTACGAACTGGGGGCGGGCGTGGTGCTCTCCTCCTACCGCAACACGGCCAAGCTGCTCACCCGCATGATGATGCACGGCCCCCAGGTGGCGGCTGATCGCTTTGGCCTGGAGGCGGTCTTTGGCGACCCGCTCTGCACCCACGTCTACTCCCAGAAAATCTGCCACAAGCTGGGCTGGATCACCCACGCCATGGAGGTGGACCTGATGCCGGCGGGGATATATGGCCCAGACGCCCAGAGCGGCCAACGTGTCTCGGCGGCCATGGATTTTCTGACCGTGACGCCCAAGCCCCATAAGGCGTATCTGCCGCCGGCCTACGCCCAGCCCTTGCGCTTCCTCTATCAGGGCCTGGACGACCAAAGGGTGTTGGCGGTGGCGGACCAGGCCGCGCCAGCCGGGCTGGCCACCAGGATCGAGAGGCATGTATATCCGTACGCCAGCCTGGCCCGCCTGGCGGTCTGGGAAGCCGGGGCTGATCTGGATATGGCCTTGGCCAGGGAAGAGGAGGCCGCCGCCGGACAGGGCGCGCGAGTGATCCAGTTGTGGCTGCGGCTATCCTGCCCCTGGATAGGCCAGACGGTGGAGACCCTGCGCGCGCGGGGCTACTTCCTGGGAGGGCTGCTGCCCCGCTGGTTCGACGAGGACGGCCTGTTGATGCAGCGCATGGGGCATCGGCCCCATTGGGACAACATCAACCTTCTATACGACAGGTCCAAGGCCGTGCTGGAGTTGGTGCGGGAAGACTGGCGCAAGGTCCAGGCAAGCTCCTGAGCGCGGGCCTGGACCAGGGGGACGCGGTCCAGTGAGCATAAAAAGCTCCCGCCGGAGCCACGGCCCCGGCGGGAGCGAGCACGCCGCCTTTTTGGTACTTCGCTAGGGCCTATTCGTAGCCGGCGTCCGGGTCGATGCCCAGGCGCTCCCACTGGGCCGCCGCCTCTTCCTCGGCCTTGGCCACTTCCTCGTCGCTCCAGGGCTCCACCACCAGGGTGTCGGCCACCAGCTCCCAGATGTACTTAACTTCGTAGTTGCAGTCATAGTACTTGGGATAGCGCTTCATCATCTGGTCGTGGCAATTGGAGCAGCCCACCACCACCACGTTGGCCCCGCTGTTCACGATGGACTCGTACTTCTTGCGGCCGTGGAAGGCCGACTCCTTCTCGAAGGGCATGGGCCAGTTGCCGCCGCCCGCGCCGCAGCAGAAGCCATTCATGCGGTTGGGCTCCATGTCCACGAAGTTGTCCACGCACTGCTCAAGTATCCAGCGCGGCTCCTCGTAGTAGCCGTGGCCATAATGGCGCTCCAGTTCGCGGCCATGCTTACAGGAGTCGTGCCAGGTGAAGACCTTGCCCGCGTTGACGCTCTTGTCCAGCTTGATGCGGCCGCTCTTGATGATATCCATCAGGTACTCGTAGAGATATACGTAGTTGACCTCGGCGTTGGGATCATCCAGCTTGCACATCTTCATGCCCATGCGGCAGCCATAGGAGCCGCCGCCGCAGTCGGGCATGATTAGCCGCTTGATGTTGAACTCCTTCATCATGTCGATCTTGCGTTTGGCCAGTATGCGGGTGGCCTCGTAATCACCGGCGAAGAGGCCCCAGTCCACCGCCTCCCAGTTCTCGGAAGGGATGCTCCAGTTCTCCTTGGCGGCGTAGAATATCTTCCACCACCACTTCATGTCCTCGAAGTCGCTGAAGACCTCCTTGGAGTTGGGGAAGAACAGGGTGTCGGCGTTCTGCTTGTCCACCGGCACGTAGAAGCCCGGGCAGCAGTCGTCGGCCATCTCGCGCCCCATGTCGGCCATGGTCATGAGATAGTCGTCGCGGGGCACGCCCATGTTGTTGCCGCTCTTTAGCACCTGCAGCACGCCCTTGTGCAGGATGCCCGGCACCTTGTCGCGCTCGCGCAGGTGCTTCATGTAGCCCATGATGGCCGGCGTGTCCAAGTCCATGGGGCAGGCCGCCGCGCAACGGCCACAGCCGGTGCACAGCCAGGGGAAGTCGGAGTCCACCACCTCCTGGATCATGCCATAGGCCAGCATGCGGTAGACCTTGCGGATGTCCAGGCCGTTCAGACGCTCGGTGCCGGTGGCCGGGCAGCCGCCGGAGCAGGTGCCGCAAGTCAGGCACAGGTTGAGGTTAAGGGAGGCCAGTTTCTTGGCGGCCTCCTCGGGCAAGGACTTGGGGCTTATGACGGCCTGTTCCTCGGACATGACAACCTCCTTACCCCCTGGGGGGTGGTGGCGATTAGCGTCGGTTAGTGCTCGCGCGGCAACTGGCGGACGGCCTCGGCCATGCTTCTCACGCCTAGTATTCCCTGGGCAGCTTGTCCAGCTGGGCCTTGGTGAAGACCGGACCGGCATCTACCGCCGCCAAGGCCGTCCTGGCCTTGGCGGCCGCGCTCGGCCGGAGTGAATCCGGCCTCGCTTCGGTCCGCCAGCTGGCGGACCGGCGGGCCATCCTTGGCCCGCGGACGGCCTCGGCCATGCTTCTCACGCCTAGTATTCCCTGGGCAGCTTGTCCA
>CAZLSD010000024.1:14801-25197 GCA_964561775.1 uncultured Desulfarculus sp. | reverse complement strand
CCTGGCGGGCGGGGACGGCAGGACCACCACCCAGGCGGTTAATCTCACGCCCCAGCCGGAGAAGGCCCAGGGCTGAGAGCCATGCCATAGATCAAGCGGCCCCGGCCTAGGTTTGCAGAACCTGGACCGGGGCCGCGAGGCGTTCAAGGGGGGGGTGATGGGTTATTAGCTAGCGCTTAACGCAGACCGGCCCGGGCCTGTTCCAGGCAGGTGGTCAGCACCCGCTTGGCGAGCACCTGCACCATGGCCCGGCGATAGCCGGCGCTGGCGCGTACGTCATCGATGGGACGGGCCGCGCGCACCGCCGCGGCCGAGGCCCGGGCCAGCAGCTCGGGGTTAGGCTCCTGGCCGTCCAGCATGCGCTCGGCCTCGGGGCAGCGCACGGGGGTGGGAGCCACCGAGGCCAGGGCCAGGCGGCAGGCCAGCACCAAGCCGTTCATGTCCAGGGCCAGGAATCCGGCCACGCCCACCCCGGCGATGTCCACCTGGCTGCGGGCCGAGATGCGTTGATAGCAGGAGCCGGAGCGGTCCAGGGGCGAGGGCACCCGGATGGCCTCCAATATCTCCATGTGCTCGATCTGGGTCTGGCCAGGGCCGGTGAAGAACTTGTCCAGGGGCACCTGGCGGCGTCCGCCCCGCTCCACCAGCACCACGCTGGCCTTGTAGGCAAGAAGCGGCGCGGCGGTGTCGGCGCTGGGCGCGGCGTTGACCAGGTTGCCGGCCACGGTGCCCATGTTGCGGATCTGGGTGGTGGCCATCACCGAGCAGGCGTGGGCCAGGGCCGGATAGTATTTGCGCACCTCGGGGTGGGCGGCCACGTCGCTGATGCGCGCCCCCGCCCCGATGACCAGGCCGTCGTCGTCCTGATAGCTGATGCGGCTCATGCCCGGCAAGCGGTTCAGGCTGATCACGTGCTCCACCTTGAGCGCGCCGGCCCGCATCTTGGGGATGATGTCCGTGCCGCCGGCCAGCAGTTTCACGCTGGCCCGGCAGCGGGCCAGTTCGTCCAGGGCGGTTTCCAGGCTGGTGGGCTGGTGCAGGGTGAAGTGGGGCATGGCCATGGCGTTAGGCCTCCTTGCCGGGGGAGGCCAGCTTGGTCGCGGCGTCGGCGATGGCCTCCACGATTTTGTTGTAGCCGGTGCAGCGGCAGAGGTTGCCCGAGAGCCCTTCGCGGATCTGGCCCTCGTCTGGGCTGGGGTTCTTGTCCAGCAGGTGCTTGGCCGAGAGAATCATGCCCGCGCTGCAAAAGCCGCACTGCACCGCGCCCTTTTCCACGAAGGATTCTTGCAGGGGGTGCAACTCGTTCAGGTTCTTGGCCAGGCCCTCTATGGTGGTGATCTCCTTGTGGGCCACCTCCATGGCCAGGGTCAGGCAGGAACTGACCGAGCGGCCATCCACCAGCACGGTGCAGGCTCCGCAGTCGCCCTGATTGCAGCCCACCTTGGTGCCGGTGAGGTTGAGTTCCTCGCGCAGCACCTCGGCCAGGGTCTGCCAGGGCTGCACCGCCACCTGATAACGGTCGCCGTTGATTATCAGCTCGATGTTCTGTTTGGCCACCTGGCGCCTCCCGCGCATGAGGGGAAAGCCGGGCCTTGGGCAAGGAAAACGGCCGGCTTGAGATTTTGGCGTAGCTTAGCAGGCGCTTATTGGCGGGTCAAGCCATCTTTGCGGGGCTGTGTCCAGTAAATATAATAAACCTAATGCCTTAGGCTTATAGCTCCCTTTGGCCTCCCGTACGGCTCCAGCCCATGGTCAGCGCGGCGGGCTTGTGCTTGTCACTTGCTAGCCATAAAGTCCTTGTGCTAGCGTAGGTCCACTGGGCGGCCAGCCCCGCTGACCGGCCCACCTCGGCAAGTAAATAACCGGCTTACGGGCCTGAGGCCTTTGCGCCAAGGAGAATTGACCATGTCGGACAAGCGAGTAGCCAGAGTGACCGATATCATCGCCGCCTCTCCCATCAGCTTCGACGACGCCATCAAGGTGGGTTTCGAACGCGCCACCCGCACCCTGCGCGGCATCACGGGCATGAAAGTCTCGGAGATGCGCGTGGCCGTGGACGAGAGCAGCATCGCCGAGTACCGGGTGCGCCTGGAAGTCATCTTCGTCCTGGAGTCCTAACCCCGGCCCAACCGGGACAGCCAAAAAGGGGGCCTTCCTGGGAAGGCCCCCTTGGTTTGAAGCATGAACAGCCAGCCTCCCTATGATCAGTTGCACATCTACGAGGTGGAGGGCGATGCCCGTTCGGCCTTGGGCCGAGACATGCCCGGCTACCTGGGCCTGTGGCTGGAGGCCGGCACCAGCTTCATCTTTTTCGCCCAGCCCGCTCCGGCCCAGGTGGAGGCCATCCTGGCGCGCGACCCTGGGCTCAAACTCCTGGCCCAGCACCATCTGAGCTATGAGCAGTGGCAGGGGGGGCTGGCCATGGAGCCGGTCAGCCTGCCCGGGCTGACCGTGGTTCCGGCCTGGCAGGACAGCCAGGTTCCGGCCGGAGGCAAGCTGCTGCGCCTGGACCCCGGCCTGGTCTTTGGCAACGGCCTGCACCCCACCACCCGCCACAGCCTGGAGCTGCTTCTGCTGCGGGCCAACGAGGGACCCCTGGGCCGGGTGCTGGACCTGGGCTGCGGCACCGGCATCCTGGGCCTGGCCGCCTTGCTGTTGGGGGCTCAGTCGGCCCTGGCCGTGGACATGAATCCCCTGTGCGTGCAGACCAGCCAGCGCAACGCCGCTCTGAACAACCTGCCCCTGGAGGTGGTGGAGGGCGCGGCCCAGGAATACGTGGTCATGCCCGCCCAGGTGGTGCTCTCCAATCTGCACTGGGAGGTGCAGGAAAAAATCCTGGCCCGCCCCGAGCACCTTAAAGGCAAGCGCGACCTGATCCTGAGCGGCATCATGCGCAGCCAGCGCCCGCTTTTGGAAGAGCGCCTGCGCCAGCTCGATTACGCCATCATCGAGCAGCGCGAGGCCGAGGACACCTGGTTCACCCTCTGGGCGCGGGCGGCCTCCTAAGAGAGCCATCCTGACCCCGGCGGGGCCAACTTTGCGGCGTGGCAGGGTAAAAAAGCCGCCAGGGGCCATTGACAGGCCCGGACGCCCGTGATACAGGTCTTGCATAGTCCGCCTATTTGGAGTCCAAGGCCATGCAGCACCCGGGCCGCAACAAAAACTCAGCCGCGCAAACTGGCAGTCACGCCTTCGCCTCCTCCCATGCCTCCGTCCTGCTTGTATCCGTATCCCTAGCCCTCGGCATTCTACTGCCCCTATAACTGGGGCCGCAAACAAGCCTTCACAATTTAAGCGTTTTCAACGGCCACTGCCGGCCCTTCGCCTGTCCTTTTGGGGCGGGCGGCGCGGCAGGAGAAACCCCGGAAGCCAGCAAATGGCCCCGGAACAACAGGAGAAACGAGAAATGGCGTCCCAGAGCAGCACCCAGCGGGAAAAACGGAATCAGACGCGAGCTAGTCAGGCGCAAGCGAGCGCCGCCGCCATGTCCTCTCCCCTTGCCTTCCTGCTCGTTTCCTCCCTTCTGGTACTAGTAGCCGCCTGGCTAGGCCTCTCGATTAGCCTGCCCCGTTAAGGGGCTGCGTCCACCGCCAAATCAATCACCTTACACGCCGCCCGGCGTACGGCTGTCTTGCCGTCGTAGGGGCCAGGCGGGGTTTTACCGGCTTGCAAGGCCATGGAGCGACCCATGCGTAGCGACCAAATCAAGAACGGCGTGATGCGCGCCCCCCAGCGTTCCCTGCTCAAGGCCCTGGGCGTGGCTGGCGACGGCTTGAAACGCCCTCTGGTGGGCATCGCCAACTCCTTTACCGAGTTGGTGCCCGGCCACATCCACCTGAACCGCCTGTCCCAGGCGGTCAAGCAGGGCGTGCTGGAGGCTGGCGGCCAGCCCATGGAGTTCAACACCATCGCCATCTGCGACGGCCTGGCCATGGGGCACCAGGGCATGCATTTTTCCCTGCCCAGCCGCGAGCTGGTGGCCGACAGCGTGGAGTCCATGGCCCAGGCCCACGCCCTGGACGCCCTGGTGCTTCTGGCCTCCTGCGACAAGATCGTGCCCGGCATGCTCATGGCGGCGGCCCGCCTGAACATACCGGCCATCATGGTCACTGGTGGCCCCATGGCCCACGGCAGCCATGAGGGCCAGGTGGTGGATTTGGCCACGGTCTTCGAGGCCACCGGCAAGGTGGCTTCCGGGGCCATGACCGCCGCCGAGCTGGCCAGCCTGGAGCAGGCCGCCTGCCCCGGGGCGGGCTCCTGCGCGGGCATGTTCACGGCCAACACCATGGCCTGCCTCACCGAGGCCCTGGGCATGAGCCTGCCCGGCTGCGCCTGCGCCGGGGCCGACGGCCAGGCCAAGGAGAAGATCGCAGAGGCCAGCGGGGCCAAGATCATGGAGCTGCTGGCCAAGGGCGTGACCCCCGCGCAAATCATGACCCCCCAGGCCTTTGAGAACGCGGCCCGGGTGGATTTGGCCCTGGGCGGCTCCACCAACTCGGTGCTGCATCTCACCGCCATCGCCCTGGAGGCCGGGGTGGCGTTCGGCCCCGACGACTTCGAGCGCCTGGCCCCCCAGACTCCCCACCTGTGCCCCATGAGCCCGGCCGGCCCCATGCGCATGAATCACCTGGAGGCCGCCGGCGGGGTGGGCGCGGTGATGAAGCGCCTGGAGGCCCAGATGAACTTGCAGGCCATGACCGTCAACGGCGGGCCTTTGGCCGCCTACCTGCCCGCCCAAGTGCCGGCGGTGGAGTTCTTCGGCCAGCCGGTGATCCACTCCCTGGCCGAGCCAGTGCACGCCCAGGGCGGCCTGGCCGTGCTCAAGGGCTCCCTGGCCCCGCGCGGCGCGGTGGTCAAGCAGCAGGCCGTGGACGCCAAGCTGATGCGCTTCTCCGGCCCGGCCCGGGTTTTTGACCGCGAGGACGAGGCCGTGGAAGCGGTGAACGCGGGACAGATTCAGCCCGGCCAAGTGGTGGTGGTGCGCTATGAAGGTCCGGCCGGCGGGCCGGGCATGCGCGAGATGCTGGCCTTGACCGCCCTGATCAGCGGCGGCCCCTTGAACGGCCTGGTGGCCCTGGTCACCGACGGCCGCTTCTCCGGGGCCACCCGGGGCGCGGCCATCGGTCACATCTCGCCCGAGGCCGCCGAGGGCGGCCCCTTGGCCCTGGTGGCCGACGGCGATCTGATCAGCATCGATATCCCGGGCCGGCGGCTGGACCTGCAGGTGAGCGCGGGCGAGTTGGCCCGGCGCGCCGCCGCCTGGACCCGGCCCGCGCCCCGCTTCGCCAAGGGCTACCTGGCCCGCTACGCCACCCTGGTCAGCAGCGCCGACCAGGGAGCGGTGCTGAAGGTCAACCAGAATCAAGCATGTTGCGCCGACGCTGGCGAGAAATAGACAAGGAGCGAGGAAAATGAAATCCCAAGCCCAAAAAACCTGCCGCCCCCAACCTCAGGCTCGCCAGACCGGTGCCGAGGCCATCATCGCCTCCTTGAAGGCGGCGGGGGTGGATGTTCTCTTCGGCATGGTGGGCGGGGTGATGATCCCCACCTATGACGCCCTCTACCGCGACGGCAGCCTGCGCCACCTCATCGTGGGGCACGAGCAGGGCGGGGCGCACATGGCCGAGGGCTATGCCCGGGCCAGCGGCCGCCCCGGCGTGGTCATGGCCACCAGCGGCCCCGGGGCCACCAACCTGGTCACCGGTCTGGCCGACGCCATGATGGACTCCACCCCCCTGGTGGCCATCACCGGCCAAGTCTCCAGCCACCTGCTGGGCAACGACGCCTTCCAGGAGGCGGACATGCGGGGCATCACCATGCCCATCACCAAGCACGGCTATCAGCTCACCCGCGCCGAGCAGGTGGCTCCGGTCATCTCCGAGGCCTTCAGCCTGGCCACCAGCGGCCGCCCCGGCCCGGTGCTCATCGACATACCCAAGGACGTGACCGAGGCGGTGCTGGAGAACCCGGCCTTCTACGCCCCGCCCCTGAGTCCGGCTAAGGAGGCCCGCGTGCATCCCCTGCAAGTGGAGCGCGCCCTGGGACTCATCAAGAACGCCCGCCAGCCCGTGCTCCTGGCCGGGGGCGGCATCATCCACGCCTCGGCATCACAGGAACTCAAGGAGCTGGCCGAGCTCTTGAACCTGCCGGTGACCACCACCTTGATGGGCCTGGGCGGTCTGCCCAGCCGCCACCGGCTCAACCTGGGCATGCCCGGCATGCACGGCGCCGGCTACGCCAACCTGGCCCTGCACAACAGCGACGTCATCCTCTGCGTGGGCTGCCGCTTGAGCGACCGGGTCACCGGCCGCCTGGAGTCCTTCGCGCCCAAGGCCAAGCTCATCCACGTGGACGTGGACGCCTCCGAGCTGAGCAAGAACCTGCCCGCGGCGGTGCCCATCGTGGGCGACGCCCGCGCCGTGCTGCGCGCCCTCATCGAGGGCGTCAAGGCCTGGGACAGCCGCCCGGACCTGGAGCCCTGGCACAAGGTCATCGCCACCTGGAAGCAGCGCTACCCCATGGCGTATCACCAGAAGGACGGCGTCATCGCCCCCCAGCAGGCGGTGCGCGAGGTCTCGGACCTGATGGGCAGCCAAGACATCGTGGTGACCGGGGTGGGGCAGCACCAGATGTTCACCGCCCAGTACTATGACTTCCGCAACCCGCGCACCTTCATCAGCAGCGGCGGTCTGGGCACCATGGGCTTCGGCCTGCCCGCGGCCATAGGGGCCAAGCTGGCCTGCCCGGAGCGCCAGGTGGTCTGCATCGACGGCGACGGGTCGTTCCTGATGACCATCCAGGAACTGGTCACGGCGGTGCGCTACCGCATCCCCTTGGTGGTGGTGGTGCTCAAGAACAACGTGCTGGGCATGGTGCGCCAGTGGCAGCACATGTTCTATGGCGAGCGCCACTCCCAGAGCGATCTGGCCACGCCCGACTACGACAAGGTGGCCCAAGCCTTCGGGGCCTTGGGGCGGCGGGTGGAGCGCCCCGAGGAGGTGACGCCCGCCCTGCGCTGGGCGCTTTATGAGGCCCAGGCCAAGAGCCTGCCCGTGGTGCTGGACGTGCAGGTGGACCCCAGCGAGGTGGTGTTGCCCATGGTGCCGGCGGGCAAGGCCAACGTGGACTTCATTCCCTGCCCCACGGAGGCCTGCTGACATGCAAGGACTGAACCCCATCGCGGTGCTGGTCAAGAACGAACCCGGCGTGCTGGCCCGGGTGGCCGGGCTCTTCACCCGGCGCGGCTTCAACATCATCAGCCTGGCCGTGGGCGAGACCGAGCGGGCCGACATCTCGCGCATGAGCGTGGTGGTCAGCGGCGACGACGCCGTGCGCGAGCAGGCGGTCAAGCAGCTGCGCCGTCTGGTGGACGTGATCAAGGTGAGCGATCTCACCCGCCAGCCCATGGTGGAGCGCGGCCTGGCGCTCATCAAGGTGCAGGCCACGCCAGAGAAACGCAGCGAGATAGTGGAGCTGGCCAACATCTTCCGCGCCGCCATCACCCACGTGGATCGCCGCACCCTCATCGTGGAGGTGAGCGGCAACGCCAACAAGCTGGCGGCCATGATCGACATGCTGCGCCCCTTCGGCATCCTGGAGCTGGCCTGCACCGGCCAGATCGTCATGGGCCGGGCTCAGCGCCTGGCCGTCAAGTCCCCTGGCGAAGACAACGCGGCGGAGCCAAACGGCGACGCCCACCAAGAAGACGAACAAGAATAGCCCCCGCGGGCCAACGGGTTTGCTTTTTTAAATGACAACGAAAGGAAAGTGAAATGAGCGCTACGGTGTATTACGAGAAAGACGCCAGCCTGGAGATTATCAAGGGCAAGAAGATTTGCGTGCTGGGCTATGGCAGCCAGGGCCGCGCCCACGCCATGAACCTGCACGAGAGCGGCCTGAACGTGGTGGTGGGCCTGCGCCCCGGCGGCAAGACTTGGGCCCAGGCCCAGGCCGACGGCCTGGCCGTGGCCGAGGTCTCCCAAGCCGTCAGCGGGGCGGACCTGGTGGTCTTTTTGATCCCCGACCCCAGCCAGCCCGCGGTCTACAACCAGTACGTGGCCCCCCAGTGCCGCCCCGGCCTGACCCTGGTCTTCGCCCACGGCTTCAACGTGCACTACGGCCAGATCACCGTGCCCCCCGAGGTGGACGTGATCATGGTGGCTCCCAAGGGCCCGGGCAAGCTGGTGCGCGATCTGTATGAGGCCGGCCAGGGCGTGCCCTGCCTCTTGGCCGTGGAGCAGGACGCCTCGGGCAAGGCCAAAGATACCGGCCTGGCCTATGCCCTGGGTATCGGTGGCGCCCGCGCCGGCGTGTTGGTGACCAGCTTCAAGGAGGAGACCGAGACGGATCTCTTCGGCGAGCAGGCCGTGCTCTGCGGCGGCGTCAGCGCGCTCATGAAGGCCGGCTTCGAGACTCTGGTGGAGGCGGGCTACGCCCCGGAGATGGCCTACTTCGAGTGCATCAACGAGATGAAGCTCATCGTGGACCTGATCTACCAGGGCGGGCTTTCCCACATGCGCCGCTACATCAGCGACACCGCCAAGTACGGCGACATCACCCGCGGCCCGCGCATCGTGGACGAGCGCACCAAGCAGGAGATGCGCCGCATCTTGGACGAGATCCAGGACGGACGTTTCGCCCGCGAGTGGGTGATGGAGAACATGGTCAACCGGCCGGTCTACAACGCCCTGCTCAAGGCCGACGAGGCCCACGACGTGGAAAAGGTTGGCAAACAACTCAGGGCCATGATGCCCTGGCTCAAATAGGAGGTGGATGGTGGAGACGAAGAGCGACGTAGTGGTGTTCGACACCACCCTGCGCGACGGAGAGCAGATGCCCGGCCTGGCCTTCACCCTGGAGGACAAGCTGACCATCGCCCGCAAGCTGGATGAGCTGGGCGTGGGGGTCATCGAGGCGGGCTTCCCGGTCAACTCGGCCGAGGAGCTGGCCGCGGTGAGCGCGGTGGCCAAGGAGTCCAAGGCCACGGTGGCGGCCATGGCCCGCCTGGTGCCGGCCGACATCCAGGCCGCCCTGGACTCTGGGGCCGGCATGATCGACATCTTCGTCTCCACCAGCAACCTTCAGATGGAAAAATCCCTGGGGCTTGCTCCGGCCCAAGTCCTGGAGCGCTCCCGCGACGCCGTGGCTCGGATCAAGGATGCCGGGCGGTTGTGCATGTTCACCCCCATGGACGCCACCCGCACCGATGCGGCCTTTCTGCATGAGGTCTGCGGTGTGGCGACTCAAGCCGGGGCGGACTGGATCAACCTGACCGACACCGTGGGGGTAGCCACGCCCCAGTCCATCGCGGCCATGGTGGCCGGCGTGGCGGCGGTGGTGAGCACGCCGCTTTCCATCCACTGCCACGACGACTTCGGCCTGGCCACGGCCAACACCTGCGCGGCGGTCTTGGCCGGAGCCTCCATGGCCCAGGTCTGCCTGAACGGCCTGGGCGAGCGGGCGGGCAACGCCTCCCTGGAGGAGGTGGTCATGGCCCTGGCCTGCCTGCACGGCCGCTCCTGTGGGGTGCGCCGGGAAAAGCTATACGAGGCCTCGCGCCTGCTGGAGCGCCTGTCCCAGGTCATGGTGCCGCCCAACAAGCCGGTGGTGGGGGCCAACGCCTTCACCCACGAGAGCGGCATCCACGCCGCCGGGGTGGTCAAGGACCCCAGCACCTTCGAGCCTGGGCTCATGACCCCGGAGATGGTGGGGCAGCGCCGCCGCCTGGTGGTGGGCAAGCATGCTGGCCGCCACGGCATCGAACAGGCCCTGCGCGAGGCCGGCCTGCAACCCGACCCCGACGAACTGACCCACATCGTGGAGCGGGTGCGTTCCTTGGGGGCCAAGGGACGGCAGGTGCTAAGCGCCGATCTTTTTGCTATAGCTGAATCGGTGATGGAGCAGCTGCCGGAGAACCTGCGCGCCATCGAGCTGGACCAGTTGGTGGTGACCACCGGCAACAAGATCGAACCCACGGCCAGCGTGCTGGCCCGGGTGGGCGGCCAGCCCCGGGTGGAGGCCCACACCGGGGTGGGTCCGGTGGACGCGGCCTTCAAGGCCATCAAACGCATGCTGGACGGCGCGGCCTGCTACGAGATCAGCGAGTACCACGTGGACGCCATCACCGGCGGCAGCGCGGCTTTGGTGCGGGTCACGGTCACGGTCCAGGACGACCTGGGCTACACGGTCAGCGCCCAGGCCGCCCACGAGGACATAGTGCAGGCCAGCGTGGAGGCCCTGCTCACGGCGGTGAATCAGATGCTGCGCCTGGGTAAATGCGTCATGCATGCGCGGAAGGAAGACAAGACCCATGCCCACGTTGCTTGATAAAATCTGGGCCGCCCACCTGGTGGCCCGCCAGGCCGGCCAGCCCGACCTGCTCTACGTGGACCGCCAC
>CAZLSD010000024.1:13182-14701 GCA_964561775.1 uncultured Desulfarculus sp. | reverse complement strand
CACGTGCTGGCCACCCAGACCCTGTATCAACAGAAGCCCGCCACCATGGCCGTGCGGGTTTCGGGCTCCCTGCCCGCCGGGGTCTTTGCCAAGGACCTCATCCTGGCCATCATCGGCCAGGTGGGGGTGGCCGGCGGCACCGGGCATGTCATCGAATACCTGGGCCAGGCTTTTCGCGACCTGGACATGGACGGCCGCATGACCGTCTGCAACATGTCCGTGGAGTGCGGGGCCAAGGCCGGCATGATAGCGCCGGATGAGACAACCTATGAATTCTTGCGCGGGCGGCCTTTCGCGCCGTCGGGCGCTGACTTCGAGCGCGCGGTGGCGGCCTGGCAAGAATTGGCCAGCGATGCCGATGCCCGCTACGACAAGGAGATCAGCCTGGAGGCCGCCAGCCTGGAGCCCCAGGTGACTTGGGGCACCAACCCGGGCCAGGAGACGGGCCTCTCCGGGCGGGTGCCCGACCCGGCCCAATTCGAGGACGCCGACACCCGCAAGGCCGCCGCCCGCGCCGTGGAGTACCAGGGACTTAAGCCGGGCACGCCCCTGGCCGACGTGAAGGTGGACTGCGTCTTCATCGGCTCCTGCACCAACGGCCGCTTAAGCGACCTGCGCGCCGCCGCCGCCGTGGCCAAGGGGCGCAAGGTGGCCTCTGGGGTGCGCGCCCTGGTGGTGCCCGGCTCGGGCCAGGTCAAGGCCCAGGCCGAGGCCGAGGGGCTGGACCGCGTCTTCACCGAGGCGGGCTTTGAGTGGCGGCTGCCCGGGTGCAGCATGTGCCTGGCCATGAACCCCGACGTGCTGGCCCCGGGCGAACGCTCGGCCTCCACCAGCAACCGCAACTTCGAGGACCGCCAGGGCCGGGGCGGGCGCACCCATCTGGTCAGCCCGGCCAGCGCCGCGGCCGCGGCAGTCACTGGCCGCTTGACCGACGTGCGCCAACTTTTGTGATGGAAGGCAGGTAAGCCGTGCGCAAGTTTTTCGCCTTCACCGGCCTGGCCGCGCCCCTGGACCAGGCCAACGTGGACACCGACCTCATCATTCCCAAGCAGTTCCTCAAGCTGGTGCAGCGCGAGGGCTTTGGCCAGTACGCCTTCTACAACTGGCGCTTTCTGCCCGATGGCAGCCCCAATCCCGACTTCCTGCTCAACCAGCCGCGCTACCGGGGCGCTTCCATTCTGCTGGCGCGGGAGAACTTCGGCTGCGGCTCCAGCCGCGAGCACGCGCCCTGGGCGCTCATGGACCTGGGGCTCAAGGTCGTCGTGGCCCCGTCCTTCGCCGACATCTTCAAGAACAACGCCTTTAAGAACGGCCTGCTGCTCATCGAGCTGGAGGTCCAGATCATGGACGAGTGGTTCACGCGGGCGCAGGCCAACCGCGGTTATGAGATCAAGGTGGACCTGGAGGCCCAGACCTTGCGCGGCCAAGACGGCTTCGCCTGCATATTTGCCATCGACCCCTTCCGCAAGCGCTGCCTGCTGGAGGGCCTGGACGACATAGGCCTGACCCTGCGACATGA
>CAZLSD010000024.1:0-13082 GCA_964561775.1 uncultured Desulfarculus sp. | reverse complement strand
GAGGTCATCGCCGCCTCCCGGCTGGTGCTTCAGGCCACGGGACTCTCCTTTGATTTCAGCACCTATGACGCGGGCGACGACTGCCTGGCCGCCACTGGCGTGGCCTTGCCCGCCGCCACCCTGGAGGGCGCCCTGGCCGCCCAGGCCGTGCTTTTTGGCGCGGCGGGCAACTCGGCGGCCGAGGTCATCCTGCGCCTGCGCGCCGAACTGGGCACCTTCGTCAACCTGCGCCCCTCCAAGGCCTACGCCGGGGTTAGCTGCCTGCACCCCCGGACCGACCTGGTCATCGTGCGTGAGAACACCGAGTGCCTCTACGCCGGGCACGAGAGCCAGCTCAGCCCGGACTTGGTCACCGCCACCCGGGTCATCACCCGCCAGGCCTCGGAGCGCATCGCCCGCTTCGCCTTCAACCACGCCCAGGAGCTGGGCCTGAGCAAGGTCACGGCGGTGCACAAGGCCAACGTGCTGCGCAAGAGCGACGGCCTGTTCCTGGCCTGTTGCCGGGCGGTAGCCAAGGAGTTCCCCGGCCTGACCTATGAGGAGGCCCTGGTGGATTCGGTGGCCATGAAGCTGGTGCTGGACCCCACGCCCTTCCAGGTGCTGGTCACCACCAACCTGTTCGGCGACATCTTAAGCGACCTGGCCGCCGGGCTCATCGGCGGGCTGGGGCTTTGCCCCAGCGCCAACCTGGGACCAGAGCACGCCCTCTTCGAGCCGGTGCACGGCAGCGCCCCGGACATCGCGGGCAAGGGCATCGCCAACCCCAGCGCGGCCATCCTCTGCGCGGCCATGATGCTAAAATATCTGGGCCAGGCCGAGGTGGCGGCCAAGGTGGAGAACGCTCTCATCGCCACCCTGGGCGCGGGGCAGACCACGCCGGACCTGGGCGGAAACTTGAGCACCATGGAGATGGCCCGGGCCGTGATCGGACGCATGGAGTAAGTCATGAGCAAGATTAAGGCGAGCAAACACGCGCTCCTGCCCGGCCTGCTGCTGGGCCTGCTGCTGCTGACCGGCCTGGCCCAGGCGGCCGAGCAACAGGCTGCGCTCTATCAGGTCTCCACCATCGAGGCTCTGCTGGAGGGGGCCTACGAGGGGCAGGTAAGCATCGGGCAGCTGGCCCGGCACGGCGACTTCGGCCTGGGCACCCTGGACGGCCTGGACGGCGAGTTGGTGGTGCTGGAGGGCAAGTTCTACCAGGTGCGCACCGATGGCAAGGCCTATCCCGTGCCGCCCCAGCGGCTGACGCCCTTCGCCAACGTGGCGCCCTTCAAGGCCGGAATGCGTCTGGAACTGGGCCAAACCCCCAGCGTGGCCGCCTTGGAGCAGGCCCTGGACAAGGCCCTGCCCAGCGCCAATTACTTCTACGCCGTGCGGGTGGATGGCCAGTTCGAGATGCTCAAGGCCCGCAGCGTGCCGGCCCAGGTGCGGCCCTTCCCGCGCCTGGTGGAGGTGGTGGCCAAGCAGCAGGCGGTCTTCGACCACGTCCAGGTGCGCGGCACCCTGGTGGGCCTGCGCACGCCGGCCTTTGCCAAGGGCATCAACGTGCCCGGCTACCACTTCCATTTCCTGGATGAGACGCGTCAGGTGGGCGGCCACGTGCTGGAGCTGAAAATGCTCCGCGGCCAGGCCCAGGTGTGCCAGATCGAAGAGCTGCGTCTGGTTCTGCCCAAGAGCGGCGAGTTCCTGGGCAACAAGCTGGGCCAGGAGCACGCCGGGGAGCTGAAGATCGTGGAGCAGGGGCGCTAGAGAGAGCGGGCCTACTTGGTTTTGCGCACGCGCCAGGCCTCGGAGATGTAGGAGGCGGCCACCACCAGGGCGGCCAGGATAAGGGCTATGACCCAATCCGCGCGGCCGTCCTTGGCGAAGAACATGTAGGACAGGAAATATCCTCCAGCCAGCCCCAGCGCGGCCCGGAGGAGGAAAACCAAGATTTTTTTGTCCATGCTCCGGACCTTTCTCCTTGGTGGGATGGGTTATCCTATTTAACATCACCGCCTTGCTTAGGCAAGCTCAAGCCAGCCCATTGACCAGGGCTGGCTTTCACGCATAATGTCTTGTATGAACCGCGGGGAGGACTAGCATGGACCATCCCAAGCCCAGCCATATAATCCCGGAACTGAAACCCGACTTCGATCCCACGGCCGAGCTGTGGGACCGCCTGGCCGATGACCTGGCCAACCAGGGGCAGCCCTGCATGGAGACCCTGGAGATCCTGGTGAGCCAGGCCTGCCAGGTTCCGGTCAAGGAGCAGGCGGAAAAGCCCTGATCCCGCTCCGGGACGCGGCGCCGACGTTTTGTAACACCTAGCGGGAGGCCTCTCGTGGACTGGATGAGTCATTACCGCCGGCATCGCATGGAAGCAGCCAAGGCCTTCAAGCTGCTGCGTTCGGGCTCCCGGGTCTTCCTGGGCTCGGGCTGCGGCGCGCCCCAATACCTGGCCTCGGCCATGGCCGAGAGCGCCGACGACTTAAACGACGTGGAGGTCATCCAGGCCCTTTCCGTGGCCACGGACGCCAGCTTGGTGCGCAAGCTAACGGCCAGGTTCCAGACCAAGAGCTTCTTCGTGGCCGCCGCCGCCCGCGAGGCGGTGCGCGAGGGCCGCGCCGACTTCACCCCCATTTATTTGAGCGACGTGCCCCGCCTGCTCAGGGAAAAGCGCCTGCTCATAGACGCGGCCCTGGTGCAGGTCAGCCCGCCCGACGAGCACGGCTACGTCTCCCTGGGCGTGGCCGTGGACGTGGCCGCCGAGGCCATGGCCCAGGCCCGGGTGGTCATCGCCCAGGTAAACCCGCGCATGCCGCGCAGCAACGGCGACACCTTCGTGCACGTCAGCGAGCTGGACGCCCTGGTGGAGCACGAGGAGCCCCTGCTGGGTTTCCACATCCCCGCGCCGGAGGAGGTCCACTGCAAGGTGGCCCAGCACGTGGCCCAACTCATCCAGGACGGCTCCACCATCCACCTGGGCCTGGGGCGCGTTCCCCACGCCGTCCTGGAGATGCTAAAGGACAAGAAGAACCTGGGCGTGCATACCGACGTGCTTACCGACTCCTACGTGGACCTGGTGGAGGCCGGGGTCATCACCGGCGAGGCCAAGACCTTCTTTCCCAAGAAGATCGTGGCTTCCTATTGCCTGGGCACCGAGCGCATCTTCAATTTCGTGCACAACAATCCACGGGTGGAGATGCACCCGGTGCAATTCACCAATCTGGTGGAGAACATCGCCAAGAACAACCGCATGGTCACCGTGCACGAGGCGGTGGAGGTAGATCTCACCGGCCAGGTCTGCGGGGATTCGGTGGGCGGACGCATCTACGCCGGCCTGGGCGGCATGGTGGACTTTCTGCGCGGGGCGGCCAACAGCCACGAAGGGCTTAGCATCGTGGCCATGGCCAGCCTGCGCCGCGACGGCTCCTCGCGCATCCGCCCCTTCCTCACCGAGGGCGCGGGCGTGGGCGTGACCCGGGCCGGGGTGCGCACCGTGGTCACCGAGTACGGCGTGGCCTATCTGCATGGGCTTTCCCTGCGCGAGCGGGCCCTGGCCTTAATCGACATCGCCCACCCCGACCACCGCGACGAACTCTTGGGCCATGCCCGCGCCCAGGGACTCATCAGCGAGAGCCAGATCCTGGTGCCCATGTTCACGGGCATGTACCCCGAGCAGTACGAACGCAGGTTCGCCCTCAAGGACTCCTCCGAGGTGCTGCTGCGCCCGGTCAAGCCCACCGACGAGCGCCTGGTGCAGGAGTTCTTCTATTCCATGAGCGATCGCGAGGTGTACTACCGCTTCCTGCACGCCATCAAGTCCTTCCCCAAGAAGGACATGCAGCGCATGGTGAACATCGACTATCACCAGCAGATGGCGGTGGTGGCGGTGACCGGCGGCATAGGCCACGAGCAGGTGGCCGGCCTGGGGCGTTATATCCTGGGACACGGCGAGGTGCCGGAGGTGGACTTCGCGGTGCGCGAGAGCTTTCAAGGCAAGGGCCTGGGCCGGGCCATCATGAGCCTGTTGGCCGAGATCGCTCGCGACCGGGGCTATCAGGCCATCGGGGCCTATGTCATGCCCGAGAACCAGGCCTCCCTGCACATCCTCTACAGCCTGGGCTACGCGGTGACCGGCACGGTGAGCCAGGGCGTCATCGACCTGACCATCCACTTCGACCAGCCGGTGAGCGAGCCCACGGTGAACCTGAGCTACGAGATGGGCGGGGCCTTGAGCGTGGGGCAGACGTCTCCCCCCGAGCCGCTGACCCGCCTCTAGCTGGAGGAGGAGCCCGCGGCGGGCGGCGGCTGGCCGCCCAGCACCAGGTGCTCCAGCACCAGGGCCAGGGCCAGGCCCACCACGAAGCCGTTGGCCAAGAGAGGCCGCAGCAGGGGAGGCAGGGAGGCGCGCACCTCGGGGGGCATGAAGGTCACCACCAGGCCCGCGGTGATGGCCGCCCCCACCACCAGGCCGCCGGAGAGGCTCAGGGCGCAGACCCCGCCCACCAGCAGATGCAGGGCGGCGTAGACCGTGCTGGCCATGAGGGCCAAGAGCACCGCCCCCACCACGGGAGGCGGGGCCAGACGCACCAGGGCCAGGCCCTGGGGCCACACCGCCAAGAGCAGCACCACAACCGCCGCCGGCAGCAGGGTCCAGCGGCTGGCGCAGCGGGAGGATAGCAGCACGCCGGGGCTGACCGAATAAGTCACCATGCCCGGCGTGCCGGTGAGCCCGCCCAATATTCCGCTCAGGCCGCTGATCAACACCCCGCGCTCGGAACGCCTGCCACCGTCGCTCACCGCGATGAGCGGAGTTATGGCCTCCACCGAGGCTATCTCGTTGGCGATGAGCGCCAGGTTGCACAGGCAGATGGCCGCCACCACCCCCGCGTCCCAGGCAAAGCTTCCAGGCAGCATATCCGGCAGGCTGAGGCCCGAGGCCAGGTTCAGGGGCTCCAAGGGCGGGCTCCCCAGGCCCAGCAGGTAGTAGAGCAAAGAGCCCAGCACCATGCCCAGGAGCAGCACCGCGGAGGAGAGAATCCCCTTGAGGCGCTCTTGCGCCCAGAACATGGCGCAGACCAGCCCCAGGCCGAAGCCAAAGGCGGCCAGCGGCGAGCCCTCTCCGGGGCCGGGGTTGAAGAGGGCGTCGCGGATGGTGGGGGCCAGGGCCACGATGAGCAGCATCAAGGCCGAGGCCAGCACCGGGGGGGTGTAGAGCCGGCTCAAACGGGCGGCCAGGCCGGATGCCCCGGCCAGGGCGGTGAAGACTCCGCCCAGGGCCACGGCGGTGTAGGTGGCCTCCACGCCCGCCTCCAGGGTTCCCAGGATGCCCACCAGGAGCACCGCCGACGGCCCCACCAGGCCGGGCAGGCGGTGGCCGGCCACGGTCTGGGCCACCTGGACCACCCCGGCCACCAGCAGCAGGCGTTGCAGGAACTCGACGCGGCCCGCGGCGTCCAGGCCCTGGGCCGTGGCCAGCACGTCGCCCAGCACCAGCAGCCCGGGCAGCAGGGCCACCAGCCATTGCAGGGAAAGCAGGGCCGTGGTCAAGGGTGGCGGCCATTCATCCAGGGCGTAGCGGAAGGAGAAGGAGGGGCTATTCATCGAGGAGGCCCTCTTCCTCCTGTTCCAGGTCCGGCGCGGGAGGGACGAAGGGGCGCAGGCCCTCCACCATCTCCTCCAGCCTGGTCAGCAGGGCCACCAGACTGGGCGGCTCCAGGGCGCTGATGGCCACGGCCGGGTAGCGCAGCAAGAGGTTCTCCAGCGCCTCGGGCGGGGTGCGGTCCATCTTGTTGAGCACCAGAAGCTGGGGCATCTCGCCCAGCTCCAGCTCGGCCAAGAGACGCTCCACGGCCTCGATCTGATCACGCACCTGGGGATTGGAGGCGTCGGCCACGTGCAGCAGGAGGTCTGCTTCGTGCAGTTCCTCCAGAGTGGCGGCGAAGGCCTTGGTCAGCTCCTCGGGCAGCTCCCGGATGAAACCCACGGTGTCGGTGATGATGACCTCGCGCTCGCGGGGGAAGCGCAGGCGGCGGCTGGTGGGGTCCAGGGTGGCGAAGAGGCGGTCCTCGGCCAGCACCTCGGCCTTGGTCAGGGCATTGAGCAGGGTGGACTTACCGGCGTTGGTGTAACCCACGATGGAGATGACCGGCAGGTTCAAGGCGCGGCGGCGGTGGCGGCGGCGCTCGCGCTGGCGGCCGATCTCCTTGAGTTCGCGTTCCAGGCGGTGCAGGCGCTCGCGCACCCGGCGGCGGTCGATCTCCAGGCGGGTCTCGCCCGGGCCGCGTCCGCCGATGCCGCCGGTGAGCCGGCTCAAGCCGTCGTCGCGCAGGCTTAAGCGTGGCATCAGGTAGCGCATCTGGGCCATCTCGACTTGCAGCTTGCCCTCGCGGCTGGCCGCGCGCTGGGCGAAGATGTCCAGGATGAGCTGGGTGCGGTCGATGAACTTGACGTGGCCGCTGGTGGAAAGGGCCAGGGCGTGGGCCTGGCTGGGCGTCAGTTCCTGATCCACCACCAGCACGTCCACGTCCAGGCGGGCGGCCAGGGCCAGGGCCTCGCCCAGCTTGCCCGGACCCAGGAAGGTGCGCGGGTCGGGGTTGGGCCGGTGCTGGATCATCTGGCCGGCCACCGACAGCCCGGCCGAGCGGGCCAGTTCGCGCAGTTCGGCCAGGCTTTCCTCGGCCCGGGCGCGCGGGCCGGAGCTGACCGAGATGAGCAGAGCGTTGCCCGAGCGCCCCAGCTTGACCCCCGCGCTCTGGCGGGCCAGTTCTTCCTCCAGGGAGCGCACTAGGCGCGCCATGTCCTCGGGGGGCTGGCCGGGGGGGAAGGGCGCCAGCCGGCGGACGTCTTGGCCGTCCACGGGCTCGGGCAGCAGATGGGCGGCGTGGATCAGGCCGGGCAGGCCGTCGGAGCCCACCTCCAGCACGGCCAGCAGGTCCCAGCGGCCTTGCAAAAGCAGGCTCACGTCCTGGCCGGAGACGCCGCCCCGGCCCAATTGGGTGCGTAGCAGGGCGTAACCGGCCAGGCGGCTGGCCCCCCGGCGCAGGCGGGAGAGATCGGGGCGGGGCAGGCTCTCCGGCCCGCCCACCAAGACCAGCGCCACCTCGCCCTTGCGGCTTATCAGCAGCCCAACTTGGCGGCCCAACTCGGCGCTCAGCCGGGCCAGGGCCGTGGCCTGCTCGGCCAGGATCAGCTCGGCCGGGGGCAAGCGGCGGCGATAGAGGTTTTCCAGACGCTTGATCTGGCTGGGTTTCAGGCCCTGGGTTTGTCCATGCACGCCGGCCATGAGTTATGCGCTCCTAGTCAGAGGGCGCGTCCTCATAGGCCAGGTCCTCGAACTTGGTGAGATCGTCTAGGAAGGTGAGCTTCACCGTGCCGGTGGGGCCGTTGCGCTGCTTGCCGATGATGATCTCGGCCACGTTGTCGTCGTCCTCGGGCGGGGCGTCCTTTTTCTTATAGACCTTCTTGCGGAAGATGAAGGCGATGACGTCGGCGTCCTGCTCGATGGCCCCGGACTCGCGCAGGTCGCTCAGCATGGGGCGCTTGTCCCCGCCGGAGCGCTCCTCCACCTTGCGGTTGAGCTGGGATAGCGCCACCACCGGCACCTCCAGCTCCTTGGCCAGGGCCTTTAGCGATCGGCTGATGTCGCTGATCTCCTGCTCGCGGCTGTCGAAGCTCTCGCGGCGGCCGCGCATGAGTTGAAGATAGTCCACCAGGATCATCTTCAGATTATGCTCGGTCTTCAGACGGCGGGCCTTGGCGCGCAGTTCCAGCACCGAGAGCGCCGGGGTGTCGTCGATGAAGATGGGCGCGCCGAAAAGGCGGTCGGCGGCGGCGGTGAGCGCGGGCCAGTCCTGGGTCTGGCTAAGAAAGCCGGAACGCATCTTGGAGCCGTTGATGCGGGCCTCGCTGGAAAGCAGGCGCAGGCCTAGTTGCTCCTTGCTCATCTCCAGGCTGAAGATGGCCACGGGCAGGCCTGCCTCCAGGGCGGCGCTGGCGGCTATGTTGAGCGCGAACGCCGTCTTGCCCATGGAGGGTCGGCCGGCGATGATGATCAGATCCCCGGGTTGCAGTCCGTAGGTGATCTCGTCTAAGCGCTTGAAGCCGGTGGGCACCCCGCTGACCATGCCCTTTTTTTTGAAGCGGGCCTCGATGATGCTGAGAGCGGACTTGACCACCTGCCCCACGTGGGCATAGGCCTGGGAAAAGCGGTGCTGGGTGGCGGCGAAGATTTCCCGCTCGGCCTCCTCCAGGGCGTTCTCTGGATCGGCTTGCAGGGACTGGGCCTTGGCCACGGCCTCCTGGGCGGCGGCGATGAACTTGCGCAGTTGGGATTTGTCGCGGACCATCTGGGCGTAGTGGTCCACGTGGGCGGGGGCCAGGGCCAGGTCGGCCAGTTCGGCCAAAAACACCGGTCCGCCCACGTTTTCCAACTGCCCCAGGTCGTGCAGCCGGGAGGTGACGGTGATCTCGTCCACCGGCTGGCCCTTTTCATAAAGGGCCAGCATGGCGGCGTAGATGAGACCGTGACGGCGGTCGTAGAAGTCGTCGGGGCTAAGAGTGGCGGCGATGCCGGCCAGCACGTCGGCCCCCAGGCCAAGCACCCCCCCCAGCACGCCCTGTTCGGCGGGCAGGTCCTGGGGGGGCAGGCGATGGGGGCCTGGGCCTGCTGGGGTCAAGGGGCTACTCCTGGTCCGTGTCCTCCGAGGCGTTGGCCTCGCTGGCGCCCGCTTCGCTCTCCAAAGGCTCCACGGCGACCATCACCTCGATGATCACCTGGGGGTGCAGCTTGACCTTGACCGGGTGGCTGCCCAGGCGCTTGATGGGCTGCTCCAGCAGGATGCGGCGGCGGTCCACCTCCACGCCGGCATCGGCCATGACCTTGGCGATGTCCATGTTGGTGACTGAGCCGTAGAGCTTGCCGCCCTCGCCGGACTTGGCCTTGATGACCAGGGTCAGGTTGTTGATGCGCTCGGCCTCGGCCTTGACCCGCTCGGCCTCGCGGGCCTGCTGGGCGGCGATGCGCTTGCGCTCGGCCTCCACGGCGACCATGTTCTTTTTGGTGGCGGTGATGGCCAGGCCCTGGGGCACCAGGTAGTTGCGGCCGTAGCCGTCCTTGACTTCCACCACCTCGCCCGGGTCGCCCAGGCCCAGCACTTCCTTGGTGAGAATGACCTTCATGGGATAGCCTCCGTGATCAGGCCGACGGATGATTTTCCAATCGCCTGAAGTTGAACCATATATCAAACAAACCCGCCAGGGCCACCAGAACCGCCAGTATCATTTCCACGGCCAGCAGGGCGTAGAGCATCACCCGCAGGCCGCGGGGAGCGTTCTTCTTCTGCAGCCAGTAGGCCACCACGGCCAGGCCTTGGAAGAAGTACATCACCCCCAGCACCAGCAAGACGTTGATGGCGGCCCAATAGGGCCAGCCCTCCGCCGCCCAGGCCAGGGCGCCCGCCAGGATGAGCACCCAGACCAGGGGCTCGGGCGAGCGCCACAGGTTGAGCGGAACCTGCGCGGCCTGCTGGGGTCCGTGCCGCCGCACCAGGAGCTGGTTGCCCCAGGCCACCAGCAGCGAGCCTCCCAGCATCAGGGCGGGCGCCAGGCGGAACATGGCCCGTCCGCCCCTGTACAGGGCTTGGCGCAATTCTTCCAACTGCGCCTTGTCCACGCCCATGGCCCCCGAGCCGCCCAGGATCATCTCCATCTGCTCTTGCCACTGGGCCTGCCACAGCTCGTCCAGACCCTGGCCGCTGGTCCAGGCCATGCCCAGCATCAGCCCCAGCATGGAGCCCGCGGCCACGAAGCCCGCCAGGGTGATGGCCTTGGGCTCGCTCATCCCCAAGGAGGGAGCCTCGCCCAGGACCAGGGCCAAGGCGGCGTAGAACAAGAAGAACATCCCGGCCAGTCCGGAGGAGAGCATGCCCGCCGCCAGCAAGGCCAGAAGCAGGGCCAGGGCCACGCCCCGGCGTCCATCGGCCAGGCCCCGGCGGCGATATAGAATCACCAGGGGGGCCGGAGTCCAGATGCTCACCAGGCTGCCCAGGATGGGAATGGCAAACGGCGCCAGGAAGAGCAGCACGGCCAAGCCGGCGGCCGCGCCTAGCCAAGTCCAACGCCCCGACGGCGGTTGGTCCACTCCCTACCCCCGTGGCAGATCCAGGACCTTAGGAGGTCGTCGAGGCCGCGTAGGGCAGCAGAGCGATCTGGCGCGCCCGCTTGATGGCCTCGGTCAAGTCCCTCTGGTGGCGGGCGCAGCAGCCGCTGATGCGCCGGGGGATGATCTTGCCCCGCTCCGTGGTGAAGTAGCGCAGGGTGCGGGGGTCCTTGTAGTCGATGACCAAGGTGGCATCGGCACAGAACCGGCAGACCTTGCGGCGGCCGTAACCACGCTTTTTCTTGATTGTCATAACGGCCTCCTAGTCCTCGTCTTCGTCCTTGCCCATACCCATGTCGTCGTCGTCGCCGCCCGACATGTCCTCGTCGTCGGCCTCGGCCTCGGCCGCGGCCTGGGCCGCACGCTGAGCCGCCTTGGCCTCGGCTTCCAGACGGGCGCGCTCGATGGCCTCCAGATCGAAGACGTCCTCCTTCTTGACCGACAGGAAGCGAATGACCCGCTCGTCGATCTTGAAGTTGCGCTCCATCTCGGCCACGGCGGCGGGGTCCGCGCCATAGTCGAACAGGACGAAGAAGCCCTTGTTGAACTTCTTGACCTCGTAGGCCATGCGGCGGCGGCCCCACAGGTCCACCTTGGCCATGGTTGCCCCGCCCTCGGCCAGGATGCCGGCGAATTTCTCCACCGTGGCCTGGGTATCTTCCTCGTTCAGGTCGGGATTAATGATGAAAAGAGTCTCGTAGTGTCGCATCGGGCCTCCTCATGGTCTCGAGCGTCCCCGGCTCTCAAAAAGCCGGAGAAAGGAGTATATGGTTGAAGTGACCTGCTTACCACCCAAGGGCGGCCTTGTCAAGCTGGGCGGCCGCCAAAGGGCCGGGCAGGGGCGGTCTTTGCGCGAAAGCCGCCGCCAATTGGCGGTCGGCGGGGCACAATTCAAAGCCAGCCATCTGCGGCAATTCTATCCAGCGCAGCTCGCGGTGGACCCTGGCTTGCGGCTCGCCCACGGTGTGGCGGCAGACAAAGGCGTGCAGCTCCAAGGCGCGGGGGCGCTCCTCGCGCACCACGCCATAATAGGACAGCGCCTCCACCCGGGCCTCCAGTTCCTCGGCCAGTTCCCGGCGCAGGCAGTCCTCCAGGGATTCCTCCGGGCGCAGCTTGCCGCCGGGCAGCTCCCACAGGCCCGTGTCGGCGCGGCGGGCCAGCAGGAAGCGCGCACCCCGCCAGATGACCCCGCAAGTAACCACCAAGGGCGCGCTCATGGCTTGGCCGGAGCGGGTGCGGCCGGCGGCGGCGCGGGAGCGGCCGGCTCTTTTTCCAGCAGCCTGGTCCTTAGCTGTAAATAGCGCTCCTCCAGGCCCTCCTGCCCCGGGGCCTTGTCGATGAGTTGCTCGTAGAGGACCAGGGCCTTCTGCTCCTGGCCGGCCGCTTCATATAAATCGGCCAGCTTGCCGGCCAGTTCCATGTTGTCGGGGTGGGCGGCGCGGGCCGCCTCCAGGGTGCGCAGGGCCTGGGCGGCGTCATCCTGGTCCAGGGCCAGGGCGGCGCGCAGCTCAAATACCTTCAGGCTGCGGTTTCCCCCGGCCAAGGCCTGGTCCAGCATCTCGGCCACGGCCTGGGGCCTTTGCTTGACCAGGGCCACATAGAGGCGCTCCACCAGGGCCAGGTCGCCCGGGCGCTCCTTGGCCAGGGCCAAGGCCAGGCTGGCGGCCTGGTCCCAGCGCTTGAGCTTGGCCTGGGCCTCCAGCATGAGTTCGCGGGTGGCCAAGTCCTGGGGCCGGGCGGCCAGGGCTGGTTCCAGGGCGGCCAAGGCCTCCTGGGGCTGGCCAGCCTTCAACAGCAGCAGGCCCAGGTTGTGGTTCACGTCCGGGTCGCCGGGCTTTAGCTTGGCCAAGCGCCGGTAGGCCCCCAACTGGGCCGGCAGGTCGCCCAGGTCCTGATAAATGCCGGAGAGCTGCAACAGCAGCCCCGCGTCCTGGCTGTTCAGGGTAAAGGCCTTCTCCAGTTCCTGGGCCGCCTCGCGCTGGCTGCCCAGGTCCAGCAGGCTGGCGGCCAGGCGCTGATGGGATTCCAGGTTGGCCGGGGCCAGGGTGGTGGCCCGGCGCTGGGCCTCCAGGGCCGCCGCGGCCTCGCCGTTCTTGGCGCGGGCCTGGGCCAGGGCCTGCCAGAGGTCGGCCTCGTAGGGCGAGAGTTTCACCGCCCGCTCATAGGCCTGCTGGGCCTCGGGCCAACGTCCGGCCTGGGCCATGGCCCGCCCCAGGCGGCCCCAGAGGGGGCCTTTTTCCGGCTCTGGCGTCTTGTCCAGCAAGGCCTCCAGCAGCGGGGCCAGCTCTTCCCATTTTTCCAGTTGCTCGTCCAGGGCGGCCAGGCGCTCCAGCAGACGCTGGTCGCGGGGGGATTTGTCCAGCAGCATGCGCAAGACCTGGGCGGCCTCCTCCATCTGGCCGAAACGCTGGTGCAGATCAGCCAGGCGCAGCAGCAGGGCGGGGTCGTGGGAGGCGGCCTGGTGCTGGCGCAGCAGGTCCAGGGCCTCCTGATAACGCCCCGCCTCGCCCAGTAGGTCCACCTGGCGCATGGCTATGAGACGGTCGTCCGGGGATATCTCCAGGGCCTTGGCCGTGTAAGTTAGGCGTTCCTCCAGGCTGGGGGCTTCCTCGGCCTTGCGCAGCCAGTCTATGGGCAGCAGACGGGCGGCCAGATGGATGGAGCCCAGCAGGCGCTCGCCCTTGCGCACCTGCACCTCCACCTGCCCCAGGCTGAAGACCCGCTCGCCCAGCACCTCGTTCAAGGTATGGAAGCTGTTCAGGTCCACGGTGGGGAAGCCGGCCAGGCCGGTCTTGAGGCCAAAGTCCAGCCAGGCCTCGGAGCGCACCTTGAGCAGCCGGAAGGGGGCGTCGGGGTGCAGGGCCAAAACGCCGCCCGCCGCCACCTTGATGGCCACCCCGCCCACGGACATCTCTACCCATTTTAGCTGCTGCCCCTG
>CAZLSD010000023.1:0-25303 GCA_964561775.1 uncultured Desulfarculus sp. | reverse complement strand
CTCGGGCAGGTTCCGCTTGCCGGTCATGTGCTCGATCTCCAGGCGCAGCACCGCCGTGCGCGCCAACGACTCCGGAATCAGCTCATGTTGGCCAGGCCCCACGTAGCGGCCCACGATGGCCAAGAGGGCCTTGCGGCGCTCTTCTTCACCGCTCAGCTCGCTCACCCGGCCGAACCCCACCACGCTGCGGTAGTGGCAGTTCCACTTGCAGGGCGCCTCTCCGGGGGCAGGGGCCACGTCCAGGCAGACCGAGAAGCAGACCTTGGGGTTGGCGCGCAGGAAATCCATCTTGAGCCCCTTGGGCCCCGTGTGGATATAGATGCGCCCGTCCTCATAGACATAGTTGAGGGGCACCAAGTAGGGCTGGTCGTCGCGACACATGGCCAGGTGCAGCGCCACGCCCTGGCGCAGGATTTCCTCGATCTGGGCGGGGTCGCTGATTTGGCGCAGGGTCTTGCGGGGAGGGATATTCACGACGGTCTACCTTTCCGGCCTTTTCAGGCGCACAGGTCCAGGATGAGCTGGGCATAGATGAGCGCCGCCTCCTCCAGCTGGGAGACGGGGACCACGTCGCGGGGGGTGTGGGCCAGGTACATGTCGCCTGGCCCCAGCCCCACGCAGGGGATGCCGGCCTGGGAGATGAAGGTGCCGTCCACCCCAAAATACCAGGCCCCCCACGAGCCGGGCGAGCCCAGCACCTTGGCCCGGGCCGCGGCCAGGGACTGGGCGATGGCGCTCTCCGGGGGCGTGTAGAGGCTGGGGAACCACTTGAGCGGCTCCAGCTCATAACGAAAGTCCGGATCGGCTTGGGCCAGCCCGTCCAGGAGATGGCGCAGGCCCGCCAGCAGGGACTCCTGGCTTTCCTCGGGCAAAAAACGCCGGTCCACCACCAGATCGCAGCGGTCGGGCACGATGGGGGTAAGCGCCCCGGGGCTGGCGCTGATGTCCAGGGCCGTGACCGTGGCCTGGCCCAGGAAGGGATGGCTGGGCAGCGGATAGCCCTTTTGCAGGGCGCTCAAGAAGCGGTTCATCAGGAAGATGGCGTTGATGCCGCCCTGGGGAAAGCCGCCGTGGCTGGTGCGCCCCAGGGCGCTGACCCGGCACTCGAACTTGCCCCGGTGCCCCAGGAATACCTGGTTGCCGGTGGCCTCGCCGCTGACCGCGAAATCGGCGCTCAGGCCCCTATCCAGCAGCGCCTTGATGCCCTCGCCCCGGGCCATCTCCTCGCGGGCCACGGCCGTCACCAGCACCCGGCCCTTGAGCTTCACGTCCAGGCGCTTGACCATGCCCCCGGCGGCCACCATGGCCGCCACGCCGCCCTTCATGTCCACCGCGCCCCGGCCGTAGATGACCGGCCCGGGGTGGCCATACTCCGCGCCTTCTATGATGCTCCCGGCGAAGGGGTCTTTCATCTGCCCCACTCCGGCGTGGTCGATATGGCCGTTAAAGAGCAGGGCCGGCCCTCCGCCCGCGCCCTCGATGACCCCCACCACGTTGCCCATCTGGTCGCGGCTGACCTGGTCATAGCCCAGCGCCCGCATCTCGGCCTCCACCAGGCGGGCGGCGGCCTCCTCCTCCAGGCTTAAGCTGGGAGTCCGCACCAGGCGCTGGGTGAAGGCGATGAGCCTGTCTTTGTCCAACACGTCGTCCAGTCGCATGAAGAACGCTTCTCCCCGGCCTTATCCGGCCAGCCCGCACCAGCGGGCCAGGAACAGGGCATAGACCTTGGCCGTATCCAGCATGCTGGCGATGCTGACCCGCTCGTCGCCAGCGTGGATGTTCTGGGCCACCGGGCCATAGCAGGTGGCCACGCCTTGGCCATAGAGGTTGAAGGCCCGCGCGTCGGTGGTGCAGGTGGCCGAGTAGGACGGGGCCTCCGCGCCGTGCAGCTGGCGGTGGCAGTCGCCCAGCAGGCGCAAGGCGGGCGTCTGCCTATTGAGGGCGAAGCCGTCGGAGCGGAAGCCGTAGAATTGCAGCGTGGGGGGATGCTGGCGTAGCCAAGGGTCGGCCTGGGCGGCCCGGTCCAGGGCGGCCTCCACCCGCGCCGCGGCCTGGATGAAACCGACCCCGGGGGCATAGCCCAGGCGGCAGTGGAAGGCGGCGCTGGCCGGCACCGTGGAGGGCCAGTCCCCGCCTTGGATGATGCCCAGGTTAAGGTTGAAGGGGTGGGCCCCGGATTCGTAGCCCGGGCAGGGCTCCTGGTTCATTTGTTCTTCCAGGGCGCGCAGGGCCTGGACCAGGGCGAAGCACTTCTCTATGGCGTTGACCCCGCCGCTGGTGGCCAGCACGTGGCTGGGGGTCCCGCCCACGCCGACCCTGAACCAGAGCACCCCCACCTGATGGGTGAGAATGGTGGGGCCGAAGGGCTCGGGGATGAGCACGGCCGGGGCGTCGTGCCCGGCCAGCAGACAGGCCAAGGCCCCGTCGCCGGTGCACTCCTCCTCGATGACCCCCTGCACGCCCACCGGGGCGTCAAGCCCCAGGCCGGCCTTGTCCACGGCGGCCAGGGCATAGGTCATGGCCGCCACGCCAGCCTTCATGTCCCCGGCCCCACGCCCGTATAGCCAGCCGTCTCGCACCTGGGGGTCATAGGGGTCGCGGCTCCACTGCTCCAGGGGCTCGGGGCTGACCACGTCCAGGTGCCCGTTGAAGAGCGCGGCCTGGCCGCCCGTCCCGTCGGCCGGGCGCACCGCCGTCACGTTGTAGCGCTCCCGCTGGTCGCGCTCCAGGGGGCCGTAGCCCGGGTGCTGGCCTATTTGTTGGGGGTCGATATAGACCCGCTCCACCGGCCAGCCCAGGCCGGCCAGTTCCTGTTCCATCACCTTTAGCGCCCCGGCCTCCTGCCCCAGCAGGCTGGGCTGGGCCACCAGGCGGCGGGCGAAGTCCAGCATGGGCTCGCCCATTTCCTCCACGGCGGCCAGGAGTGCGATTTCTCTGGAATCCATGTGCCAATCAGCCTTCCCGGCCCGGCCTGGGATCAATGCCCCAGATAGGCCTGCTTGACGTGGGGGTCGGCGGCCAGGTTGGCCCCGGTGTCCTCCATGATGACCCGTCCGTTCTCCAGCACATAGCCCCGGGTGGCCACGGCCAAGGCCCAGGCCGCGTTCTGCTCCACCAACAGCACGGTCAGCCCCTGCTCCTGGTGGATGCGGGAGACCACCTCGAAGATGGCCTCGCGCACCACCGGGGCCAGGCCCAGGCTGGGTTCGTCCAGCATCAAGAGCTTTGGTTTGGCCAAGAGCCCCCGGCCGATGGCCAGCATCTGGGCCTCGCCGCCGGAGAGCGTGCCCGCGTCCTGGGCGCGCCGCTCCTTGAGGCGGGGGAAGAGGCCAAAGACCATCTCCATATCCTGGGCTATGCCGTCATGGTCGTGGCGGGTGAAGGCCCCCATGCGCAGGTTGTCCAGCACCGAAAGCTCGGGGAAGACCTGCCGCCCTTCCGGAGCGTGGATTATGCCCCGGCGCACGATCTGATGGGGAGGCAGGGTGCTGATGACTTCGTCGTCCAGGCGTATCTGCCCCTGGCGCGGCCTGAGGATGCCGCTGATGGTCTTGAGCAGGGTGGATTTGCCCGCGCCGTTGGCCCCCAAGAGGGTCACCAGTTCGCCCTTGCGAACGGTGAGCGAGACCTCTTCCAGGGCCGTGGCCTGGCCATAGGCCACGGTGAGGTTCTCAATGCTTAACATGGGCTTCACCTCCCAGATAGGCCTCCACCACCTCCGGGTTGCCGTAGACCTCCTCCGGCGCGCCCTCGGTCAGCTTCTGGCCATAGTGCAAGACTATGAGCCGCTGGGAGATGTTCATGATGACCTTCATGACGTGTTCGATGATGAGGATGCTGACTCCCTCCTGGTTGATGCCCCGGATCAGATCGATCTGCCCCTTGAGTTCGCTGGGGTTCAAACCGCTGCTGGGCTCGTCCAGGAGAAGCAGCTGGGGCCGGGTGGCCAGGGAGCGGGCGATCTCCAGGCGCTTGGTCAGGGCATAGGGCAGGTTCTCGGCCTCCTCGTCCCGGTAGTCGGCCAGACCCACCCGGTCCAGGAGCTCCTCGGCCCGCTGCTGGTCCTCGGCCTTGGCTTGACCCGCATGCCCCAAGGCCTGGGCGGCCAGGCTCCAAGGCCCCAGGCGGCGGCGGTCCACCACCGCGGCCAGCACGTTCTCGCGGGCGGTCAGCTTCTTGAACACCCGCACGATCTGGAAGGTGCGCGAGATGCCCAGGCGGTTGATGGCGTGGGCCTTGCTTCCGGTGATGTCCTTGCCCTGCCAGAGGATGCGCCCCGCGCTGGGGGGATAGGCCCCGCTGAGCAGGTTGATGAGCGTGGTCTTGCCCGCGCCGTTGGGGCCGATGAGCCCCACGATCTCGCCGGCGTTCAGGCTGAAGCTTACCTCGTTGACCGCGCAGAGTCCGCCGAAGTTCTTGGTGAGATCCTGGGTTCGTAAAAGTTCCATGGCCCTTACCTCCTTGCCCGGCGGGCTTCGAGCCAGCGCTGCCACAGGCCCACCATGCCGCCGCGCATGAACAGGATGGTCAGGACCAAGAGCAGCCCGTAGAGCACCATGCGCACGTCCAGTTTGACCAGGTCCTCCAGAAAGCGCAGCCACTCCGAGAGGAAGGTGAGCAGGATGGCCCCCAACACCGGCCCGGCCAGGGTGCCCAGACCGCCCACCATGACCATGGTGAGGATGGCGAAGGTCTCGCCCAGGGACAGGGTGTCCGGGCTGACCAGGCGCTGGTAGTGGGCGAAAAAGGCCCCGGCCACCCCGGCGAAGAAGGCGCTGATGGTGAAGACGGCCAGCTTGTAGGCGCTGATGTCCACCCCGATGCTGCCGGCGGCCACCTCGTCCTCGCGCAGGCTCTTGATGGTGAGCCCGAACTGGCTGGTGGTGAGCCGGCGGATGGCCCACAGGCTTATCCCCACCAGGATGAGCAGCAGGTAGTAACTCCACAGCTCCTGGCGGAAATCCACCTCCAGCCAATCACCCAGGCTGAAGCCGGGCAGGGGCGGCACGCCGTAGAGCCCCAGGGAGCCCCGGGTCAGCTCCACCCAGTTCATGGCCACCAGGCGCAATATCTCGGAGAAGCCGATGGTGGTGATGGCCAGATATGGCCCGCTCAGGCGCAAGGCTGGCACGCCCAAGAGCAGCCCGGCCAGTCCCGCCACCAGCCCGCCGGCCAACAGCCCCAGCCAGGGATTGAGCCCCAGCTTGGTGGCCAGGATGGCGCTGGTGTAGGCCCCGATGCCATAGAAGGCCGCGTGCCCCAGGTTCATCAGGCCGGCGAAGCCGGTGAGCAGGTTCCAACTGGCGGCCAGCAGCACGAAGATGCCCGAGGTGATGGCCAAGTGCATGAAGTAGCGGTCGTCCACCAACAGGGGCAGGGCCAACAGGGCCGCCCCCAGGGCCAGTTTCAGGCCGGTCCGCGCGCTCATGTTCATGCCCCTTCCCTCCTTCCGAAGAGACCGCTGGGCCTGACCAGGAGCACCAGGATGATGATCACGAAGCCGATGGCGTTCTTGTAGTGCATGGAGATGTAGTTGCCGCCCAGGGTCTCGGCCACGCCCAGGATGAAGCCGCCGAAGATGGCCCCCCGGATGCTGCCCATGCCGCCCAGGATGGTCACGGCGAAGGCCTTCAGGGTGGGCACCGCGCCCATGGTGGGAAACAGCGCGAACAGCGTGCCGTAGAGCACCCCGCCCAGTCCGGCCAGGGCCACCCCCAGGGAGAAGGTCAGCCCGTAGACCAGGTTGGTGTCCACGCCCATGAGCAGGGCGGCGAAGCGGTTCTGGCTGGTGGCCTGGATGGCCACGCCCATGCGGGTGCGGCTAAGGAAAAGCTGCATGCAGGCGATGGTCAGGCAGGAGAAGCCCAGGCAGAACAGACGCAGCCAGCTGGTGGAGAAAACGACCAGGTTCACCGTGGCCCCGCCGAAGGGGTCGTCCAGCATGCGGGGGGTGGCCCCGAAGACCAACTGGGCCAGGTTCTCCAGCAGGATGGAAAGGCCGATGGAGGCCATGATGATGTCGATGTCGGTCCAGCGGCTAAGGAGGGGCCTAAAAAGCAGGCGCTCGGTGATGAGCCCGATTAGCCCCACCCCGGCCACCGCCGCCAGCAGGGAGGCCACCCAGCCCAGCCAGCCTTGCAGCAGGCTTAGGATGAAGACCGCCAGGTAGGCCCCCAGCATGGAGTAGTCGCCGTGGGCGAAGTTGCTGATCTTCATCACCCCGAAGACCATGGTCAGGCCTATGGCGATGAGGCTGTAGACGCTGCCCACGATGAGTCCGTTGAGCACCTGTTGCAAGAACAATGATTCCATGCCGACTCCCGCCAGGCGGCTCCGCCCGTCATGACAACGGGCGGAGCCGCATCAAAAAAGGCCCCCGCTCACGCGGAAGGCCCTACTTGCATTCGCGCTGCTCCCAAGCCTTGGGAGCGGCATAGGCCGCGGCGGCCTTCTCGGGCGGATAGACGATGACCAGTTCGGGCTGGCAGTTCTTGAGCTGCACCTGCACCACGTTGGGGATGATGGTGGTGACCTGGCCGGTCTGGTCGAACTTGATCTGGCCCTGGGACAGCTTGATGTCGGTGGCCTTTAGAGCGTCGCGCACCTTGTCGCGGTCCTTGGCCACCTTGCCGCTGGGCTCGCCGGCCCGGTTGATGGCGTCTAAGATGACCATGATGTTGTCATAGCCCTGGCTGCTGAAGATGCCCGGGCGCGCGCCGGGGTACTTGGCCTGATAGGCCTGCACGAAGGCCGCGGTCTGGGGGTCCTTCATGTTCAGGGTGGGCTCCAAGGAGCTGCCCATGGCGTACTCGCTCATGGCGCCGGCCATCTTGAAGAAGGCCTCGGTGAAGTGCCCGCCCACGCCCAGCCACTGGGTCACGAAGTTCTGCTCCTTGGCCTGCTTCTGGATCAGCGCCTGCTCGGTGGTGGAGCCGATGCAGAAGGTCAGATCGGGCTTCATCTCCCTGAGCTTGCTGATCTGGGTGGTGAAATCGGTGTCGCCGATCTCATAGTATAGATGGGCCAGTTCCTTGACCCCGTTCTGCTTGGCCCACTCCGACCATATCTTCTCGCCGTCGCGGCCGTAGTCGGTGTTCTCCATGAAGAAGGCCACGCTCTGCGGCTTTTTCACGTCCTTGAGCCAGGCGTTGGGGCCTTGCAGGAACATGGGGCTGGTGGGGCTGGTGCGGAAGACATAGTCCAGGCCCCGGGAGGTGATGGTGGGGCTGATGGCGATGGCCACCACGATGGGGGTTTTTTCCTGGCTGGCCACCTCGCTGGTGGCGATGTTGACGCTGCTGGCGTAACCGCCGCCCACCACCAGCACCTCGTCGCGGGTGATGAGCTTCTTGACCGCGGCCAGGCCCTTGTCCGGCTTGGCCTCGGTGTCGGCGTAGATGATCTCCACCTTGCGGCCGAACATCCCGCCCTTGGCGTTCAGGTCGTCCACGGCCAGGTCCATGCCCTTTTTCATCTCGCCGGCGTTGAAGGCCAAAGAGCCGGTGAAGGGGCCCAGGATGCCGATCTTGATGGGTTTCTTGTCGGCGGCTCCGGCGGGGGCCGTCCAGGCCATGCACACCAGGGCCAGGCACAGCGCCATGACCGCCCAAAGATTTCTCTTCATGAGACTCCCTCCTTGATTGTTATGACCGCGAAAAAAATAGCTCACTCCCCAGGCCCCCGCCCCGTGGCGAGGGCCTGGAGTTCATATCCTTAAGATTTGGCGACCGCCTCCAGGCCGGCCTCGATGATGTCCAGGCCCTCTTCCAGTTGGTCGTCGCTGATGACCAGGGGCATGAGGGTGCGGATGACATTGCCGTATTTTCCGCAACTTAGCAGAATGAGCCCGTGCTCGTGGCCATACTGGGCCAGCTTCTTGGCCTTGTCTCCGGCCGGGGTCTTGGATTTGCGGTCGCTGACCAGCTCCAGGCCCATCATGGCCCCCAGGCCGCGCACGTCGCCGATGAGGGGATGGCGCTCGGCCATGGCCAGGAAGCGGGCGCGCACCTTCTCGCCGATGGCGGCGGCGCGGGCAGCCAGGCCGGTCTCGGCCACGAAATCCAGCACGGCCAAGGCCGCCCGGCAGGAGATCGGGTTGCCGCCATAGGTGCCGCCCAGACCGCCGGGATGGGAGGCCTCCATGATCTCGGAGCGGCCCACCACCCCGGCCAAGGGCATGCCGGCGGCCAGGGATTTGGCCACGGTGACCAGGTCGGCGGCCACTCCGAAATGCTCCATGGCGAAGAACTTGCCGGTGCGGCAGACCCCCGTCTGCACCTCGTCGGCCACCAACAGTATGCCGTGCTTTTTGCATATCTCGGAGATAATCGCGAAATAGCCCGGCGGCGGCACCACGAAGCCACCCTCGCCCAGAATCGGCTCCAAGACCACGGCGGCGGTCTGCTCGGCCGCCACGTTGCCGATGAAAAAATCCTCCAAGTAATGGGCGCAGGCCAGACCGCAGGAGGGATAGGTCAGGTTGAAGGCGCAACGGTAGCAATAGGCAAAGGGAATGCGGTAGACCTCGGGGGCGTAGGGGCCATAACCATACTTATAGGGCTTGACCTTGCTGGTCATGGTCATGGTCAACAGGGTCCGGCCATGGAAGGCTCCATCGGCCACGATGACTCCCGCCCGCTTGGTGAAATAGCGGGCTATCTTTACCGCGTTCTCCACGGCCTCGGCCCCGGTGTTGACCAGGATGGATTTCTTGGCGAAATCGCCGGGGGCCAGGTTGTTCAGGCGCTGGCAGACCTCCACGTAGGGCTCGTACATGGCCACGTGGAAGCAGGTGTGCATGAAGCGCTCGGCCTGGTCCTTGACCGCGGCCACCACCTTTTCGTTGCAGTGCCCCACGTTGACCACGCCGATGCCGCCGGCGAAGTCTATGAAGCGCCGGCCTTCCACGTCCCATACCTCGGCGCCCTTGGCCCGGCTCACGAAGATGGGGGTTAGATTGACGGGTCCGGGCGGCACCTGCGCCTGCCGCAGATCAAGCAGTGACGCGCCGTTCTCTTGCTGTTGGGACATGACTCCTCCGAAACATTTCTCTCATGGGGACGCCGGGCGGACCAGGCCGTCTGGTCGGGAGGCCGGGGGATGCTCAGACAGCCCCTGTTGGCGGCTTGGCGTCTATGCCGGTAATGCGCTGGGGGAAACCCTGCTGCATCAACTCCAGGATCAAGGCCCCGGCATAGGCCTGGGCCAGGGAAATCAGCAACCAGGGCTGGCCGTCCAACCCGGTGAAGACCAGCTCGTTGACCACCTCCACCCCCCTGCCCCGCAGATAGGCGGCCAAGCGCGAACGCAGCTCCGGCGTGGAGGAAGGAATGATGAGGTGGCAGGCCTCTCCGCTCAGGACCTTCTCCACCTCGGCCGGCAGCAAGGGGCTCATGGGGAAGTTGTGTTACAAGAGGCGTGCCAATCACCCAGCGGGGCTGGATGTTTGCGGGAGGCGGCGGGCTAAGCCGCCGGTATTACCGGCCATGCCGGGACGGGCCGCCTATTGGACCGCCAGGCGGGGGCCTGGCCAGGGGGCAGGCCAGGTTGCCCTGGCGATGCAATAGTGCATCAATCGGGAAGCTCGCAGGCTCGTATACGGTTTTTCGCCCGTGGGCCAGGCTGAGGGGCAAGATGGCCGGGTGGTGAAAATGACCTGTGGGTAGATATTTAGATCAGCGATTCAGTGGCCATGACCAATTTGTCGACCTCGTTTTAAGCCACACTAATATAGGCCTGTCCTTGGACGGCGCGACCAGGCACGACTCTCGATTGATTACTAATTGAATCATTGATTCATTTCTTCATCGGCTTGCCTGGCCCGTTGGACCTTGCGGGCCAGGCTGGCCTGGCTGATGCCCAGATGGCGGGCGGCCCGGCGCTGGCTGCCAAAACGCTGGAGCGCCTCGCCTATGATCTCCTGCTCCAGGGCGCGCAGACGCTGGCGCAGGCCCTGCCCCGCGGCGGCCAGGAAACCGGCCGGCGCGGAGACGGCCTGGCGCACCTCCAGGGGCAGGTCCTCCAGGGCTATCTCCTGGCCGCGGCTCATGATGAGCACCCGCTCCACCAGGTTTTCCAGCTCGCGCACGTTGCCGGGAAAGGGATAGCGCAAAAGCGCGGCCTGGGCGGCTTGGCCCATCTGCTTGTGGATGTTGTTCTCCTCGCCCAGGCGTTGCAGGAAAAAGCGCGTCATTTCCAGGATGTCGCGGGGTCTCTCGCGCAGGGGAGGTATGTGCAGGGGCACCACCCGGAAGCGGTAGAACAGATCCTGGCGGAAGCGCTTCTCGCGCACGGCCTGCTCCAGATCCTGGTTGGTGGCGGCCATCACCCGGGTGTCCAGCTCCTTCTCGCCGGTGCCGCCCACGGGAACGAAGCGGCGCTCGTCAAGGAATCTCAGCAGCTTGACCTGGGCCTCCAGGCTTATCTCGGCTATCTCGTCCAAAAACAGGGTGCCGCCCCGGGCCAACTCCACCAGGCCCAGCTTGCCCTTGGCGTCGGCCCCGGTGAAGGCCCCCTTGGCGTAGCCGAACATCTCCGACTCAAACAGGGTGGGCGGGATGGCCGCGCAGTCCACCCGGATGAAAGGCCCCTGGGAGCGGGCCGAGGCCTGGTGGATGAAGCGGGCCAGGATGCCCTTGCCCACCCCCGACTCGCCGCTGATGAGCACCGTGGAGTTGGTGGGGGCCACGCGGGAGGCCTGCTCATAGAGCGCGCGCATGGGACGGCTCTGGCAGAGATAGTGCTGCCCGTCCAACTCTTGCAGGCGCTGGCGGCTCAACTCGCTGCGGTAGTGCTCCAACTGGGCCTGGCTAAGCTCCACCTCGCGGCGCAGGCGGTCCAGCAGGGTGATGTCGCGGTCGTTGATGATGACGTAGGCCACCTGGCCGGCGGCGTCCAGGATGGGAACCCCGGTGGCCAGCACCTTCTTGCCCGATTTCAGGTGCTGCATCATGGTCACGGTGGTTCCCCGCTTCATGGCCTCCAGGGTCACCGATTCCTGGAAGTTGCCCTCGCGCAGCAGTTCGGCCACGTGGCGCCCCTCCACCTCCTCGCGGGGCAGCCCCACCAGATCCAGGGCGGCCTGGTTGATGCGCGCCACCACCCCCTCACGGTCGCAGATCCACAGGCCGTCGAAGGAGGACTCCATGATGACCTCCAATTGGGCGCTAACCTCATGGAAGGGTCCCGGCGCCAGGGAAGGCGGGCGCTCGGTCAGGCCCTCCAGCAGATAGCTGGCCGCCAGGCTGACCCGGCCCGAGTCCCAGAGGGGAAAATGATGGGCCGCCACCTGGCGTCCGCCCAGGTTAAGCCGGGCGGCCAGCACCGGGGCCCCGGTCTGGAAGACCCGGTTGACCTCGCGCCAGGCCCCCGGCTCCAGGTATTCCAGGGACTGGCCTATCAACTCGCCGGGCTCCAACTGCCACAGACGGGCCGCGGCCCGGTTGGCGTAGAGGGTAAGTCCCGAGGCGGAGAGCAGGAGGATGCCGGCGGGCAGGCCGTCCCATTGGGCGGCGCGTTGGCCAAGCCAGGCTGGCAGGGCGGTTTCCATCATGCTGGCCAGGGGTTCTCCTCTTTCGGCAAAGTGCGTGCCTCCAGGTTACCGCGCCAGGCGGCCCCGGGCAAGGCGCGAGAGCGCGGGGCCGACGCAAAGAAACCCGGCCGGGTTTAATTGTTATTGCGTCTGAATCGCAATTGCTATAGTATCCACCTGCCCCGTCTGGCCCAGGCCCGCCAGGCCGCCGGCCCAACGGCGGCGCGGAGCCGGGCCAGGCCGGCGCGGCCAAATCGCAAACCTTTCTCGCCGAGAGGACGCCCGTATGAACTTGGATGCTTTGGGCCCCGGGGCGAGTTGCCGGGTGCTTGGCCTGACCACCGCGGGGAGCCTGGGGCAGCGGCTCATGGACCTGGGCTTCTATCCCGGGGTGACGCTCAAAATCATCCGCAACGCGCCCCTGCGGGATCCCCTGGAGGTGGAGATGCTGGGCTACTGCATAAGCCTCCGTCATGACGAGGCCGGCTACGTGGAGGTCGAAGCCCTATGAGCGCCGCCACCCTGGCCGCCTTGGCGGGGCAACCCAACTCGGGCAAGTCCACCATCTTCAACCTGCTCACCGGCGCGCGCCAGTTCGTGGCCAACTACCCCGGCGTCACGGTGGAGAAAAAGGTGGGCTACCTCTCCCAGGCCGGGGTCAGGATCGAGCTGGTGGACCTGCCCGGCGCCTACAGCCTGACCTCCTATTCCCTGGAAGAGCGGGTGACCAGGGACTTCATCCTGGAGAGCCGGCCCAAGGTGGTGGTCAACGTGGTGGACGCCGCCAACCTGCGGCGCAGCCTCTACCTGACCTTCCAACTCCTGGAGATGGACGCGGCCCTGGTCCTGGACCTCAACATGATCGACGTGGCCCGCGCCAAGGGCATGGAGATCGACCTGGCCGAGCTTGAGCGCCGCCTGGCCGCGCCGGTGGTGGTGACCGACGGCAAGCGCGGGCGAGGCCGCGAGGACCTGGCCCAGGCCATCGTGGCGGCGCGGCCAGGCGGCGGCTGGCGCATCGACTATGGCCCCTTGGAACCGGCCCTGCGCCGGGTCCAGGGCTTTTTGGAGAACCGGAGCGAGCTGGCCGGGCGCTGCTCCCCGCGCTGGCTGGCGGTGAAGCTGCTGGAGGGCGACGGCCAGGCCCTGGCCCTGGCCCGCGAAGGCTGCCAAGACTGGCCGGAACTGGAGCGCCTCCTGGCCCAGGAGGAGGAGGCCTTCCGCCGCCAGTTCACCCTGCCCGCCTATCGCCACATCGCCTTCGCGCGCCACCAGGCCGCCGAGGAGATAAGCCAGGCGGTGGTGAAAACCACGCGGCCCCACGCCAAAAACCTGTCCGACCAGGCCGACCGCCTGCTCTGCCACCGCCTGGCCGGGCCGCTCATCATGTGCCTGGTCTTCTATCTGCTCTTCGAGCTGGCCGTCAACCAGGGCGGCCGCCTGGCCGCCCAGATAACGCCCTATCTGGGGCAGGCGCAAAAATACCTGGAGAGCTTCCTGCCGCGCGCCGGCTATCTGGAAGAAGCCCTGCTCACCTCCCTGCTAAGCTGGTTCATGACCAGCGTCAACGCGCTGCTGGTCTACATCCCCCAGTTCTTCATCCTCTTCTTCCTCATCGCCGTGCTGGAGGACGTGGGATACATGCCCCGCATGGCCTTCATGCTGGATCGGGTGTTCAGGCGCTTCGGGCTGCACGGCAACTCCACCCTGCCCTACATCCTGGGCGGCATCTACGTGGGAGGCTGCGCGGTGCCCGGGGTGATGTCCTGCCGGGCCATACCCGACGAACGGGCGCGCATGGCCACCATCCTCACCGTGCCCCTGATGAACTGCCTGGCCAAGACCGCCTTTTACATCATGCTGGTGGAGGCCTTCTTTCCCCAGCACAAGACCGCGGCCATGTTTTTCATCTCCACCATCACCCTGATCATGGCCCTGCCCATCGCCCGCCTCCTGAGCCTGACCGTGCTGCGCGGGCGGGAGACCGCGCCCTTCATCATGGAGATGCCGGCCTATCACATACCCTCCCTGCGCGGGGTCATGATCCGGGCCGTGGAGCGCATCACCACCTACATCCGCAAGGTGCTGACCATCGTGGCCGCCGTGGCGGTGGTCATCTGGGCCCTGCTCCAGTTCCCCGGCGTTAAGGACCAGCACATGGCGGAGTACGCCGCCCAGGCCGACGCCCAGGTGGCCGGCTTTCTGGAGGCCATCGCCCAGACGCCCCTGGCCGCCAAGATCAAGGACCGGGACCAGGTGGTGGGGCTGCTGGATTTCCGCGACGAGTACCGGGCGGCCAAGGCCCAGGCCGCCGGCCAGACCCAGGCCTCCCAGGCGGTGGACGAGCGCTTCCGCCAGATGGACGCCGACTTCTTCGCGGCGGCGGCCGAGCGGCGCTCCCCGGCCTACCGCGCCTTGGACAACCTGCGCCGGGAGCGCGCCGACCTGCGCCACGAAATCAAGCAGGAGCGCATCAACAACAGCGTCCTGGGCTGGCTGGGCCAGGCCCTGGCGCCGGTTTCCCGCTGGGCCGGCTTTGATTGGCGGGTCAACGTGGCCATGCTCAGCTCCTTCGCCGCCCGCGAGAGCGCCACGGCCACCTTCACCACCCTCTATGGCATAGGCCCCGAGGGCAAGCGCCTGGATGAGGCCATGGGGCAGCCTGGCCAGGGCGGGGGGATATCCTCCCTCAACGCCACCGCGCTGATGCTCTTCATGGCCCTTTTCCCGCCCTGCCTGGCCACCACCATCATGGTGCGCGTGGCCACCGGGCGGCTCAAGTGGATGCTTTTTTCCTTTGCCTATCCCAGCGCGCTGGGATTGGGCGCGGCCAGCCTGGTCTTCACCGGCGGCAGCGCCCTGGGATTGGACGGCTGGCAGGCCATGTGGGCCTACTACGCCCTGGCGTTAATTTTGGCCCTGTTGGTGGGGTCAATCCCCGAGGGGGTCAATAACACGGCAACTTCTAGCAAGGAGGCAAGACAGCTATCATGAAAATCAAGGTCATGATCACCACGGCGGCGATGGTCCTGGGTTTGGCGTCCCTGGCGGCGGCCCACTCGCCCATCTGCACCTGCTACGACGGCGGCGACGGCACCGTCACCTGCGAAGGCGGCTTCAGCGACGGCTCCTCGGCCGCGGGGGTGGTGATGCTGGTGCAGGACGCCGCGGGCAAGGAATTGCAGCGGGGCGCCGTCAACAAGAGCGGCGAGTACACCTTCAAGAAGCCGGCGGGGGATTACCAGGTCGTCTTCGACGCGGGCGAGGGTCATCGCGTAACCATCAAGGGCAAGGACATCGTGCGCTAAAAAATCCCGCCCGCCAGCGCCCCCCGGGGCGCTTGTTTTTCGAGCGCGTTGTTTGTTGGTTCTAACTATGTATCGCGCCACGAAAGGAGCATTCCGTGAAAAAAAGCCTTGGCATCCTGTCCCTGGCCTTGCTGGGCCTCGCGCTATGCGCGGGAGCCGCCTCGGCCCATTTCCAGATGATCTACACCCCGGACGCGGCCTTGGCCCAGGGCGGGGACTTGACCCTCAAGCTGGTCTTCACCCATCCCTTCGAGGCTGGCCACACCATGGACATGGGAAAGCCGGAGGAGTTCTTCGTGGTCCACAAGGGCCAGAAAAAGGACCTGCTGGACACCTTGAAGCCCATTGAATGGACCAGCCTGACCAACAAGGGCAAGGCCTTCGAGACCAGCTACAAGATGCGCGGCCTGGGCGACTGGGTCTTCGTGCTGGTGCCCGAGCCCTATCTGGAGGAAAAGGAAGGCTCCTACATCCAGCAGATCACCAAGCTGGTGCTCAACGCCGCCGGCGCGCCCACCGACTGGGAGGCCGACCTGGGCCTGCCGGCGGAGATCGTGCCCCTGGACAAACCCTATGCCCTGTGGACCGGCAACGTGTTCCGCGGGGTGGTCAAGTCCGAGGGCAAGCCGGTGCCCTTCGCCGAGGTGGAGGTGGAGTACCTGAACCACACCCCCAACCTGGAAAAGAACAAGTTCGAGAAGAAGGCCCGCGTGGAGGCTCCCCAGGACGCCTTCGTCACCATGACCATCAAGGCCGACGCCAACGGCGTCTTCACCTATGGCCTGCCCAAGGCCGGCTGGTGGGGTTTCGCCGCCCTGGGCGTGGGCCCCAAGAAACAGCACCTGGACAAGGAAAACTCCCAGGACGCCGTGATTTGGGTCAAGGCCCTGGACATGAAGTAGGGGGGCTTGCCAACCGGCCGCCGCCCGCGCCCGCGGGATCGGCGGCCGGTTCAGGCGGCTCTAACGAACCTCGGGGGAGGCCGGGCGGCTTAGGTCGAAGCTGGGGGGGCGTCCCCGGCGGCGCACCAGCAGGCCGCCGGCGGCCTGCTCGCGCATGGCCTTTTCCAGGCCGAACTTCTTGATGCGGTAGCCGATCTGGCGGGCGGTCAGGCCCAGCTCGCGGGCGGCGTGGGACTGCACCCAGTTGTGGCGTTGCAGGGCGGCCAGCACCTCGCGCCGCTCCATCTCCTCCAGGCGGTGCAGGCCATCGTTCTCCGCCTGGGCGGCTCCGGGCCGGCTCAGCTGGCTTAAGCTGAGATAGGGAGTCAGGTCCTGGAGCTCCACCTCCGGCCGGGGCGAGACCAGGGTCAGCCTCTCCAGCAGATTGCCCAGCTCGGCCACGTTGCCCGGCCAGTCATGGCCGCGCAGGCGATCCAGGGCCGGCGGGGAGAACTTCAGCCGGCGGCCCAGGCGGGCTTGCAGCCGGTCCAGAAAATGCTCCAGCAGCAGGGGCAGATCCTGTAGCCGCTCGCGCAGGGGCGGCAACATGACAGGAAAGATGTTCAGGCGATAGAACAGGTCCTCGCGGAAGAGCCCCTCGGCCACCGCCGCGGAAAGATCCTTGGCGTTGCTGGCCACCAGGCGCACATCCAACTGACGCGGCTGGCTGGCCCCCAGGCGCTCCATCTCGTGGTCCTGGGCCAAGCGCAGGAGCTTGGCCTGCAAGGGCAGGCTGAGTTCGCCGATCTGGGCCAGGTACACCGTCCCGCCCTGGCAGGCCTCCAGATAACCGGGCTGCTCCTGGGAACCGCGCCCCAGGGCTCCCCGCTCCTGGCCGAACAGGGCCAACTCCAGGCTCTCCGCGGGCCAGGCCGCGCAATCCACGCGCAGGAAGGGCCGGCTGGCCCGGGGGCTGGCCTGGTGAACCAACTGGGCGGCCAGGCTCTTGCCCACGCCCAGTTCACCCAGCAGAAGCACGGGCACCTTGCTGGGGGCCACCCTCTCCAGGAGGCGTCTGGCCTGCGCCAGCCCCGGGCTAAGCCCGACCAAGTTGTCGCCCAAGCCCAACTCCTTGGGGCGCGGCGACAGGGCCGGTTCTCTCGCGGAGCCCCTGGACAGGAATTCATCAGCTTGCAGACGAAGGTTTCCGCTTTCCATGCCTGCAAGACATAGCAAGAAAGATGCCTGCGCCAGAGAAGCCCGGCGAGAGGGGGGCACAGATTGGCAACCCGGCGGGCCAGTAATTTTTAATACGTGTTATTACTAACTTGCCCTGATAGAACCCCTTGGGCCCCTGCGGGCCGTTCCACCTGGCCGGGCAGACCGGCCCGTCAATCAACCTACATTTTGGTAGGCAGTCATCCGGAGGCTACCTCCCGGCAGGTTTGCCTGGCGGGTGAAACCTGAACCGCCCCGGGATTGCCGGAGACTCTGATCCTTGAGAGGATGGGGTCATGGGCAAGTCAAGCAGCTATTCACCAGAGGCAGGGGAGCGGGCGGTTCGGCTGGTGGCGGAGCATGCCGGGGTGTACAGTGTATAGTATTGACAAATATACTAAGAATCCCGCCTGATATTGCGAGAGCAGACCAATAGGCGACCCTGAACCCCTTGACATCCTCTCGCGGCTCATCTTTAGAGCCAGGCGCTGTCCAGCGCCACCCCAGGAGCGAGGCCATGACCATCGCCAGCGTTCGCAGGACCAAGATAGTTTGCACCATAGGCCCGGCCAGCCAAGGCCGGCATATGCTGGGCAAGCTGATGCAGGCGGGCATGGATGTGGCCCGCCTGAATTTTTCCCACGGCGACCACGCCAGCCACGCGCGGGTGTTGGCCGACCTGCGCCAGGCCGCCCAGGAACTGGGGCGCGAGGTGGGCATCCTGCAGGACCTGGCCGGCCCCAAGATCCGCCTGGGCATCCTGCCCGACGAGGGCGTATTCCTGCAAACCGGCCAAGAGGTGGCCCTGGTGAGCGGCCAGGAGGCTGTCGACGCGCTGCCGGTCAACTATCCCTACCTGTACGAGGACGTGGAGGTGGGCGAGCGCCTGCTTTTGGCCGACGGCCTGGTGGAGATGGAGGTGCGCGGCAAGCAGGGCGGGCGGGTGATCTGCGAGGTGCTCAACGGCGGCCCCTTGAGTTCGCGCAAGGGCGTCAACCTGCCCACCAGCCATTTGCGGGTGCCCTCCTTCACGGACAAGGACCGGGCCGACCTGGCCGCCGGCCTGGCCATGGGCGTGGACATGGTGGCCCTTTCCTTTGTGCGCCACGAGGACGATCTGGCGCCCGTGCGCCAGGCCCTGGCCGGCATGAACCCCAGGCCGCTCCTGATCGCCAAGATAGAAAAGCCCAGCGCGGTGGAGCGCCTGCCCCAGATACTCAAGGTGGTGGACGGCATCATGGTGGCGCGCGGCGATCTGGGGGTGGAGATGCCCCTGGAAGAGGTGCCCCTGGTGCAGAAACGCATCATCGAGCAGACCCGCCAGGCCGGCCGGGTGGTCATCACCGCCACCCAGATGCTGCGCTCCATGGTGGACTCGCCCCGCCCCACCCGGGCCGAGGCCACCGACGTGGCCAACGCGGTCATCGACGGCACCGACGCCCTCATGCTCAGCGAGGAGACCGCGGCCGGGGCCTATCCCCTGGAGGCGGTGCAGGTGCTGGATCGCATCGCCCGGGCCAGCGAGCCCGAGCTTTTTGAGCAGCGCTTTTTGCAGGAACCGCTTTCGGAGCTGTTGCCCGCCACCGAGGCGGCCATCAGCCGGGCGGCCTGCTGGCTGGCCAAGGACCTGGGCGTGGCGGCCATCGCCGCCTCCACCACCGGGGGCAGCACGGCCCGCCTGGTGGCCCGCTATCGCCGGGATTTCCCGGTGGTGGCCTTTTCCAGCGAGCCCATGGTCTGCCGCCAGCTCTGCCTCTCCTGGGGGGTGCTGCCGGCCCTGGTGCCGGCCTACAGCGAGACCGAGGAGATCATGGCCCTGACCAGACAATGGATCCTGGCCCACGGCGTGGCCAAGGCTGGGGACCGCATCGTGGTCACGGCCGGGGTGCCCCACGGGGCGGGCCGCACCAACCTCATCCGGGTCATGGACTTAACGTAATTTATATTCGGCTAGTTATGGATTTTTTAAAAGCGAAGAGTGTTTTTTCCTATCATGCCTCTGCAATTTATATTTTTTTAATCGCCATTTTTCACAATATAACCTTTTTCGTGAACTATAGTACAAATACCCTTGTCAGACGCCCTTCTTTGTGTAAGATGTAACAACCCTTCCGCTGCACGCCCCCCTGTGGGAGGGTATGGCCCGGCTCTCGACCAGACGAGGCCGGGCCTACGTATCTTGTGGGGAGGCGCCAGTCTGGACTCGACCGTAAATGGAGACTTGAGCCATGCGCGCAGGAAAAGACTCGCCCAACGCGGCCGCATCTTATGATGAGTTCTATGCAAACTTCCGCTGGTCAGTGCCCGAGCATTACAACTTCGGCTTCGACGTGGTGGACAAGTGGGCCGCCGACCGCACCAAGCTGGCCCTGCTCTCGGTCAAGGAAAACGGCGAGGCCCCCCAGTACCACACCTTCCACGAGCTGAGCCGGCTGAGCAACCAGTTCGCCAATGCCTTGCGCAACCTGGGGCTGGCCCGCGGCGACCGCGCCCTCATCATCCTGCAAAGCATCCCCCAGTGGTACGTGGCCATGATCGGCATGTTCAAGCTGGGGGTGGTGCCCATGCCCGGCACGGTGCTGCTCACGGCCAAGGACATCTCCTATCGGGTCAACCGGGCCGAGGCCAAGGTGGTTCTCACCGACCTGGCCCACCTGGAGCGGGTCCAGGCGGCGGCCAAGGAATGCCCCGGCCTCAAGATCAAGCTGCTGGTGGACGGCCAGGCCCCGGGCTGGCTCAACTTCGACGAGCAGATGGACCTGGCCTCGCCCCATCTGGACCCGGCCAGCCTGCCCCCCACCCGCAGCGACGACCCCATGCTGCTCTACTTCACCAGCGGCACCACCGGCCAGCCCAAGATGGTCATGCACACCCATGCCTATCCCCTGGGGCACTTTGTCACCGCCACCTACGCCCAGAGCCTGAAGCCCACGGACCTGCACTGGACCGTCAGCGAGACCGGCTGGGCCAAGGCGGCCTGGGGCAAGCTCTTCGGCCAGATGATCGTGGGCGCGGCCATCTTGCAGCGCGAGGCGCCGGGGCGTTTCAACCCCGACACGGTGCTGCGCGTCATGGAACGCTACGGAGTCACCACCTTCTGCGCCCCGCCCACGGTCTACCGCATGATGGTGCAACTTGACCTCAAGCGGTACCGCCTGGACCTGCGCCACTGCCTAAGCGCGGGCGAGCCTCTGAATCCCGAGGTGATCAAGATTTGGAAGGACGCCTTCGGCCTGGACATCTATGACTTCTACGGCCAGACCGAGACCGTGGCCATCCTCTCCAATCACCCTTCCCTGCCCCTCAAGTACGGCTCGGTGGGCAAGCCCACCCCAGGCCACGACGTGCGCGTGGTGGATTTCGATGGCAAGGAAACGCCGACCGGCGAAGAAGGCAACATCGCCCTGGTGGTGAGCGGGGTGCGCCCTCCCGGCCTGATGAGGGAGTACTGGAAGGACGAGGGGGCCATGGCCGCCGCCTTCAAGGGCGACCTCTACTACACCGGCGACCGGGCCTATCGCGATCAGGACGGCTACTTCTGGTTCGTGGGGCGCAACGACGACATCATCAAGTCGTCGGGCTACCGCATCGGCCCCTTCGAGGTCGAATCGGCCCTCATCGAGCACCCGGCCGTGGCCGAGTGCGCGGTGGTGGGGGCCGAGGACCCCGAGGGCGCCCGGGGCGTCCTGGTCAAGGCCTTCATCGTGCTGGCCCGGGGTTATGCGGCCTCCGACGCCCTGACCAAGGATATCCAGGACTACGTCAAGAACACCACCGCGCCCTACAAGTACCCCCGTCTGGTGGAGTACGTGAGCGAGCTGCCCAAGACCATCAGCGGCAAGATACTGCGCCGCGAGCTGCGCAAGAAGAAGTAGGGCCGTATTCGCGAAAAAGAGCGGGCGGGGGTCGAGTGCCTCGGCTCCCATTGCGGGTCGGGAAGCGCGTTCCTCCCCCGAACCTTGCCCGCTCCCGTAGCTGCTCTGTATGACAAGACGGGCGGGGATAAACCCCGCCCCTACATTTTAAGATTAATTTTCTTGATGTAGGGGCGGGGTTTATCCCCGCCCTTATTGTTGCGAAGACAACGTTTCCACCTATGCCGGTCAGTTCAGCCTACAGAAAATCGCTCCCGACCCGTGACAGGAATCTAGCCACCCGTCCCCTTGGCCGCCTCCCGCAACTCCTGGGCGCGGGGGGATTTACGGCACAGCTCCCAGATGATGCAGCCCTGGCGGAACTTGCAGTAGGTGCAGGGATCGGTGCAGGCCATGCAGTTGTCCAGGCACTCCTCACAATAGCCGATGTCCATCTTCTGGCAGGACACCTGGGCTGGGCGCTCGGGGTGGAATTTGCACGTTTCGGCCATGTCGGTTTACCTTTACTCACCCCTTCTCAGGCCTGCGGGTTGATGCCGGCCAACTCGTAGAATTCCTTCTCCTCCAGCACTTCCTTATCCAGCAGGCGGGCCGCCACCCGGTCCATGGCCTCCCGGTTGCCCTGCAGAAGCTGCTCCACGTGGGCCTCGCGCTCGCCCATCAGCTTCAGCAGCTCCTGGTCCAGGGCCGCGGCGGTGGCCTCGCTGAACTCCTGGGCCGGGGGGGCCAGGCTGGCGTCCTGGGGCAGGAAGATGGGCTGGCTGCGCCGGGTGAAGGTGGCCGGTCCCAGGGTCTGGCCCATGCCGTACTGGGTCAGCATGGCCCGCACCATGTCGGTGGCACGTTGCAGGTCGTTGGCCGCGCCGGTGCTCACCTCGCCAAAGACCAGGCGCTCGGCCACCCGCCCGCCCAGCAGCACGTCCACCCGGCCCACCAGCTCGGAGCGGGCCATCAGGTAGCGGTCCTCGGTGGGGCGCTGCTCGGTATAGCCCAGGGCGGCGATCCCGCGCGGTATGATGCTGATTTTATGCACCTTGTCGGCGTGAGGCGTGGAGGCCGCCACCAGGGCGTGGCCGGTTTCGTGATAGGCCACCACCCGCTTCTCATGGGCGTTGATGACCCGGTTCTTCTTCTCCAGGCCGCCCACGATGCGGTCCACCGCCGCCTCCAGGTCGGCCATGGTCACCTCGTCGCGCCCGGCCCGGGCGGCCAGCAGGGCGCCCTCGTTAAGGATGTTCTCCAGGTCCGCGCCGGAGAGACCGGGCGTGCGCTGGGCCAGCACCTCCAGGTTCACGTCGGCGGCCAGCACGATGCGCTTGGCGTGCACCTTGAGGATATCCACCCGGCCCTTCAGGTCGGGCTTGTCCACCAGCACGTGGCGGTCGAAACGCCCGGCGCGCAGCAGGGCGGGGTCCAGTATCTCCGGCCGGTTGGTGGCGGCCATGATGATGACGCCCACGCGAGGGTCAAAGCCGTCCATCTCCACCAGGAGCTGTTGCAGGGTCTGCTCGCGCTCGTCGTGGCCGCCCATGAGGCCGCCCACGCCGCGGGCCTTGCCCAAGGCGTCCAGCTCGTCAATGAAGATGATGCAAGGGGCCTTCTGCTTGGCCTGGGCGAACAGTTCGCGCACGCGGGCCGCGCCCACCCCCACGAAAAGCTCCACGAACTCCGAGCCGCTGATGGAGAAGAAGGGCACCTTGGCCTCGCCGGCCACGGCCCTGGCCAGGAGAGTCTTGCCCGTGCCCGGAGGCCCCACCAGCAGCACGCCCTTGGGCAACCTGCCGCCCAGGCGCGAGAACTTCTCCGGCTCGCGCAGGAAGGTGACCACCTCCTCCAATTCCTCCATGGCCTCGTCCACTCCGGCCACGTCGGTAAACCGGGTGGGGATGTCCTCCTCGGCATAGACCTTGGCCCGGCTGGCCCCGAACTGCATCACCCCCGAGCCCGGCCCCATGCGCTTCATCATGAAGTACCAGACGCCCACGAAGAGCAGGATGGGCACCAGCCAGGAAACCAGGTTGCGCAGGAAGACCGACTCCACCTCGCCCCGGAACTTAATAGCGTGCCCTTCCAGTTCCTTGGCCAGGTCCGGGCTGACCCGCACCGTGGTGAAAGGCGTCTCCTGGTCCTTCTCGTTGATGTAGGTGCCGCTTATGTTCTGATCGCTGATGGCGATTTCCTTGATCTTGTCCTGCTTGAGCACGTCCAGGAATTCGCTGTAAGCCAAACGGGTGGGGCTGATGTAGCTGTAGATCATGTTGTTGAGTATGAGCACGAACCAGATGCCCAACAGCACGTACCAGACAGAGAATTTGTGGTGTTTCTCCAGGGGCAATCCAGACCTCCTTGTTTTTCCGTCCGGCCAGCCCAGGGTTTTCCCCCTGGCGGACCCATCTGTTAGAGGATGATGCCAAACAGGGCCGGAAGCAAGGGGTTTGACTTAACAAAGGCGTTTTCCCGGCCGGAGGCTCTTTTGCTTCCTTGTTCCCAATTTGCCTATCATCTCGCTAGACAAATCAACCGCTTATCCAGGGTATTTTTTTGGCTGGCCGGGCTTGACGGCGGGAGAGGCAAGATTATTTTTTAGGCATAAGCGGTAATCACGAGCAATATCACTAACTATGGAGGGAGGACCATGTTTGAGTTGGCGCCTTTGTCGGGATGGGGAAACGTAAGCCGCCTGCGCCGGGACATGGACGATCTGTGGAGCCGCTTCTTCGACGTCTCGGGAACGCCGGCCAATCGCAGCCAGATCAACGCCTTCGTGCCCTTGGTCAACGTGAAGGAGACGCCAGAGGGCTATGAGGTCACGGCCGAGGCGCCGGGCCTGAAACCCGAGGAGATCGAGGTCAGCCTGAGCGATGGCGTGCTGACCATCAAGGGCGATAAAAAGGAGGAGAAGGAAGAGACCACGGGCGACTACCACGTGGTGGAGCGCCGCTTCGGCTCCTTCCAGCGCTCCTTCCGTCTGCCCGTGGAGGTGGACGCGGCCAATATCAAAGCCAGTCACAAGGACGGGGTGCTCAACGTGAAACTGCCCAAGGCCCCCAAGGCCACTCCCACCACCATCCAGATCAAGGCCGGATAACCCCGGCCTTTAGTCAAAGCGCCCCGGCCTTGTGGCCGGGGCTTTGTTCTTTGGGGGGGCCAGTTGTCTAGGAAACTGGATCGGGTCCGGCTTGAGGAACTGGCTCGCCAGCCGGGCTGGCCGCGCTTTTGGGCCGACGCGGGCGGCGGAGGCGCTTGGGGCGGGGCTTGTCGCCTGTTTCGCCGGTTGGCGCGACTGGCGCGGGCGGGGAGGCCTGCGAGGCCTGCGAGGCCTGCGAGGCCTGCGGGGCCTGCGAGGCCTGCGGGGCCTGCGAGGCCTGCTCCGCCGGCGGTGGGGCCGAGGCCGCCTCGGCAGATGAGGCCTCACGCGCCGCCACGGGTCTGTCGCTCCGGCGCGGCGGCCGCGGCGAGCGACTGGAGCGCTCGCCAACCCGGCCGCGGGAGCCGCCTCCCGCGCCGCGAGGCCCGCCTCCCGAGCCGCGCTCCTCGCGAGGACGGCGCTCCGGTATGTAGGGCGGGGCCTGGTCAGCCAGGAAGTCCTGGTCCTCGGCCCAGGCCACCGGCACCTTCTGCCCCAGGTACTGCTCCACGAAGGGCAGGTGGCAGGCGTACTCGTCGCAGCACAGGGTGATGGCCTTGCCCACCGCCCCGGCCCGCGCCGTGCGCCCCACCCGGTGCACATAGTCCTCGGCGTCGGCCGGCACGTCGAAGTTTATGACGTGGCTCACGTCGTCTATGTGCAGGCCGCGGGCGGCCACGTTGGTGGCCACCAATATCTTCAGCTCGTTGTTCTTGAAACGCTCCATCAGGAGCAGACGCTTGCGCTGCTCCAGGCGGCCGCTGATGCCCTCGGCGGGCAGGCCGTTGCCCCTTAGCTTGTGGGACAGCCAGTCCACCCCGCCCCGGGTGTTGACGAAGATCATGACCCGAGTCCAGGCCTCGCGCTTCAAGATGCCCAGGAGCAGGCTTAGTTTCTCAGTCTTGCTGCAATGATATAGCGCCTGCTCCACCTGGGAGACGGTGCGCCGGTCCGGCTCCACCGACACCTCCTGGGGCAGGTTCATGAACTCATAGGTCAACTCCAGCACCCGGTAGCCCAGGGTGGCGGAGAATAGCATGGACTGCCGGTGGTCAAAGGAGGGCAGGCGGCGCAGAATCCAGCGCAGATCAGCCACGAAGCCCAGGTCGAAGAGGCGGTCGGCCTCGTCGATGACCAGGAAACGCACGCCGTTTAGGTCCAGCACCTTCTGTTTGGCGTAGTCGATGAGGCGCCCCGGGGTGCCCACCACCAGATCGGCCCCATCGCGCAGGGCCTTGGCCTGCTTGCCATAGTCCACCCCGCCAAAAACCGCCACCATGCTGAAGCCACAGTATTTGCCGATGGTCTCGGCGTCGGCGTGGATCTGCACGGCCAGCTCGCGGGTGGGGGCGATGATGAGGGTC
>CAZLSD010000022.1:19570-25672 GCA_964561775.1 uncultured Desulfarculus sp. | reverse complement strand
CAACTGGGCGGGGGTCATGGACGGTGAAGGTCCGGGCGGGCGGGCAGGCGCGGTCCCGCCCAGGCAAGGGGCGAGACCGCGGCGCGCCGCCGGCCTACCACCAGGAGTAGACCTTCTCGCTGGCCAGGATGTCGTTCAAGAGCTGGTCATAGTCCACCCGCTCCTGGGCGTAGAGGTGGACCTCCTTGACCTGCTGGCCCTGGGTGAGGGCCTGGGCCAGGGCCAGGTATTTCTCCTCGGGCTGGGACCGGAATATGTTGAGCACCATCAGCTTGTCCTCTAGAAGGGTATGACGAGGTCGTTCTCGGCCAGCTTGGCCGCCAGCTCTTCCTGGGTCAGCAGCGTGAAACCCAGCTTCTCGGCGTTGGCCGGCAGGTTGGTATAGGCCAGGCCCTCCATCTCCTGCAAAAACTCCAGATCGTCCCGGTATTTCTCGCTGGGTTCTATCTCCACGTCCAGCACGAACATGGAGGCGGTGTGGTTGGCCAGCAGGAGCCCGGCCGTGGAGCGCAGTCCCTCGGGGGCCTGGCCCTGCTCCTTGATCACGATGGCCACCTTCAGCTCTTTCTTGGACACGGCGCTTCTCCCCTTAGAAGACCAGGTAGCGATCGGATTCGGCCACGATGAGGGCGTGCTCCAGTTGGTTGGAGTGATCCTTCTTCTCCAGCCCCGGGGCCAGCCCCTCGTAACCCAGTCTGCGGTAGCTGACATCGCACAGCTTGACCTGGGCGATCCTGGTCAGATCGGCGAAGGCGGGGTGTTGGGTCAAGGCCACCCCTTCCCCCGAGAAAAAGATGCGCACCGTCACCCCGGCCCGCGCCGCGGCCTGGCTCAGCCCCATCACGTGGTCGAAGTATTTGGGGGTGCAGACGAAGATGCCCAGAGTCATGCCCACCTCCTGTTTGCGTTGGCGTCTATAAGGTTAGGGCAAGCTGGCGGCCCGGTCAAGCGGGGCGCTCCGTCCCGCTCGCCCGGGGAAGAAAAGTGCTATGCTGAGCCCTACGCGCTGGCGCGTAAGGCGCGTAAGGCTCATCCCCGGACAGAGGTCCGCCCATGCCTTTCCCGACCATCCCGCCCCCGGTCCGGCTGAACTGGGGCCTGTCGCCCTATGGCCAGGCCCTGGAGCGCATGCGCGCCCTGCACCAGGCCGTGGCTTCCGGCCAGGCCGGCGAGGCCCTGGTCCGCCTGGAGCATCCCCCGGTCATCACCCTGGGCCGGCGCGGCCAGGCCGGCCACGTGCTGTGCCCGGCGGCGGAGCTGGCCCGGCGCGGCATCGAGGTTCACCGGGTGGAGCGGGGCGGCGACGTAACCTATCACGCCCCGGGCCAGGCCGTGGTCTATCCTATAATAAACCTGCGCGCCCGCCGCCTGGGGGTGCGCGCCCTGGTGGGCATGCTGGAGCAAGCGGTCTGCCGGGTGGCGGCGGCCTGGGGGGTGACGGCCCAGGGCGATCCCCTGCGCCCCGGGGTCTGGGTGGAAGGGGCCAAGCTGGCCGCCCTGGGCCTGGCCGTGCGCCAGGGGGTGAGCCTGCACGGCCTGGCCCTCAACGTGAACACCGACCTGGACGGTTTCGCCCTCATCAATCCCTGTGGCCTGGACGCTCCCGTGACCAGCCTGGCCAAACTGCGGGGACGCCCCCTGCCCATGGAGCCGGTTTTTCAGGGCCTGCTGGCGGAACTGGAGGCCCTGCTGGCCCGGCCAATCATTCCCAGCTAGCAGGTGCCGCAGCCCTTGGCCCGGTGATCGTCGTACCAGCCCTTGACCAAGGCGCGCAGTTCCTGCTTGTCCGCGCCCAGGATTTGGGCCATTTGGGCCTTGGTGACAAGGGCTGTGAAAAAGCAAAACTTGCAGAGATAGAGCAACGATTCCAGGCAGGGCCCTTCGAATTGCTGGAGCTTTTCCTGGGTCCATTGCTTGACGCCAGCCGCCTCGATGCGGCTTAGTAAGGCCTGATAACTGCCGGGAATTGAAGGGTCATTGACGTTGATCACTGGAGAGTATCCTTGTGCGGTGTTGTCATTGTATGTTAGCGAAGTAGTCGGATTTGATCAATATTTCGCAGGTGTTTTTTGGTTGACATGACTGTGGTCGCTTCCTATAATCGCCCTCATTGTGAAGATGGGGGCTTTTCCGTTCCCAGTCGGAACAGCGGCAATTTAGCGCGGTTGCTCGGCTTGGGTGCACAGGGTGGGGTATTCCGCTTTGGGCGCCGGGGAGGCGAGGCGACTGGATTTTCCGACCCCTGGCGAGGGCCAGGCCGGCCGGCGCCGTGTACAACATAGATACTTAGATAGCTAGAACCTTTTTTGTTTAGGCAACAACTCAGCGGAGGAAACGTTCCATGGCAAAACTCCACCCGACTCCCATGTTGGACGAGCTGGAAAAGGGGCCTTGGCCAAGCTTCGTTACCGACATCAAGCGTATGGCCTCTGAGGGCAAAGCCGCTTGCGCCGACCTTCTGGGACAGCTCGAGCTTTCCTACAAGGAGAAGGAAGGTCACTGGAAGCACGGCGGCATCGTGGGCGTGCTGGGCTATGGCGGCGGCGTCATCGGCCGGTACAGCGACGTGCCCGCCCTGTTCCCCGGCGTCGAGCATTTCCACACCGTGCGCGTCAACCAGCCCGCGGCCAAGTACTATCACACCGAGTCCTTCCGCAAGATCATGGACATCTGGAACCGCCGCGGCTCCGGCATGCTCAACCTGCACGGCTCCACCGGCGACATCATTCTCCTGGGCGCCTTCACCGACGAACTGGAGCCCATCTTCGCCGAGCTGACCGCCCTGGGCTGGGACCTGGGCGGCTCCGGCAGCGCCCTGCGCACTCCGGCCGCTTGCTTGGGCAAGAGCCGCTGTGAGTGGGCCTGCATCCACACCGAGGACATCTGCTACGACTTGACCCAGGCCTACCAGGACGAGCTGCACCGCCCGGCCTGGCCCTACAAGTTCAAGTTCAAGGTGGACGGCTGCCCCAACTGCTGCGTGGCCTCCCTGGCCCGCTCTGACTGCGCGATAATCGGCACCTGGCAGGACGACATCCGCATCGACCAGGCCGCGGTGGCCGAATACGCCGCCGGCAAGTTCGCCGCCAACGGTGGCGCGCACGGCCAGGACTGCAAGCTGGACATCGCCAAGGAAGTCGTGGGCCTCTGCCCCACCCAGTGCATGAGCTACGACGGCAAGAAGCTGTCCATCAACAACAAAGAGTGCACCCGCTGCATGCACTGCATCAACTTGATGCCGCGCGCCCTGCGCCCCGGCACCGAGACCGGCGCCAGCATCCTGGTGGGCGCCAAGGCCCCCATCCTGGACGGCGCCCAGATGGGCTCGGTCATCATCCCCTTCATGCCCATGGAAGCTCCCTACGAGGAGTTCAAGGAGTTCGTGGAGAAGATGTGGGAGTGGTGGGACGAGAACGGCAAGAACCGCGAGCGCATCGGCGAGACCATCCAGCGCTTGGGCCTGGCCGCCTTCTTGGACGCGGTCGAGATCGCGCCCAACCCGCGCCACGTCAAGGAGCCTCGCTGGAACCCCTACATCTTCTACAAGGAAGACGAGGTTCCTGGCGGCTTCGAGCGTCAGATCGAGGACTACCGCAAGCGTCACGCTCGCTAAGCTGGTTAAAGGAGGATCAAAACCATGGCAGAGCGACTCACTGATATCGGACCGCCCAAATACGACTCATACTGGCCCCAGGTCATCAAGGACAACTTCGGCAAGTGGCTGTACCACGACATTCTGGAGCCGGGTGTCCTCCTGCACGTCTCCGAGACCGGCGCCAAGATCTGGAGCGTTCGCTGCGGCGCGACCCGTCTCATGACCACCATGCAGGTGGAGGATATCTGCAAGCTGGCCGACCAGTTCTGCGGCGGCCACTTCCGCTTCACCACCCGCAACAACGTTGAGTTCCTGGTCTCCGACGAGTCCAAGCTGGAGCCTTTGAAGAAGGCCCTGGCCGCCAACGGCACCCTGCCCGTGGGCGGAACCGGCGCTGGCATCACCAACATCGTCCACACCCAGGGTTGGGTCCACTGCCACACCCCGGCCATCGACGCCTCCGGCGTGGTCAAGGCCGTCATGGACGAGCTGTACGAGTACTTCGGCTCCCACAAGCTGCCGGCCCAGGTGCGCATCTCCCTGGCCTGCTGCCTCAACATGTGCGGCGCCGTGCACTGCTCGGACATCGCCATCCTGGGCGTGCACCGCAAGCCCCCCGTCATCGAGCACAGCCACCTGGACAAGATGTGCGAGATCCCCACCACCATCGCCGCCTGCCCCACCGCCGCCATCAAGCCGGCCAAGGTGGACGACTTCAAGTCGGTGTCGGTGAACGCGGACCGCTGCATGTTCTGTGGTAACTGCTACACCATGTGCCCCGCCATGCCGCTGGCCGACGCCGACGGCGACGGCATCGCCCTGTGGGTGGGCGGCAAGGTGAGCAACTCCCGCAGCATGCCCAAGTTCTCCAAGCTGGCCGTGCCCTTCATTCCCAACGAGCCTCCCCGTTGGCCCACCACCGTGCAATGGGTCAAGAAGATGGTGGAGGCCTACGCCGAGGGCGCCAACCGCTACGAGCGTATCGGCGAGTGGGCCGAGCGCATCGGCTGGGAGCGCTTCTTCGAGAAGACCGGCATGGAGTTCAGCCACCACCACATCGACGACTACCGCTTCGCCGCCACCACCTGGAGGACCTCTACCCAGTTCAAGTGGTAGGACCAAGCGGCTAGCCTGGTCTAGCTGAAACAAGACGCCCGGGGCCGCGAGGCTCCGGGCGTTTTATTTTTTAGAGACGGCTTGGACCAGGGGGAGCGCGCGCTGCCTCAATCCTCGCTCTTGGCCAGGCTGGCCGGCAAGCGCACCCAAAAAACCGTGCCCTGCTCCGGGCTGGAACGGAAACCCACGCTGCCGCCCATATAGCGCTCGGCCAGCAGGCGCATGCTGTAGGCGCCCAGCCCGCGCCCTTTGCCTTTGGTGGAAAAGGATCGCTTGAAGACCTGGCGTTGCACTTCCGGGCTCATGGCGCACGGGTTATGCACCCAGACCTCGGCTCCGCCCTGGTCCAGGGGGGCCAAGCCCAGGGTCACGCTCTGCCCCGCGGCGCAGGCCTCGAAGGCGTTCTTGAGCATGTTGCCCACCACCCGCCCCAGCAGAGCCGAATCACTGTGCAGGCGTAGCTCGCCCTCTGGCAGCTCCAGGACCAGGCTCTTGCCCCGGGCCTCGGCCCGGCTGGTGGCCAGCCTGACCTGCCATCGCAGGAACTCCGGGCATGAAAAGACATTGGCCTGCACGGAAAGCTCGTTGTTCTCGGCGGCCATCAGGTCGCGCTGGGCGGTTATCTCCTGCAGCAATTGCTCGGCCGCCATGATGATGCCCTCCTTGAGCGCAGGCAAGGAGGCATGGTCGGCCTCCTCCAGCAGGCTGGCCAGGCCGGAGAGGCTGCCGGCGGTGTTGAGCACGTCGTGGAAAAAGATGCGCTCCAAGGCGCGGCGGCGCTGGTGGTCGGCCTGGTCGGCCACGGCCAGCAGGGAGTAGTTGGCCCCTTCGATCTCCAAGGGGGAGGCCCATACTTGCAAATCCAGGGCATGGGAGCCGCCCTGTTGGTCTTGCACCAGCAACTGGCACTCGCGCAGGGATTTTTGCCCTTCCAGGCTGGCCAGGATGGCCAGCGCCGCGCCGCAGTCGCGGCAATTCTCACTGGTGCCGCACCCGCCGGGCATTTGCCCGGCATGCGCGCAGGCCAGCACCTCGCCGGGACGCCGCCCCAGCAGGCCCTGCTCAGAGTCCACGCCCAGGGTCTCCAGGAGTTGCTGGTTGGCGTAGATTATCTGGCGCTGCTGGTTGAGCACCATGACCAGATCGGGAATGCTGTCCAAGGCTCCGCCCAGGGCCTGGCTTCTCTTGAGAGCCTGACGCTGGCAGGCCACCTGCTCGGGCGCTTGGCGAGCCGCGGGCGCGAAGTATGTCGGCGTCTCAGCTTCAGCCGTCATGGCCAGACCTTGCGCATTGGTTTCTCCCGGTGCTGAGCTAATTTCATACCCAATTTTTCTCACCCGCGCCACAACAACAAGGCGGGCGCTCCAGCAGAGCGCCCGCCTGAAATTTTC
>CAZLSD010000022.1:0-19470 GCA_964561775.1 uncultured Desulfarculus sp. | reverse complement strand
TTCCTTTAGATACCCTTGCCGCGCTCGGCCACGCGCATGCGCACCATGGAGCGGCGCAGGGAGGCCTCGGCCCGGGCGAAGTCCACCTGCTCGGCCTGGCTCTTGACTAGGCGCTTCTCGGCGCGCTCGCGGGCTTTTTTGGCCCGATCCATGTCGATTTCGCGGGCCAGTTCGGCGGCCTCGGCCAGCACGGTTATCTTGCTGCTGGTCACTTCGGCAAAACCGCCGGCCACGGCGGCGTATTCGGTGGCGTTGCCCTCTTTGAAGCGAAGCTCTCCGATGGCCAGGTTGGCCAGGAAAGGCACGTGGCCATAGAGCACGCCGAACTCGCCCTCCACGCTGGTGGCCACCACCACGTCCACCTCCTTGCTTACCAGGAGGCGATCGGGGGTGACGACTTCCAATAATATCTTGTTGGCCATGGGTCTTTAGCCCCTTTGCTCAGGTGGCCCGAAACTCTATGTCTCTTCTAATCCTCGGGGGGGGTCTGACTCCCCCCCGCTCCCAACCTAGGCCGGGGTTAGACGGCGGCCATCTTTTCGGCCTTCTCGCGGGCCTCTTCGATGGCGCCGACCATGTAGAAGGCCTGCTCGGGCAGGTCATCGTGCTTGCCGTCGGCGATCTCCTTGAAGGCGCGCACGGTGTCGGGCACCTTGACGAACTTGCCCTTGATGCCGGTGAAGGTCTCGGCCACGTGGAAGGGCTGGGAGAGGAAGCGCTGGATGCGGCGGGCCCGGCCCACGGTCAGCTTGTCCTCGTCGGAGAGCTCGTCCATGCCCAGGATGGCGATGATGTCCTGGAGGTCCTTGTACTTCTGCAGAATCATCTGCACGCGCCGGCTGGTCAGGTAGTGTTCCTCGCCCAGGTAGTTGGGGTCCAGGATGCGGCTGGTGGAGTCCAGGGGGTCCACCGCGGGGTAGATGCCCAGCTCGGCGATGGGGCGGCTAAGCACCACGGTTCCGTCCAAGTGGGCGAAGGTGGTGGCCGGCGCGGGGTCGGTCAAGTCGTCGGCGGGCACGTACACGCACTGCACCGAGGTGATGGAGCCCTTGTTGGTGGAGGTGATGCGCTCCTGGAGCTCGCCCAGGTCGGTGCCCAGGGTGGGCTGATAACCCACGGCGGAAGGCATGCGGCCCAGAAGGGCGGAGACCTCGGAACCGGCCTGGGTGAAGCGGAAGATGTTGTCGACGAAGAGCAGCACGTCCTGGCCCTGCTCATCGCGGTAGTACTCGGCGGCGGCCAGGGCGGAGAGCGCCACGCGGGCGCGGGCCCCCGGAGGCTCGGTCATCTGGCCATAGACCAGGGCGGCCTTGCTGGGCTTGCTGGGGTCGGTGCTGACGACGCCCGACTCCTTCATTTCCCGGTAGAGGTCGTTGCCCTCGCGGGTGCGCTCGCCCACGCCGGCGAATACCGAGATACCGCCGTGGTGCATGGCGATGTTGTTGATCATCTCCATCATGACCACGGTCTTGCCCACGCCGGCGCCGCCGAACATGCCCATCTTGCCGCCGCGGGGGAAGGGGACCAGCAGGTCGATGACCTTGACGCCGGTCTCGAGCACCTTCACCGAGGTGTCCTGCTCCACCAGGGAGGGGGCGGGGCGGTGGATCGGGTAGAAGCTCTTGGCGTTCAGCGGGCCCAGGCCGTCCACGGGGCGGCCCACCACGTTGATGACGCGGCCCAGGATGGCGTCGCCCACCGGCATCTGGATGGGCTTGCCGCTGTCCTTGGCGATCATGCCGCGCTGGAGACCGTCGGTGACGTCCATGGCGATGGTGCGCACCACGTTGTCGCCCAGGTGCTGGGCAACCTCGATGACCAAGTTGTCTTCCTGGTCGTTGATGGCCGGGTTGGTGACGAAGAGCGCGGACAGGATGGAGGGCAATTTGCCCTCGGCGAACTCAACGTCCACTACGGGGCCGATGACCTGGGTGATCTTGCCGGTGTTCATAACCTGCGAGCCTCCTAAAAGAAGCGGTTAAAACCCTTTATTAACCCTTGAGGGCCTCGGCGCCGCCCACGATGTCCATCAACTCGGCGGTGATGGTGGCCTGGCGGGCCTTGTTGTAGATCAGGGTCAGGGAGTTGATCATTTCCTTGCAGTTCTTGGTGGCGTTGTCCATGGCGGCCATGCGCGCGGCCTGCTCGCTGGTAGCCGTCTCCAGAAGGCCGCTGTAGACCCGCACGTTCAGGTAGCGGGGCAGCAAATCCACCAGGATCTGCTCGGCCGAGGGCTCGGTGAGATACTCCAGGCTGGGGCCCTTGGGGGCCTCGGAGGCCTCGGGGGCGATGGGCAGCAGCTTGATCGCCGTGGGCACCTGCTGGGCGATGGAGCGGAACTTGGAGTAGATGAGATAGACTTCCTGCACCTGGCCAGCCAGGAAGGCGTTCAGCCCCATGCGGGCCACCTGCACGGCCAGGTCGAAGTCCACCACGTTCATAACCCCGGCCAGGGCCTCTTTGACCTCGATGTGGCGGCCGCGGTAGAAATCGCGCGCCTTGCGCCCCACCAAGAACAGCTCAACCGACTGGCCCTGGGCCTGGCGCTCCTTGGCGAAACGCAGGGCCGTGTTGATGAGGTTCATGTTGAAGGAGCCGCAGAGGCCACGGTCGGCGGTGAGCAGGATGAGCCCCACCTTTTCCACCTTGTCCGGCTGGGCCAGCAGGGGGTGGATGTCGGGGGAGACTCCGCTGCTTAAGCTGGACAGCACCTCGGCGAACTTGGCGGCGTAGGGGCGGAAGCGCTCGGTCTTTTCCTGTACGCCGCGCAGCCGGGCCGACGCCACCATGTTCATGGCGCGGGTGATCTGCCGGGTCTTTTTGACCGCGGAGATCTTGGTCTGGATATCGCGCAGGGATGCCATGGGCTACCTTGCCTCGGTTTCTTTATGGAGGCCCGGCCGATTCATGGCCGGGCCTCCGGGATTGCGCTCACTGGGCTGGCTGGGTATTCGCCGCGCCGGCTCTGGCCTCAAGGCCCCTTGGCCTAAGCAATCGCCGCTTCGCTGGCGCCCCTGCCAGCCCCCAGCCCCTTAGGCCTGGAAGATGCCGTCGAACTCGTCCAGCATCTTCTTCAGCTTGGCCTCCAAGTCGTCATCGATGGCCTTCTTGGACTCCAGGTCGCTGAAGACGTCGGCGTGCTTGGACTCCGCGAAGTCATAGAGCTGCTTCTCGTAGTCGGCCAGGCGCTCCAGGGGGTACTTGTCCAGGTAGCCGCGGGTGCCGGCGTAGAGGATGCTGACCTGCTTGCTCATGGGCAGCGGCTGGTACTGGGGCTGCTTCAAAATCTCCACCAGGCGGCGGCCACGGTTGAGCTGCTGCTGGGTGGCCTTGTCCAGGTCCGAACCGAACTGGGCGAAGGCCTCCAGCTCGCGGAACTGGGCCAGGTCCAGACGCAGGGTGCCGGCCACCTGCTTCATGGCCTTGACCTGGCAGGCGCCGCCCACGCGGCTGACCGACAGACCGACGTTGATGGCCGGACGCACGCCCGAGAAGAACAGGCTGGGCTCCAGGTAGATCTGGCCGTCGGTGATGCTGATCACGTTGGTGGGGATATAGGCCGACACGTCGCCAGCCTGGGTCTCGATGATGGGCAGGCTGGTCAGCGAGCCCGCGCCCAGGTCGTCGCTCAGTTTGGCCGAGCGCTCCAGCAGGCGGGAGTGGTTGTAGAAGATGTCGCCGGGGTAGGCTTCGCGGCCCGGGGGGCGGCGCAGAAGCAAGGAGATTTGGCGATAGGCCACGGCCTGCTTGGAGAGGTCGTCGTAGCAGATGAGGGCGTGGCGGGCGCTGTCCCGGTAGTACTCGCCGATGGCGGTGCCGGAGTAGGGCGCGATGAACTGCAAGGGCGCGGGGTCGGAGGCGGTGGCCGAGACCACGCAGGTATACTCCATGGCCCCGAAGCGGGTCAGGGTGTCGATGACCTGGGCCACCGTGGATTTCTTCTGACCCACCGCGACGTAGATGCAGAAGACGTCCTTGCCCTTCTGGTTGATGATGGCGTCCACCAGGACCGCGGTCTTGCCGATCTGGCGGTCGCCGATGACCAGCTCGCGCTGGCCGCGCCCCACCGGGGTCATGGCGTCGATGGCTTTCAGACCGGTGTACATGGGCTCGTGCACGGATTTGCGCGCGACGACGCCGGGAGCCACCATCTCGATGCGGCGGAACTCCTTGGCGTTGATGGGGCCCTTGCCGTCAAGGGGGTTGCCCACGGAGTCGATGACGCGGCCGATGACCGCGTCACCCACGGGCACCTCGGCGATACGGCCGGTGCGCTTGACCGTGTCGCCCTCCTTGATGTGCTCCACATCACCCATGACGGCCACGCCCACGTTGTCCTCTTCGAGGTTGAGCACAACGCCCAGGATGCCGTGGGGGAACTCCAGCAGCTCGCCGGACATGGCCTTCTCGACACCGTGCACGCGGGCGATACCGTCACCGACCGAGAGCACGGTACCGGTCTCAGAGACCTCGACCTTCTTGTCGTAGTCCTTGATCTGCGCCCGGATGACCTGACTTATCTCTTCGGCTCTGATCTGCATTAGACGTAATCACCCCTTGTTAAAGAAGCTTTTAAGCCAACCAGCTGAGTCTTGACGCTGCCGTCCAGCACCAGATCCCCGATGCGGGCCACGACGCCGCCTATCAGGCTGGGGTCCTCTTTCACTTCCGCCACCACCTCGCGACCGGCCAGCTTCTTGAGCGTCTCGGTCAGCCGCGCGACTTCGGCGTCGCCCAAGGGCACCGCGCTGACGATGTCAGCCCGCTGGATGCCCTTGACCTCGTCCAGCAGCCGCTGATAGACCAGAGAAATGTCGCGCGCGGCCTTTATGCGGCCGCGGTCCATCAGAAGGCGCAGGAAGTTGTTGACCATGGGGCTCAAGCCGGCTTTATCCAGCACGGCCCCCAACAAGGCTTTGCGCTGTTCGAAGGGGAAACCGGGATTGGCCAGGGCCGACTCCAACTCGGGAGTCTGCGCCAGCAATCCGGCCACCTCGCCCAGCTCGCGGCCGTATTCCTCTAGCTTGCCGTCCTCCCTGCCGATCTCCAGCAGGGCCTTGGCATAGCGCTTGGCGACGATCAGGCTGGTCACTGTACCTCCTGCTGTACCTTGCCCAGATACTCGTCCACCAGACGGACCTGGTCCTCGGCGGTTATCTTCTGGCGGATCAAGTCCTCGGCCACCGACGCGCTCATGTTGGCCACTTCGCGCTTCAGTTCGGCCTTGGCCTGGGCCACCTCCTGCTCGATGGTGAATTGGGCCTGGGCCTTGACGCGCGCGGCCGTGGTCTCGGCTCCGGCGATGATCTTGGCCTTTTCCTTCTCGCCCTGGGCGCGGTATTCGGCCAGGATGCTTTCCTTGTCCGTCTCGGCGGCCTTGAGGATGGCCTCCACCTTGGCCAGTTCGGCCTTGGCCAGCTCGCGCTTGGCCTCCAGTTCGGCCAGTTCGTCCTTGATGCCCTGGACGCGGTCGCCCAAGGCCTTCTTGAGCGGCTTGCGCAGCAGGAAGATGAGGGCCGCCACCAGCACCGCGAAGTTCATCACGCGTTTGATGAGGTCCCAGGTCATGTCCGCGCCGCCGCCGCCCGCGGCCCAGGCCATGCCCGCGCCGCCCAGCACCAAAGCGCCGGCCGCCAGCAAGATCACGTTAGCCCGCCTGCCCATTACTGGATGCTCCTTCCCAGGATCTTCTGCGCCAACTCGACCCCAAAGGCCTGAACCTGGCCCTTCAGGTCGTCGCGGGCCTTGGCTATCTCGGCCGCCACCTCGGCGCGCACCTTGCCCACCGTGGCCTCCATCTCGGCCGTGGCGGCCTGGACGATCTCCCGCTCCTTGGCGTGTCCCGCGGCCTTCAGGTCCTCCTTGACGCCGGCCCCCTCCTTGCGCGAGGCCACCCGCTGGGCCTCCAGGGCGGCCAGCTTGGCGGCCGCGCCCTCGGTCCCCGTGGCTATCTCCTGGTTGAGCTGGGCTATCTTGGCCGCCCGCTCCTTCAAGATGCCCCGGATGGGTTTGTAGAGAACCACGTTCAGGACCGCCATCAACACAAGGAAGTTGACGATCTGGAAGATTAAGGACGCATCGATGTCAATACTGACCATGAATGACCCCGCTAGATTTGGGCGGCGCAGGCGCCCCCAGGTTGTCAAGCCCCAGAACTATTTGTCTTGACAAGGAATTAGCCCGCTCCCTCCACCGGCTTCTCTAAAAAGTCTCCGGTCCCCTGGGAACAAGCTGCGCACTTCTACAATATTTCAATAGCAGTGTCAAAGAAATTTTTACCCCCGGCCTTGGGGAATATGGCACAACCAGACCCCGTGGGGCCTAGGAGCGGCTCATTCCCGCCGCCAGCAGGGTGATCTTGCCCTTGTTGTCCTTGTCCTCGCTGGTCATGGAGCAATGCCCCTCGTAGAGGGCGCCCTCGTCCATCACCACCAGGGGCGCGCTGATGTTGCCCTTGAGCTTGCCCGGCGCGTGCAGCTCGATGCGCGAGGTGGCGGTCACGTCTCCCACCACCTGGCCGCTGATGAGCACCGAACCCGCCTCTATCTCCGCCTCCACCTGGGCGTGGGGGCCCACGAAGAGCGTGCCCGTGCCGCTGATGCGCCCCTTGAAGCGGCCGTCCAAGCGGGCCTGGCCCGAAAACCCCAGAACCCCCTCCAGGCTGCTATCCGGCCCCAGAAACACGCTCACTTCGTTTTCCTTGCGACCCTTGCCCAAAGCGCACCGCCTCTCTGAAGCTGAACAACCGGACAGCGAACCGCCTCGCGCGCCCGGCTTGGCGTCGCCGCGCCAAAAATTGGGCGAACCTTCCACGCCCGCGGACAGGGCCGCGGTGAATTGTGACTAATCGTTCAAAGCCATAGCACGATACCCCGCGCCGAGGCAATAAAAAAGGTTCCGCGCTTAAGCCTCGCGCTGCGCTAGCATGGTCCCATACCCAAACTCCGCACGGGGGGCCGCGCCATGGAAAGAGCCTTGCAAGGTTTGCGCATCCTGGACCTCAGCATGAATCTGCCCGGCCCCTATCTGACCTGGTTGCTGGCCTGCCTGGGAGCCAGCGTGGTCAAGCTGGAAAACCCCGACGGCGGCGACTATGCCCGCGCCCTGGCCGGAGCCCAGGGGCCGGGCAGCCCCTATTTCGCCTCCGTCAACCGCCACAAGCTGAGCCTGGCCTTGAACCTCAAGCACCCCCAAGGCAGGCTGGCCTTTCTGCGCCTGCTGGAAAGCCACGACGTGCTGGTGGAGGGCTTCCGCCCCGGGACCATGGAGCGCCTGGGCCTGGGCCATGAAACCTTGCGCCAGACCCAGCCCCGCCTCATACAGGTCTCCATCTCCGGCTATGGCCAGGACGGACCCTATCGCCAGCGCGCCGGCCATGACGTCAACTACCTGGCCTTGGCCGGCGCGCTCTCCATGACCGGCTCCCCCACGGGCCAACTGGCCCTGCCCGGGGTGCAGATAGCCGACCTGGCCGGAGGCAGCCTGCTGGCCCTGGGCGGGCTCTTGGCCGCGGTCATCCAGCGCCAGAGAAGCGGGCAGGGCCAGTTGGTGGACGTGTCCATGCACGATGGCTCCCTCTCCCTGGCCACCATGGTCTTTGCCGGCGTGGCCGCCGGCCTGGAAGAGCCCCGCCCCGGCGGCATGCTGCTCAACGGCCGCTATCCTTGCTATGGCCTCTACTCCACCGCCGACGGCAGGTGGATGAGCCTGGGCGCCTTGGAACCCAAGTTCTGGGGCAATTTCTGCGCGGCGGTCCAGCGCCCCGACCTGCTCGAAAGCCAGTTCGCCGGCCCCCCGGCCACGGCCCAGGTGGCGGAGATTTTCGCCGGGCGCAGCCAGGCCCAATGGGTGGAGCTGATGGCTGGCCACGACTGCTGCTGCGAGCCGGTGCTGGACCTGAGCCAAGCCGCCCACGGACCCCTGGCCCAGGCCCGCGGCATGCTGGTCCAGGATCAGGAGGGGCGGCCCCAGCTGGCCTGCCCCCTGCGCCTGGCCGCCTCGCCGCCCCTGCCCGAGGCCCCGGCCCCCGGCCTGGGGCAGCACTCGGCCCAGGTGCTCAAAGAGGCCGGCTTCAGCCCGGCGGAGATAGGGGAGTTGGCCGCCAGCGGAGCCGTGGGCCTGGGGCCAGGTTACGGCCAGGGGGAATAGAATAATACCGTTTCCTATTTATACTGCGATAAATAGTTACATCGGCAGAGGCTTTTGAGGAAGGCAGGGGTGGCGCTTTGCAGGCAATCTCTGACCGCGTCCATGATGGCGTCCAGGTCCCTGTGGCAGCGGTTTCGCAGGCTGTGGCGCTTGAGCCACTGCCACAGCCTCTCCACTGGATTGAGTTCCGGTGAATAGGGGGGCAAGAGGACAGGCTCGATGTTTGGAGGCAGTTTCAGTTCTTGGCTGACGTGCCAACCGGCCTGATCCATGACCAGAAAACATCTCTGGCCATCCACCTCCTGCGCTAAATGGGCCAGGAACAGATTCATCATTTCGGTGCTTACCCAAGGCAAAAATAGGCTGACATCTTCACCGGTCATGGGGTTGACCGCACTATATACGTAGAAGTTTTCATAGCCGGGCCGGACAATGGCTCTTGGCCGTACTCCCTTGCGGGCCCAGCGTCGCCCGGTAACCGGCTGAAAGCCAAACCGCCCCTCGTCAAAAAAGAAAACCTGGGCTTCGGGGCGCCTGCCCAGCATCTCAGAGAGTTTTTTTAAAAGCCGCTTGGGCCTGCTCATCCCCTTTGGCATGGCGGGGGCGAGGAACCTTTAGCCTCCGTTGTTCCTTGCGAAGCCAAACCCAGATCGTATTGATGCCCAGGGTGACGCTGAAGTGGTCGGCGATGGTCTGTCGCAGACGTTCAAGGGTCCAGTGGACCTCTCGCCCATCGGGCATCTTGCACTCATCCACCCAGGCCAGGACTTGCTCCTTCTGACCAGAATTGAGTTTTGAGGGCTTGGCGCGCCGCCTTTTGGGGTAAAGACCCTCCAACCCCTCTTTCTCGTATGATTTCCCCCAGCGCCAAATCGTCTCGGTCGCCACGCCAAGCACATCGGCCACGGTGGCTACCGGGAACTTGGAAGCTGCAACTATGGCTCGGAGTTTCTGAACCACGCCGTGCTGGTCAAGGGTGTCCAGGTCAGCTTGTGCATGCAAGGCAAGCTCAGGCGAGAAAACGGATTTGGGGCGTGACATGGGCCTTCCTCCTCAATGGAGGATAGCATCATATTTATTGTAGTATCAATAGGAAATGGTATTACTTGTTTGATGGCAACTTGGTATAAGGGGCGCTCACCCCAGGCGCTAGACGAAGAGCGCGGCGGCGGCGTCGGCCAGGCGCAGACCCCGCGGGGTGGGGCGCAAAAAGCCTCCGTCCAGGCTGGCCCAGCCGCGCGCCTGCAAGCTGGTCAGGGCCGCGGCAAAAATTCGTGAGGGGTCCTCCCCCAGCAACTGGGCCAGCCGCTCCAAATCAACGCCTTCCACCGTGCGCAAGCCCAGCATGACCAGCTCCAGGGCGCGTTGGGCGGGAGTCAGATACTCCTGGAAGTCCAGGGGCTGCTCGCCAATGGCCAGGGCTTGCAGATACTCCCCAATATCTGCCCGCCAGGCCCAGCGCCGGCCGGCCAGGTGGCCGTGGGCTCCCGGCCCCAGGGCCAGGTAGTCCCCGCCTCGCCAGGTGGATTGGTTGTGCCGGCACTGCCGTCTCGGCCGGGAGAAGTTGCTCACCTCGTAGCGGGCCAGCCCCGCCGCCTCCAGCATAGTCAAGGCCGCTTCCTCCATGGCCAGCACCTCGTCCTCACTGGGCAGGGGTGGCTGGTGCTTGACATAGCGCCGGGCAAAGGGCGTGCCCGGCCCCAGGGTAAGCTCGTAGAGGGAAAGGTGCTCCGGCTCCAGATCCAGGGCCGCGGCGATGTCGGAGCTGGCCTGGGCCAGGCTCTGGCCGGGCAGGCCGTAGATCAGGTCCAGGCTCAGGTTGGTCAAGCCTGCCCGGCGGGCGGCGGCCACGGCGCGGCGGGTGTGGTCCGGCCAGTGGCGGCGGCCCAGAAGCGCCAGCAGAGCGGGGTCGAAGCTCTGCGCGCCCAGGGATACCCGGTTGACCCCGGCCGCCAGCAGCAGTTCCAGCTTGCGCGGACTTAAGGCGCCTGGGTTGGCTTCAAGGGTTATCTCCGCGCCGGGGTTGTAGCCAAGTTGAGCGCCCGCGGCCTGGAGAAGCCGGGCCAGTTCCTTGACCGGCCACAAGCTGGGGGTGCCGCCGCCCAGGTAGAGGTGGTCCAGGGCGCGGCCAGCGGCCAGGGGCGCGGCCAGTTCCAGGTGCTTAAGCAAGGCGGGGATGAGGGCTTGGGCTTGGGCCGGCGCAAAGGGCCGGGCGTTGAAGTCGCAATAGGGGCAGCGGCTGGGGCAGAAGGGCAGGTGGACATATAGCCCCAGCTGGGGCGGGGCAGGTTGGGGAGGTGTTTCCATGTCTGCCAGGTTTACCCCAGGCCCAGTCGGGGCACAAGCGGGAGCGAAGCCCATGGCGTTTGGGGTCGCTCGCGCGGGGACGCGCTCACTCCCCCCAAGGGCACGATTCCCGCCAGGCGGGGACGCCTGTCATGAATCGTGCAGCGGTAATTTTATCTTTTTTTTAAAAAAAGCCGGGCGGAGGTTGTCCTCCGCCCGGCTTGATTTCTCGGCTGGTTGCGGCTTAGGCCAGGGTCTTGCAGGCGTCGGTTAGGGCGGGGACCACCTCGAAGAGGTCGCCCACCACGCAGAAGTCGGCCTTCTGGTGGATGGGGGCGTCGGGGTCCTTGTTGATGGAGACGATGACCTTGGAGGAGCCCATGCCGGCCAGGTGCTGGATGGCGCCGGAGATGCCGCAGGCGATGTAGAGGTTGGGGGTGACGACCTTGCCGGTCTGTCCGACCTGGTCGGTGTGGTGACGCCAGCCAGCGTCCACGGCGGAGCGGGAGGCGCCCACGGTGCCGCCCAGCTGGGAGGCCAGGGCCTCCAGGATGGCGAAGTTGGCGGCTTCCTTCATGCCGCGGCCACCGCTGACGATGATCATGGCCTCGGTGAGGTCGATCTTGCCGGCGGCTTCCTGGACCACTTCCACCTGCTGGACCTTGATCTGTCCCAGTGCGGGGGCGACCTTCTCGACGGAGGCGCTGCCGCCCACCTCGACCACGTCAAAGACGTTGGGGCGCAGGGAGGCGATCTGGATGCCGTCGTTGATGACGATGTCGGCGTAGACCTTGCCGGCGTAGATGGGGCGGGTGGCTTTGAGCTTGCCGTTCTCCACGGCCAGGGCGGTGCAGTCCACGGCGGCCGAGGTGTCCAGCTTGGCGGCCAGGCGGCCAGCCAGGTCCTTGCCCTGCATGGAAGCCCCGAAGAGGATCGCGTCGGGGGCTTTTTCCTTGGCCAGGGCGGCCACGGCGCTGGCGTAGCCTTCGCTGGAATAGGTGGTCAGGGCGGCGTCCTCGGCGTAGAGGACGTTTGCCACGCCGTACTTGCCCAGGTCGGGGCAAGCGGCCTCCAGGCCGGAGCCCAGGACCACGGCGGTGACCTGGACGCCCAGGGCGTCGGCGATTTTTTTGGCGGCGCTGGCCGCCTCGAAGGTGATTTTGCGGAAGGCGCCGTCACGGTGCTCGGCGATTACCCACACTCCTGCCATGACTATATGCTCCTTTCGAGCCAAAGGCTGTTGAGCCTTGAAAAGTTAGATGGCCTTTGCTTCCTCGCGCAGGGCCTTGGCCAGGTTGGCGGCCAGCTCCTGGGGAGTCTCGCCGCCGATGGTCTTGCCCGCGGCGCGGGAGGGAGGCGGATTCAGGGCCGCCACCTGGGCCTTGCCGGCCTTGTCCACGCCCAGGTCGGCCAGGGTCTTGACCTCCAGGGGCTTTTTCTTGGCCTTCATGATGCCGGGCAGGCTGGCGTAGCGGGGCTCGTTGAGGCCCTTCTGGGTGGTGACGATGACGGGCAGGCTGGCTTCCAGGATGAGGGTCTGGCCTTCCACGGGGCGGGTGGCCTTGACCTTGCCGTCACCCAGTTCAAGCTTGGTGATGACCGAGAGGGCGGGCAGGTCCAGGTACTCGGCCAGGGCCGCGCCCACCAGACCGGCGTCGTCGTCCACGGCGCGCTGGCCCAAGAAGATGATGTCGGGGCTCAAGGGCTTGATGGCGGCGGCCAGGATGCGGGCCACGGCCAGGGGGTCGGCTCCGTAGAGGCCGTCGTCCTCCACCAGGATGGCCTTGTCGGCGCCCATGGCCAGGGCGGTGCGCAGGCTCTCGGTGACGCGCTTGGGGCCGGCGCCGATGACGGTGACTTGGCCGCCCTTGTCCTTCTGGATGCGCAGGGCCTCTTCCACGCCGAACTCGTCATAGGGGTTCATGACCCATTTGATGTCGTCGGTGGCGACGGATTTGCCGTCGGCCGCGATCTTGATCTGGGTCTCGGTGTCGGGGACTTGCTTGACGCATACAACGATGTTCACGGTATCCTTCCTCCTTTTCTCAACAAGCGCATGCTGGGCGAAGCTGAAGAATCAGGCGGCGGGCGCCTGATCGATGAACTGGGAGCGCACTTGTTCGGTGACAATCCCCTTCAGGAAAAAGGAGCTTATCTCGTGCGCCGCGGTTTGCACAGAATATTTTTTCGTGGGTGAGAGCACCCAGTAGCGGCTCATCTCGTCCAGGGCGCCAAAAAAGGCCCGCTTGGCTATGCCGGGCTTGACGTCCGCGCGGAAGATGCCCTGGGCCTGGCCTTCGCGGATGATCTCGGAGATGAGGTTAAGGTATTGCGCGAACTGGATATTATCGTATCCGCGCATGAACTTGGAAGACTGGCGCACCTCCACCTGGATGATCTCGGCCAGTTCCTGGTTCTCTTCCAGCAGCATGAGATGAGCCAGGGCGAAGCGCTCCAGCTTGGCGGCGGCGTCCCTTTCCTGGGCCACGGCCTGCTGCACTTTTTTAAGGATGCGCGACATCTCCTCCTCGAAGAGCGAGATGAGAATGTCGTCCTTGTTCTGGAAGTAAAGGTAGATGGTGCCATCGGCCACCTGGGCGGCCCGGGCTATCTCGCTCACCTTGGAGTTGTAGAAGCCGTTCTTGGCGAATACCTTGACCGCGGCCTCGATGATGCGGCGGTGCTTGTCGCTGGTTTTTTTCTTGTCTATTTTCAAGGCGCCAGGCCTTCCCGCGGGCGTTGTTATGAATGATGTTTCATTCATGACGAGTACCATGGCTCCCCCGCACTGTCAACGGGTTTTTGGCAGGGTCGCGGGCGAAATATATCAGGCGTCGGCCGGCTGAACAAGATTCACGGGGTGGCGTCGCGCCATTGGGCCAGGACCTGGGCCAAGGCCTGGGCCAGGGTGCGGCGCGCGACGGGCTTTTTCAGGAAGAGCACGCCGGGCAGTTCGCGGTCGGCCTGGGGCGGGGGCTGGCCGTGTCCGGAGCAGATTATGCCCGGCAGGGCGGGGCTGATGGCGCGCAGCCGCCGCATCAGTTCCCAGCCGTTCAGGCCGGGCATGGTCTGGTCGCTGACCGCCAGATCAAAGGAGCGGGGGTCTAAGGCGAAGGCCTCCAGGGCCTGGTCGGCGGCGGGGAAGGGGCTGACCTCATAGCCCAGGTGCCCCAGCAGGGCGGAGACGGCCTGGCGCACCGCCTGGTCGTCCTCCACCAGGAGCACCCGCTGCCCCAGGCCGCGGGGCTCGGGTTCCTGGTCCTCCGCCTCCGCCGCGGCCTGGGCCGCCCGCGGCAGCCAGACCAGGAAACAGGAGCCCTGGCCGGGCTTGCTCTGGACCTGGATGGCCCCCTGGTGGGCCTGGACTATGCCATGGGCCACGGCCAGGCCCAGGCCGGTGCCCTGGCCCGGAGGCTTGGTGGTGAAATAGGGCTCGAAGACCCGCCGCCGCACCTCCTCGGGCATGCCCGGCCCGTTGTCAGCCACCCGGAAGACCAGGTATTCGCCAGGGGGCAGCCCCAGCGGCCCCCGGCGCGAGGCTCCCAGCTTCTTGGCCTCCAGCCCCACCTCCAGGCGTCCGCCCCGGGCGTTAAGGGCCTGGCCGGCGTTGGCCACCAGATTGAGCAGCACCTGCTGTATCTGGGTGGGGTCGCCCAGCACGCAGCCCTGTTCGGGATCCTGGTCCTGGGGCAGGCTCTCCACCAGCTGGACGTGGGCTGGCAGGGAGGCCCGGGCCAGGATCAGGCCTTCCCTGAGCAAAGAGGCCAGTTGCAGGGGCTGGCGCTGCTCGCCGCTGGGGCGGCTGAAGGCCAATATCTGGGCCACCAGGTCGCGGGCGCGGCGGCAGGCCAGCACCACTTGGCTCAGGGCCGGGGCGGCGGGGTGGTCGGGAGAAAGCAGGTCGTGCAGGGCGATCTCGGAAAAGCCCAGGATGGAGGCCAGGATGTTGTTGAAGTCGTGGGCCACCCCTCCGGCCAGGGTGCCCAGGGCTTCCATCTTCTGGGATTGTTGCAACTGGGCGGCCAGTTGTTTGCGCTGGGCCTGGGCCTGTTTAAGCTCGCTCAGGTCCATGAGGGAGGCCACGCTGCGGGTGGTGCCGGGGATGAGGTCCACGGTGAGCAGGCAAGGGCGGCGTCCGCCCTGGGCGTCCTTTACCCGGGCCTGATAGGTGCGGGGGGCGTCCAGGGGGGCGTGCCGGCGCAGGCGGTGATAGGCCAGCATGCGCGGAACGTCATCCTCGTCCATGAAGATGGTCCAGGAGGGGCGGCTGGCCAGCAGTTCCGGGGTGGCTCCGGTCAGGGTCATGAACTCGGCGTTGGCCAGGCTGACGGTGGTGTCCCCTTCCAGGACGACCACCGCCGTGCCGGTGGTCTGGAAGATGGTCTGGTACATGCGCTCCGGCTGTTGGCCAGGGGCCGCCACGCCCTGGCTGGCCGGGTCCAGTTGGGCCAGCCTGGCCCGCAGGCGGGCCACCTCCTCCAGCAACTGGGCCTTGGTCAGGCGGGATTGGGGCACGCAGCCCTCCAGAAAACGGACAATTTCGCACATCATCATATCCCCATCCGGAGCTGTTCTCAAGCTAGGCGGGGACTGGCCCAGGATTGCACATTTTCGTGGCCTGGGCGTGTCGAAAGGCATACAATACGCGCTCAAAGCCGCCCGCTTGCCCGGGGCGTTTTCTGAAGACTACGCTCCGCACGGACTCTCATGCACGCAACCGCTCCTGTTGCACGCCTTCTGATCCTGCTGCTGGCTTGGGCGCTTTGGCCCGGCCTGGCCTGCGCCCAGGAGCCCCCTTTCGTGCTGGGCATGTCCGGCCCCTTCAGCGGCCCTTCCCGCGGTCTGGGCATAGAGTTCCACCGGGGGGCCCAGGCCTGGTTCTCCCACGTCAACCAGCATGGCGGCGTCAGAGGCAGGCCTCTTATCCTCAAGGCGTATGACGACGGCTACGACCCCGAACGGGCCATAGCCAACACCATCCGCCTGGTGGAGCAGGACCGGGTCTTCGCCCTTTTCGGCTATCTGGGCACCCCCGCCGTGATGCGGACCCTGCCCCTGCTCAAGCACTACAGCGCCCAGCACATGCTGCTCTTCTTCCCCCCCACCGGCTCGCGCGCCCCCCGCGCCTTTCCCTACGACCAGTTCGTCTTCAACCTGCGCACCACCTACCAGGAGGAGACCCGCGGCCTGGTGGACAACCTGGCGGCCGTGGGAAGGCGGCGCATCGCCGTGGTCTATCAGTCCGACGCCTACGGACGCAGCGGCTGGGACGGGGTGCGCCAGGCCCTGGCCGCCCACGGCCTGGCCATGGCCGCCGAGGCCACCTTTCCCCGCCAGGCCACCCTGGAGACCGACCTGAGCGCCCAGGTGGAGATATTGCGCGCGGCCCAGCCCCAGGCCGTCATCTCGGTGGGGGGCTACCGCTTCGCCGCCGGCTTCATCCGCCAGGCCCGCCTCAAGGACTGGCAGGTCCCCATCGCCAACCTTTCCTTGGTGCACAGCGAGCGCCTGCTGGAAATCCTGCAGGAGGCCGGCCGCGCCCAGGGCCGCGACCTGTGCCAGAACCTCATCGTCACCCAGGTGACGCCCAGCCACCAGGAAACCCACCTGCCCGCCGTGGCCCTCTACCGCCGCCTCATGGACAGCCAGGAGCACACCCCGCCGCCGGGGCTCTACGAACCCGGCTACCAGGCCTTTTCCCACAGCATGCTGGGCCTGGAGGGCTTTCTGAGCGCCAGGCTCATGACCGACATCCTGGCCCGCCTGCCCGCCCCGGGCGGACGGCGGGAGCTGAAGCGGGCCGCCGAGTCCCTGCGCGACCACGACCTGGGCCTGGACGCCCCCCTGGATTTCTCCCCCGGCGACCACCAGGGCCTGGGCAAGGTCTACTTCACCACCGTGCGGGAAGGAAGCCTGCTGCCCCTGCGCGATTGGAGCGCCTGGGCGCCATGACCATGTCCCGCCTATTCAAACGCACCCTGCTCATCATGCTCCTGCTCTTCGGGGTCATCGCCAACGTCACCTCCCTGTTCTCCGGCTGGCAGCTCTACACCCGCCTGAGCCAGGAATACCGCGCCCGCGCCGTGGCCATCGCCCAGGGCATCGCCGCCGGCAGCGTGGAGGTGTTCCTGGGCCAGGAGGCCGCCAGCATCCAGGCCGCCCTGGACCAGTTCCGCGACACCCCGGGGGTGGCCTATCTGCTGGTGACCAACGGCCAGGGCCAGATCGTGGCCCACACCTGCGTGCCCCAGCCGCCCGGCAGCGTGCGCGCCCTTCTGGAACAGGTCGCGGCCCGCCGCCAGCCGGTCCAGGGTGATGAACCGGCGACCCTGGTGAGCACCCTGGACGACTACCTGGACGTGAGCGCGCCCATCCTGGCCGGCCAGGCCGGCTTCGTGCACGTGGGCATGAGCCGCCAGGACATCCGGGACTCCATCCTGGACGTTTTCCTGGATATCCAGCTCCTCACCCTCGTCATCTTCCTGGGGGCCGCCGTGGCGGCCTATGTGCTGGTGGGCAAGATATCCCGCCCCCTGGCCAAGCTGAGCCAATACGCCCAGCGCCTGGCCCGCCGCGAGTTCGACGCCACGGTGGAGATAGACTCCCGCGACGAGGTGGGCATGCTGGCCGCCACCATGACCGCCATGAGCCATGAACTGAGCGAGCACGTGTCCAGCCTGCAACTGGCCGTGGAGCAGGCCACCCGCGAGAGCGCCGACGCCCTGGCCTATCTGAGCGCGGTCATAGAAAACCTGGCCGACGGCCTCTTGCTCATGGACCAGCAAGGCAAGGTCACCCAGGCCAATCCCGCCTGCGCCAGCCTCTTCGCCCAGGACCCGGCCCAACTGCTGGGCCGGACCTGCCGCGACCTGCTGGGCCTGGAGCCCCGCGACCTGCTCTCCTCCGCCGCCGGCCAGGCCCGGCGGCTATTGGGCCTGGCCCGCGCCGACGGCTCCGCCCTGTGGCTGGAGGCCGCCGCCTCCCTGGTGAAGATGGGCGGACGCCCCAGCGTCATTTGCATCCTGCGCGACGTCACCGCCCGCCGCCTGGTGGAGGACAAGCTGGAGCAGGCCAGGGGCCAGTTGGAGCAGAGGGTGCGCGAACGCACCGCCGCCCTGGCCCGGGCCAACCAGGACCTGCAGGAGGAAGTGGCCGAGCGCGCCCAGGCCGAGGAGGCCCTGCGCCAGAGCCAGGAGCGTTTCCGCTCCCTGTGCGAGAGCGCCCCGGACATCATCTTCACCCTGGACCCAGAGGCCCGCATAACCTATGTCAATCCCGCCTGGCAGAGGCTCCTGGGCTACCCCGCCCCAGAGGCCCTGGGCCGCTCGCTGCTGGATTTCGTGCAGCCGGGCGAGGTCAGCCCCTTTGCCGAGCAACTGGCCGCCATCGTCAAGGAAGGGAGAACCCTGACCAACCTGAGCAGGCTGCTCATCCACCAGGACGGCACGGTGCGCGCCTTCAACGCCAGCGCCGCGCCCTACCTGGCTTCGCAGGGACTCCCCCTGGGCATCGTGGGCACCCTGAAGGACGTCACCGAGCACCGCCTGCTGGAGGCCCAGCTGCTGCACGCCCAGAAGATGGAGGCCGTGGGCACCCTGGCCGGCGGCGTGGCCCACGAGTTCAACAACATCCTCATGACCATCAAGGGCTACACCCAGCTGGCCGCCATGCGCGGACTGGACGAAAAAACCAGCGCCGAGTATCTGCGCAAGGTGGACAAAAGCTGCCAGCGCGCCGCTGCCCTCACCTCCAAGATGCTCACCTTCTCCCGCCTGGACGTGGGGGAAAAGGCCCCCGCCCGCCTCAACCATATCCTGGCCAGCGTGAGCCAGTTCCTGCACCAGGCCCTGCCACCCTCCATCCAGCTGCAAACCAAGCCCACCCTGGAGCTGGACTGGGTGCAGGCCAACTCATCCCAGTTGGAGCAGGTCATCTTGAACCTGGCCTTGAACGCCCGCGACGCCATGGCGGGCAGCGGAGTAATCACCCTGGCCAGCCTGCGCCGGGACCTGGACCAGGCCCAGGCCGCCCAGTTGGGGCTGCCCACCGGCGCCTATGTGGAGGCCATGGTGCAGGACACCGGCCAGGGCATGACCCAGGAAGTGCTGAACCACATCTTCGAGCCCTTCTTCACCACCAAGGAACCGGGCAAGGGCACCGGCCTGGGGTTGAGCGTGGCCTACTCCATCGTGGAGTCCCACGGCGGAAAGATCGTCGCCGAGAGCTGTCCGGGAGATGGCGCCACCTTCCGCGTGCTGCTGCCCGCCCAGGACCCGCCCGCCGAGCCCCAGGCCCAGACCCGCAAGCCAGCCAAGCCGCCCTCGGGACAGGGGCAGAGGGTGCTGGCCGTGGACGACGAGCCGGAACTGCGCGACATCGTGCGCCAGGTGCTGGAGGCCCACAACTACCAGGTGCGGACCGCCGGACATGGCCTGCAAGCCCTGGAGAAGTACCAGCAGGCCCTGGAACGGGGAGAGCCCTTCCATCTGGTCATCCTGGACCTGGCCATGCCGGTGATGGACGGAAAGGAATGCCTGGACAGGCTCTTGGCCCTGGACCCCCGGGCCAGGGTCATCCTGGCCACCGGACACGCGGGAGAGGCCAGCGCCGACCAGGCCTGGCAGCAAAAGGCCAAGGCCATCCTGCTCAAGCCCTTTGACCTGCGCTCGCTGCTCACCACCGTGCGCGGGGCCCTACTGGACTAATACCAATCGCACATCAAACATACAGTCTTTACTCCGCTGAAAAAGACGGGCGGGGATAAACCCCGCCCGTCTTGCCTTCAAAACAATACGCTTGATACCAAGTTGCCATCAAACAAGTAATATTCATCGCCCCCCTCACCCTGCCCTCTCCCCCCGCTGGGGACAGAGGGAAAGATTTAGCGGTACTTTCTCTTTTTTTCTTATTCTTCCCCTGCCCTCAACGCCGCAGGCCGGACCAAGGGTGGTCCGGCCTGTCTGGCGTGGTCTTTTGCCTTGGGCTAGCGGGGCGGCGGTCCCCAGGGCCCCGGATGGGGATGGGGGCCCTGGGGAC
>CAZLSD010000021.1:0-26071 GCA_964561775.1 uncultured Desulfarculus sp. | reverse complement strand
TTTTTGCGCTGCAAAAAGGGGTTCCCCCCAAATCTTCACTATCCTCTAATCAGCTCCACCGCCTGGGCCAGGGCCTGGGCCAGGCCGGCCGGGTTTTGGCCGCCGGCCTGGGCCATGTCGGGGCGGCCGCCGCCGCTGCCGCCCACCAGGGGGGCCAGGGTCTTGACCAGGTTGCCGGCGTGGAAGCGGCTGGTCAGGTCCTTGCTGACCGCGGCCAGGAGCATGGCCTTGCCCTCGGCCTGGGCGCCCAGCACCAGCACGCCGCTGCCCAGGCGTTCGCGCAGGGAGTCGGCCACCTCGCGCAGGGCCTTGGGGTTGTCGGCCTCAACTTGGGTGGCCAGCACCTTGACTCCGTCTATCTCCACGGCCTCTTGCAGCATGTCGCGGGAGCCGGCCCCGGCCAGGCGGGCCTTCAGGGTGTCCAGGTCGCGCTCGCGCTCCTTCAAGGAGGCCAGCAGGCGGTTCACGCGCTCGGCCACCTCGGAGCGGGGAGTCTTGAGGGCGGCGGCGGCCAAGCCCAGTTCGTCCTCCATGGCCTGCACGGCCTCGAGGGCTCCGGCCCCGGTCAGGGCCTCCAGGCGGCGCACGCCGGCGGCCACCGAGGACTCGGCCACGATCTTGAACAGGCCTATGTCGCCGGTGCGGCCGGCGTGGGTGCCGCCGCACAGCTCCTTGGAGACGCCGGGGATCTCCACCAGGCGCACTTGCTCGCCGTAGCGCTCCTCGAAAAGCGCCATGGCCCCGGTGCGCATGGCCTCTTCCAGGTCCATCACCGTGGTGTTCAGCGCGATGTTGGCCCGGATGCCGGCGTTGACCTCGGTCTCCACCGCGCGCAGCTCGGCCGGGGTCATGGCCTGGAAGTGGGAGAAGTCGAAACGCAGGCGGGCCGGGGAGACCATGGAGCCTGACTGCTTGACGTGCTCGCCCAGGTGGTGGCGCAGGGCCGCGTGCAGCAGGTGGGTGGCGGTGTGATTGGCGGCGGTGGCGGCGCGGGAAGGCGTGTCCACGGCCAGTTCCAGCATCTCGCCCTGGCCCAGGCTGCCTTCGCTCACCAGGATGTGGTGCACGATGATCTCGCCGCCGGGCTTGGCGGTGGCCAGCACCTTGGCCTTGCCCAGGGGTCCGCTGAGGGAGCCCACGTCGCCGCTCTGGCCGCCAGCCTCGCCGTAGAAGGGCGTCTTGGCGGTGACGAGCTGGGCCTCCTGCCCCACGCCCACCCGCTCCACGGGCTGGCCTTCCACCAGAATCAGCTCGGCCGGGGCGCTGGCGGTCAGGCCCTCATAGCCCAGGAAGGCGGTGGCGTGGCCGGCGGCCCGCCAGGCGGCCAGGGCCGGGGGCAGCTCTTCCTCGCCGCTGCCCTTCCAGGAGGCCCGGCTGCGGCTGCGCTGCTCGCCCATGGCCAGCTCGAAGCCGGCCTCGTCCACGCCAAATCCTTCCTCCTCCACGATGGTCATGGTCAGATCCAGGGGGAAGCCGAAGGTGTCGTAGAGCTTGAAGGCCACCTGGCCGGAGAGGGTATTGTCGCCCTTGGCCTTGGCCTCTTCCAGGGCCTCGGTCAAGAGCTTCAGGCCGGTGTCCAGGGTCTCGCCGAAGCGCTCCTCCTCGCCCACGATGATCTTGTCCACGAAGGCGCGCGACTCGGCCAGGCCGGCGTAGACCGGGGCCATCTGGTCCATGACCGCCAGCGCCACCTGGTGCAGGAAGGGCTTCATCAGGCCCAGCTTGCGGCCATGGCGGGCGGCCCGGCGCAATATGCGGCGCAGCACATAGCCACGCCCTTCGTTGCTGGGCATGATGCCGTCGGCGATAAGGAAGGCGCAGGCCCGGGCGTGGTCGGCCACCACGCGCAGGCTCACGTCGCTGACCGGGTCCTGGCCATAGGCGATGCCGGCCAACTCGCCGGCCCGGGCCAATATGGGGGTGAAGATGTCGCCGTCGTAATTGCTGAGCTTGCCCTGGACCGTGGCGGTGATGCGCTCCAGGCCCATGCCGGTGTCGATGCTGGGCTTGGGCAGAGACGTCATGACCCCGGAGGCGTCGCGGTTGTACTGCATGAAGACCAGGTTCCACAGCTCCAGGTAGCGGTCGCAGTCGCAGCCCACGGCGCAGTCGGGACGGCCGCAGCCCACGTTCGGCCCCTGGTCGATGTGAATCTCCGAGCAGGGGCCGCAGGGGCCGGTGTCGCCCATGGACCAGAAGTTGTCGGCGTCGCCCAGGCGCACGATGCGCTGTGGGCTCACCCCCACCTCGCTCTGCCACAGTTGGGCCGCCTCGTCGTCCTTTTCGTGCACGCTGACCCACAGCCGGGCGGGGTCCAGGCCATAGCCCTGGGTAAGCAGCTCCCAGGCGAAGACCACGGCCTTGGCCTTGAAATAGTCGCCAAAGCTGAAGTTGCCCAGCATCTCGAAGAAGGTGTGGTGGCGCGGGGTGCGGCCCACGTTTTCCAGGTCGTTGTGCTTGCCCGAGGCCCTGAAGCATTTCTGGCAGGTGGCGGCCCGGGTGTAGGCGCGCTTGTCCTGGCCCAGGAACACCTGCTTGAACTGGACCATGCCCGCGTTGGTGAAGAGCAGGCTGGGGTCGTCCTTGGGCGTCAGGGCGGAGCTGGCCACCGTCTGGTGCCCCTGCCGCGCGAAGTAGTCCAGGAAAAGCTGGCGTATTTCGTTGCCGGTCTTGGCCATGGGCTTAACGTCCTGTTGGTTAAAAGAAGCGCCGCCGGGGGTGGGTCCCGCCGGCGGCTTGTTGGCTATTCTTCCTCGTCCGCATCCTCGGCCGCCGCGCCGGCGGTGATAACCGCCCCGTGACGGGCGCGCAGGCGCTCCTCGACCTGGGCCGTGACCTCGGGGTGCTCCTTGAGGTAGATGATGGCGTTCTCGCGCCCCTGGCCCATGCGCTCCTCGGCATAGGAGTACCAGGCCCCGCTCTTGGCCACCAGGTCGGCGGCCACGCCCATGTCCAAGATTTCGCCCATCTTGTTGATGCCCTGGCCGAACATCACGTCGAACTCGGCCTGGCGGAAGGGCGGGGCCACCTTGTTCTTGACCACCTTGACCCGCACCCGGCGGCCGATCTCCTCCTCGCCGGATTTCAGCTTGCCGATGGCCCGGATGTCCAGGCGCAGGGAGGCGTAGAACTTGAGCGCGTTGCCGCCGGTGGTGGTCTCGGGGTTGCCGAACATCACGCCTATCTTCATGCGGATCTGGTTGATGAAGATGACGGCGGCGTGGCTCTTGGAGATGATGGAGGTGAGCTTGCGCATGGCCTGGCTCATGAGCCGGGCTTGCAGGCCCACGTGGCTGTCGCCCATCTCGCCTTCCAGTTCGGCCCTGGGCACCAGGGCGGCCACCGAGTCCACCACCAGCACGTCCACCGCGCCGCTGCGCACCAGTATCTCCACGATGTCCAGGGCCTGCTCGCCGGTGTCGGGCTGGCTGACCAGGAGCTCGTCCACGTTGACGCCCAGCTTCCTGGCATAGCCCACGTCCAGGGCGTGCTCGGCGTCCACGAAGGCGGCCACGCCGCCCAGTTTTTGGGCCTCGGCGATGACGTGCAAGGCCAGGGTGGTCTTGCCCGAGGACTCGGGGCCGTATATCTCGGTGATGCGGCCGCGGGGCACGCCGCCCACGCCGGTGGCCAGGTCCAGGGCCAGGGAGCCGGAGGGGATGGCCGAGACGTCGGCGGCCACCTCGCCCGAGCCCAGGCGCATGATGGAGCCCTTGCCGAAGTTCTTCTCTATCTGCTTGAGCGCCGACTCCAGGGCCTTGGCCCGTTCCTTGTCGTGGTCCTTTTCCGCCATGCTTCCGCTCTCCCCTAGGTCAGGGTGATTTCCTTGAGGGGCCGGTAGATGGGCCCCGTCGGGGTCAGGGTGCTTTCCATGAGGCTGACCCGCCTAGCCGCGAAGTCAGGCCCTTGCCAAGCGGCTAGAGCCATTATTTCCCGGGTCAGGCCCCGGCTGTCGCCAGATTTGTCTACCGAGTGGCCCCGGCGCAGACGCCCCAGGGTGAGATGGGGCTGGAAGGGGCGCGCCTCGGGGGCGAAGCCCAGGGGCTCCATGGCTTTTTCCAGATTCCCCGCCAGCCCGGCCAGGGCTTCTGTCTGCCCGCTCAGGCCCAGCCAAACCACGGTGGGGCGCTGGGGGCTGGGGAAGGCCCCGCAGCCCAGGAGGCCCAGCTCCAGGGCCGGGCAGGCCGCGCAAACGCGCTTGGTCTGTTCCCCCACCTCCTTGAGCAGCCTTGGCTCCACCTGACCCAGGAACTTGAGCGTGACGTGCAGGTTTTGCGGCTTGACCCACTTCACGTCCGTGCCGGCCTGCCTAAGCTGGTCCAGCACCTGGGCGGCGGCCAGTCTCGCCGCCGGGGGCAGCTCAAGCGCTACGAATAAACGCATGGTCCTGGGCGTAGCGCAGAAGCCAGACCAGGGCCAGCTCGGCGCTCAAGGATTTGATCATGGAGCGCTCCCCGGAGAGCTTCTTGCCCTCCACCCGGGTGTGCTCTCCGTCGCTCAAGGCGAAGAAGACCGTGCCCACCGGCTTGGCCTCGCTGCCCCCGGTGGGGCCGGCGATGCCGGTGATGGCCAGGCCCAGGTCGGTGCCGGAGCGCTGGCGAGCGCCCATGGCCATCTCGCGGGCGCACTGCTCGCTCACCGCGCCGAAGCGCTCCAGGGTGTCCGCGCTCACGCCCAAGAGGTCCTGCTTGGCCTGGTTGGAGTAGACCACCAGGCCGCGCTCCAAAAAGGCCGAGGCCCCGGGCGCCTGGGTCAGGCGGTGCCCCACCAGCCCGCCGGTGCAGGACTCGGCCAGGGCCAGGGTCAGCTTCTGTTCGCTAAGAAGCGCGGCCACGTTCTGGGCCAGGGTGGCCTCGCCCCGGGCCACCACGTGGCCGTCCAGGCGGCGGAGCACCTCGGCCTCCAGTTCGGCGGCGATGCGCTCGGCCTCCTCCCGGCTGGCGGCCCGCGCGCTGACCAGGACCTTCTCCTCGGGGAAGTGGGGATAATAGCCGATTTGCGCGCCGGGCCAGTTCTGGGCCAGGCCCTCCAGACGCGCTCCGATCTGGCTCTCCATCAGGCCGAAGGAGCGCAACTGGCGCACGGCCACCGCGCCTTCCACGAAGCGCTCGACCAGGTAATCTCCCACCTGGCCGTCGATGAGGCGGCGGAACTCCCAGGGCACCCCGGGCAGGAAGAAGAGCGGCTGGCCGGCCCGCCCTTCCAGGAGGAAGCCCGCGCAGATGGGGTCCAGCACCTTGGCTCCCTGGGGCAGCAGGTACATGCGCCGCACGTCCGGGCTAAGCGTGCGCCCGTGCTTGGCGGCCAGGGCCTCCAGGTTGCTTAGCATCTCCTGGTTTTCCTCCAGGGGGAGCCCCAGGGCCTGGGCCGCGGCCTCGGCGGTGATGTCGTCCTCGGTGGGTCCCAGCCCGCCGCTGATGATGAGGAAGTCGCTACGGCTCAAACCCAGGTTCAAAACCTGGTCGATGGCCTGGGCGTCGTCGCCGATGATGGTCACGCCGCGCAATTTAAGCCCCAAGGCCCAGAAGCGTGCCGCGGCGTGCCGCGAGTTGGTGTCGGCGCTGCGTCCGCTGACCAGCTCGTCGCCAATGCAGATTATCTCGCCTTTCATAGGACTCCCGCGCTGAACCGCGTCTGCATGTGCCAATAAAAACTAGACGTTGAGGCTAGCAGCCTTGAGGTGATTTGTCAATCGCTTGGCGCGGATGAGGGCCGCTCTCCAGGGCCGCTCCGGGGTGGCGGAGAGCTGATCGCCCGGGGCGGCCGGGCGGCTATGCCAGGATAAATACGGCAAAACCGCCAGGCACGCCGCCCGTTTTTTTGGTCACGGGCCTCCTCCAGCTCTGGCCAGGTCCCAGCCGAGGTCCAGCAGAGGTCTTGACCCGCCAGGCCGCTGCGGTTAGCGTAGGAAGGACTAAAGCGCCCTGTCAAGCGCCGCGAGGACGCGCCATGCCCCAAGCCGAGGCCGGACAATCCGTTGAGCTGGGTCCCCACCGCCAGGTGCTGCTGGCCCTGGCCCAGGCCCTGACCCGCCAGCCTGACCTGGCCCAGTCCTTGGGCCGGGCCTTGGCCGAGTTGGAGGCCCGCCTGGCCCTCTCGCCCAGCCGGGTCTATGCCCTGCGCCGGGGCGGACGGCTGCTGCTGCTGGCCAGCCACGGCTTGAGCCCGGAGCAGGCCGCCGAGATGGCCCAGGTGGAGTTGGGCCGGGGCTTCACCGGCCTGGCCGCCCAGCGCCGGCGCATGGTGGTGATGCCGGTGGACCACCTGGACCACCCTGGCCGGCGGGAGATGCTGGAAAAGGCCGGCATGAAGGCGGTCTGCGCCCTGCCGCTTTTGCTGCACGGCGAGCTGGTGGGGGTGCTCAACGTGGCCTCGCGCCTGCGCGTGGGCTTCACCCCCGATGAGCAGGGTTTCCTGGAGGTGCTGGCCGGGCTTTTGGCCGCCGCCGTGGCGGCCCAGGTGCGCCAGGAGCGTCTGGCCCTGGCCCAGGAGGAATTGACCCACACCCGTAGCGAGATCGAGATGCGGGTGGCCGAGCAGGTGGGCGAGTTCCACCAGGACATGGATGGCTTGAGCCAGGCCACCCGCCGTCTGCAAGACACCTGGAACCTGGTGATGCAGGCCGAGCGCACCGCCGCCGTGGCCCGTTTCACCAGCGCCATAGCCCACGAGCTGCGCAACCCCTTCATGGTCATCGGAGGTTTCGCCAAACGCCTGGCCTCGGCCATGCCCCCCGAGGATCCGCGCTCCCACTACGCCCGGGTCATCATGGAGGAGATCCAGCAACTGGAGCTGATGCTGGAGGAGGTCTTCAAGCTCAACCGCGAGCGCGACTTGGACCTGGCCGAGGTGGAGGCGGCCAAGGTGCTGGAGGAGGCCTTCAACCGCGCCTCGGCCAGCTCCTGCCACGTGCGCCCCGAGCCGGCCTGGGAGCTGCCGGCCCAGGCCCTCTACCTGGTCACCGACCGCGATCTGCTGGTCCGCGGCCTGGGTGAGATCATCGCCAACGCCCTGGAAGTGACCAAGGATTGCGGCCGGGTGCATTTGAGCGTGCGCGCCGAGGGGCTGGACAGGGTGGTTTTCGGGGTGGGGGACGAAGGCCCGGGCATATCCCCCCAGGAGCGCCAGCGCATCTTCGACCCCCTCTACACCACCAAGGACTATGGCGTGGGCTTGGGGATGTCCCTGTGCCGCGACGTGGTGCTGCTCTTGGGCGGCTCCCTGCGGGTGGACGACCGCCCCGGCGGAGGCGCTCTCATGGAAGTCACCATACCCGTACACCCGCCGGAGACCTCGGGCAGCCTGCGCCCCTCCGGCCGCCGGAGCTGATCATGCGCTGGTGCGATCTCACCTGTCCCCACGCCAGTTTCCCCAAGGAGGACGCCGTGGACGGCGCTGGATCCTGCCGCACCTTCGTGGCCCTGCGCTGCGCCATCCTTAAGCGCCTGGTGGCCAAGAACGCGCCCTGCCCCGTGCCGGACCAACAGCGCCAGGCCCCGCCCCCAAGCTGATGGACCGCCACCCTTCCCTCAAGGCTTGAACGGCGCGGGGGGCATTGACGCGGTCTGGTTCTTGCCTCACACTCCTGGGGAATCAGGCGGCCAACCCCAAGGCCGCCCAGCGCCAACTTTTTTTAAAGGCCGCATACGCCCATGGCCAAATCCCCGGCCCCAGTCAGCCGCGCCCAGACCCTGGCCAGCTACGCGGCGCTGGCCGCCCTGGTCCTGGTGGCCCTGGGGGTGTGGCTCAAGCAAGCCGATTACGACCCCAAGGCCTGGGGAACCCCGCCGGCCCCTTCCGGCGCGGCCGCCGGTCTGGCCAACCTGGACGCCCCCCTGGACCTGGCCGCCCTGAAGGTCCAGGGTCTGACCCCCATGGGACCGCCGCAAAACTTCGACCCGGTCAGCCTCTCCGACAAGATCAACGGCAAGGCCGAGCTATATCTCTCCGCCGGCTTCCAGTTGCTGGCTACCCAACGCCTGGCCCTGGCCGAGGACCCCAACCTGTGGCTGGAGGCCTATGTCTTCGACATGGGCGAGCAGCGCGGGGCCTATTCGGTCTACAGCACCCAGCGCCGCCCCCAGGCCCCCGACCCCGGCCTGGGCGCCCAGGCCTATCTGACCAAGAACGCCCTGTTCCTGACCCGGGGGCGCTACTACCTGGAACTGGTGGCCTCCCAGCCCGGCGAGCGGTTGCTGACGGCCTTGCAGGACTGGGCGCGGGCCTGGCTGGTCCTGGTCCCGGCCCAGGACCAGGCCCTGGGCGAGATGGCCTTCTTCCCGCCCGAAGGGCTGGACAAGGCCCAGGTCTCCCTGCTGGCCAGCGACGTGTTCGGCTTCGACCGCCTGGACCAGGTCTGGGCCGCGCCCTATGTGCTGAACGGCGAGGAGGGCATGGCCTTTGTCTCCCGCCGCGCCGATGAGGGCCAGGCCGCCGACCTGGCCAAGGCCTATGCCCAGTTCCTGCTGGCCCACGGGGGCAAGGAAATGCACGCCCCCGCCGCGCTTCCCGGCGGCCGCCTGGTGGACATCCTGGGAACCTACGAGTTGGTCTTCAACCAGGGGGCATACCTGGCCGGGGTGCACGGGGCCGAGAGCCAGGACCTGGCCCGCAATCTGGGCCTGGCCCTGTATGAGCGCCTCAAGGAGGCCAAGTGATGGAGCCGGAGCAGCGTAACCCCGCCCCTGCCGCCCCTGCCGCCCCTGGGCCGGACCGGCGTGACTTCCTGCGCCGGGCCCTGGGCGCTGGCCTGACCCTGGCCGCGGCGGGGGTGCTGGGCTTAAGCTTGCACGACGCCCAGGGGCCGTCCGCCGCGCCCGCCGCCGGGCCTCTGGTCAGGCTGCCCGACTTCTCCCTGCCCGGGCAGGCCGGCAAGATGGCCATCGTGCGGGGGGCCGAGCGCAAGGCCGCCTTGCAGGCCGGCTTGCAGGCCTTGGGCGGCCTGGAGAGCTTCATCCAGCGCGGAGACCGGGTGCTCATCAAGGTCAACGCCGGTTTCGCCACCCCGCCCTCCCTGGGGGCCACCAGCGACCCCGAGCTGGCGGCGGAGCTGGTGCGCCTGTGCCTGGCGGTGGGGGCCGAGCGGGTGGTGGTCACCGACAACCCCATCAACGACGCGGCCAGTTGCTTCAGCCTGACCGGCATCGGCCAGGCCGCGGCCCAGGCCGGGGCCAGGGTCATGCTGCCGGAGGAGCGCTTTTTCGCCCCCACCACGGTGGAGGGCGGACGGCTCATCCGCGACTGGCCGCTCTTGCACGCGCCCTTCCAGGGCGTCAACAAGGTCATCGGGCTCAGCCCGGTAAAGGACCACCACCGCTCGGGCGCTTCCTTGAGCATGAAGAACTGGTACGGCCTGCTGGGCGGCCGCCGCAACATCTTCCACCAGGACATCCACACCGTGATCAAGGAGCTGGCCATGCTGATGCGCCCCAGCCTGGTGATCCTGGATGGGGTGGTGAGCATGCAGAGCAACGGCCCCACCGGCGGTTCGCTAGATGACTTAAAGCGCACCGAGACCATGATCTTGAGCACCGACCAGGTGGCGGCCGACGCCTGCGCCGCCGGGCTCCTGGGCAAGCGCCCCCAGGACCTGCCCTACATCGGGCTGGCCGACGCCGCCGGGCTGGGCAAGCTGGACTTCGAGAGCCTGCGCCCGGCGCGGGTCAGCCTGGGTTGAGGCAAGCCATGCGCATCGTCACCGCCCGCCGCCTAAGCCAGGGATTCTTCCTGCTGCTCTTCCTGTGGTTCTGCCTGGTCGCCACCCTGGGCGAGCGCCTGTGGCAGTTCCGTGGCTGGCCGGTCAACTGGTTCCTGCAACTGGACCCTCTGGTGGCCCTGGGCACGCTTTTAAGCACCGGCACGCTCTATGCCGGCCTGGCCTGGGCCTTGGCCACCATCGCCCTCACCGTCCTTTTGGGGCGCTTCTTCTGCGCCTGGGTCTGCCCCTTTGGCGCGCTGCACCACCTGGTGGGCTGGCTGGGCCGCCGGGGGCGCTCGCTCAAGCAGAAGTTGGCCGTCAACCGCTATCACCCCGGCCAGGCCGCCAAGTACTACATCCTCATTGTTCTGCTCACCGCCGCCGCCGGGGATTTGGCCTATCGCCTGCGCGGCTTCAGCCAGGACAAGGCCGGCGCGGCCGGGGGCTGGCTCTTGCTGGCGGCTCTCTTGGGTCTGGCCTGGCTGGCCGCCCGCCAGCTGTGGGACAAACCAGGCCTCCGCGCCCGGGGCTTTCTGGGCATCTCCCTGGCCGGACTGGCCCTGGGCTGGTGGTCCGCGCCCAACGAGGTGGTGGCCGCCTCCCTGCAAACCGGCCTGCTGGACCCCATCCCCCTGGTCCACCGCTCGGTGAACCTCATCATCCTGCCCGCCCTGGACGCCGCCATGGGCGGGCTCTCCGTGAGCCAGCGCTATTACCAGGGCTCCTGGCTCATCCTGGCCGTGTTCTTGGCCGCTCTGCTCATGAACCTGCGCCTGCCCCGTTTCTACTGCCGCTTCGTCTGCCCCCTGGGCGCGCTCATGGGGCTTTTGGGGCGTTGGGCCTTGTGGCGGGTGGGCAAGAAGGCCCCGGCCTGCCGCGACTGCCTGCGCTGCGAGGCCGACTGCGAGGGAGCCTGCGCGCCCTCGGGCCAGTTGCGCCAGAGCGAATGCGTGCTGTGCATGAACTGCCTGGACACCTGCCCCGACGCGGAGATCACCTACGCCGCCGCGCGCTCGGCCGCCGGCGAGATCACCGGCCCGGACCTGACCCGGCGCGGGGTGGTGGCCTCCCTGGCCTCGGGTTTCTTGCTGACGCCCGGCCTGCGCCTATCCGGCCTGGTGGGGCCGGGCTGGCAGCCCGGGCTTATCCGCCCGCCCGGAGCCCTGCCCGAGCCCGAGTTCCTGGAGCGCTGCCTTAAATGCGGCCAGTGCATGCGGGTCTGCCCCACCAACGTGCTGCAACCGGCCGGATTGGACCAGGGCCTGGAGGCCCTGTGGACGCCCGCGCTCAACATGCGCATGGGCACCAGCGGCTGCCAGCTCAACTGCGTGGCCTGCGGCCAGGTCTGCCCCACGGCGGCCATCCGGCCCATCAGCCTGGAGGAGAAGCGCGGCCTGGGGGCTCATGCCGCCCAAGGCCCGCTGCGCTTGGGCACGGCCTTCGTGGACCCGGGGCGCTGCCTGCCCTGGGCCTTGGACCGGCCCTGCATAGTCTGCGAGGAGAACTGCCCGGTCAGCCCCAAGGCCATCTTCACCCGTGTCCATTTCAGCGTGGTGCGGCAAGGGCTCAGGCTGGAAGCCCAGGACCAGGGCCGTCTGCGGGTTTCCGGCCCGGCGCTCACGCCGGGACGCCTGGGCAGCGGCGACTACTACGTGCAGGCCGCCGCCGCGCCGGAGCAGACCCGCGCCCGCCTGGCCGCCAACGGGGCGGATTGGCTGGCCCTGGAGCCCGGCTCCGGTTGGAGCGCCAGCCCGGGCGCCAGCCTGGAGGTGGCCGTGCGTCTGCAACGCCCGGTGGTGGACCCCAAGCGCTGCATCGGCTGCGGGGTCTGCGAGCACGAGTGCCCGGTCAGCGGGCTGCGGGCCATCCGGGTCAGCGCGGAGAACGAATCGCGCAGCCCCCGCCGCTCCCTGCTGCTTTGAGAACCAATCTCCGATAAAATTGGCTGGACACCTCAAGCCAGGAGATGATTGCCATGGCCCGCAAAGACGGTGAGCATTCGCGACGCGATTTCTTCAAGCTGGCTGCGGCGGCCGGGGTGGGTTCCCTGCTGAGCGGACCCGCCGCCCTGGCCCAGACCGGCCCGGCGGAGACGGCCTCCATGCCCACCCGCGTGTTTGGCCGCACCGGAGTCAAGGTGCCCATCCTCTCCCTGGGCACCATGTTCGACACCATCACCAACCAGATCGTGCTCAAGCAGGCCATGAAGCTGGGCGTGACCATGTGGGACACGGCGGAGAGTTACGAGAACGGCCGCTCCGAGCAGGGCATCGGCCAGTTCTTCAAGAAGAACCCCGGCGAGCGCGAGAAGGTGTTCCTGGTCAGCAAGTCCTATTCCCCGGTGCGTGGCGCGGGCATCCTGAGCCAACACCTGACGGAATCCCTGGAGCGCCTGCAAACCAGCTACATCGATCTCTACTTCGTGCACAGCCTGACCAGCATCGGCGAGGTCGACAACAAGGAGACCCGGCTCTGGGCGGAACAGGCCAAGGCCTCGGGCAAGATCAAGTATTTCGGCTTCAGCACCCACCGCAACATGGAAGAGCTGCTCCTGGCGGCCAGCAAGCTGGATTGGATCGACGGCATCCTGTTCACCTACAACTGGCGCAACATGGGCGAGCCGCGCATGAAGGACGCCGTGGCCGCCTGCGCCGCCAAGGGCATCGGGCTCTCGGCCATGAAGACCCAGGGCGGCGGTCCGGTCAAGTTCGACAACCCCGGCGAGGTGGCCCTGGCCGAGCGCTTCCTCAAACAGGGCTACACCCCGGAGCAGGCCCGGCTCAAGGCGGTGTGGACCGAGCCGCGCGTGGCGGACATCTGCGCCCAGATGCCCAACCTGACCCAGCTCATGGCCAACGCAGCCGCGGCCATGGACAAGACCCAACTGGCCCAGGCGGATATCCAGGCCTTGCGCCAATTCGCCCAGGACACCCGCCAGTGCTATTGCACGGGCTGCGCCGGGCTGTGCGAGAACGCCCTGGGGCAGGAGGCGCCAGTGGCCGAGGTGATGCGCTGCCTGATGTACTGGCGCTCTTACGGCAACCTGGAGCTGGCCCGCAGCGTCTACTCCCAGTTGCCCACCGAGGCCTTGGCCAACATGGCGGAAAAGGACTTCGTCCCTGCCGAGCGCCGCTGCCCCCAGGGCCTGGCCATCGGCCGACTCATGCGCGAGGCGGAAGAAGCCCTGGCCTGAGTTGCCAGGACGCCATCTTTTGTTATAATAGGCCAGCGTTGACGTGCTGGACAGCAATACGCGCCCGTAGCTCAGCTGGATAGAGCGCCGGACTACGAATCCGTAGGCCGGGTGTTCGAATCACCCCGGGCGCACCATTAAAACAGGGGGTTAGGCCAACCGGCCTGACCCCCTGACCTTTATGGTTTCGATTTTTCCCCATCCTCTCCCCGCTCGCCCTGATAGCAGCCACCCGATACGCTTGATTTAACAAGCGTTAGCCAAGGGCCGGCGGCCTTGCCCGCACTTATGCCGAGACGAGAGAGTTCCCTCACCAATCCCCCTGTTCAACTCGCCATGCTTCTGCCTAAGCCTGCTCTTTCATGTTGTCTACGCCGTCAGCATCTCCCTCGGCCCTCCCTTCGCCAAATTCACTAAAGGCGCCCGTTTGCCAAGGGTTGGCCAATATTCGATGCCGACTACCCCCATAACTGGGTCGTTTTTTCACGCCGATAAACACAAAAATGCATTCTCGGCCAGTTTCCATGTATTATATTATTCATTATTATGTTATTTTGAGCGCCAATCAGCTTGGGTCTGCCCTCCATGGCGCCTGAGCCTCGACCAGGCGCGAGAACTGGCTACTCCGAGGTAATATCTTCGCTGAGTCTGCGCGCGCCACTTTACCCAACCATCAACCTGATTGGGGAGAGAGCAGTCGGACTGCTAATAGCCCAGAATATATAGTTTAGTAGAATAAGGCCGATACGCGTCGGTGCAGGCGTCCAGTCCACGCGCCGGCTGTAGAGAAAGAGAAAAGCGGGCTGCGTTCAGGCTGGGGCGAGTGCCGCGCCATGAGGCCCCAGTTATTTTTGCGCATGCTGGGCTATGGGGGGATGGCAAAGGTGGGCTCATATGTATCTGCCCACGAGGATGTTTTAAATTGTCCACACGCCGCCCAACATAGGAGGAAAGCGACATGGCATCTTCGCACCGCGCGCGCATGAGCTTGAAGCATAGAATATTGCTACCCAATTCCCTCTACGTCATCCTGTTGGCCGTGGTGGCGGGGCTATTCTTCTACTCCGATGCCAAAATTGGCAGTCTCAACCTCCAGCAGCGTTCCTCCTTGGAGGTCGCCGGCCAATTTCACGCCACCGCCCTGGCGGTTAAGAGCTTCCTCAACCATGAAATAGACTCTGTGAGCCTGGAAAAGCAGTTCCAGGAACTTCAGGCCGTGGTGCATAAAAGCGACTTGGCCGGCGAGGTGGCCTCGCTTTGGAAAGGCATAGAAGGCTATAGCAAACTTGAAAGCGAAAACCACGGCATTGAAGAACAGATATTCTCGCTGACCTCCAACTCGATCAAGCAGTCGAATGACTACATCAAAATAGTCAGCGACAGGCTGGCCGACGAACAGGCCCGCAGCCAAGTGAGCAAGTTGGAGTGCGTGGTGCTCGGGGCAGCCAACGTCAACACCTCCTCCAGCTATGAACTAAAAGTCAAGTTCCTGCAACTTAAAGAGGACATGTCCGTTAGCCAGGACATGCTAAATTTTCTAGACATTTTGCTGAATAACGTGGAAGTGTCCATCGGTAATCTTGCTGGCACCCCCTTCCAGCAAATGGCCATCATAGCCAGGGACTCCAACCAAAAAGTCAAGGAGGCCATACTTGCCTATATTGGTAACGTGAAGGAGCAGAGGCTCATCAGCAAGGCCATGTTCCAGAGCATTGGAAAAATAACCTCAGCGGTCGAAGCCAACACCTTGCAGACCAACGGAGACATCTTTTCCCAAATACAGAGCAACTACAAACTGCTTTTGGCGGTGGCGGTGGTCGTGGCATTTTTGGGCTTGCTCATAGGCTTTTTACAAGCCAGCCGCATTTCCGCCGCGTTGCGCGGAGTCATCACGGGTCTTTCCCAAGGTGCGGATGACGTGGCCTCGGCGGCGGCCAAACTCAACTCCGCGGGGCAAGCCCTCTCCTCCGGGGCCAGCCAGCAAGCCGCTTCCATCGAGGAGACCTCCGCCTCCATGGAAGAGTTGGCCTCCATGACCAAAACCAACGCCGAAAACGCCAGCACGGCCGACAGCCTGTCCCAGGAAAGCAGTCAAGCCGTGCAAGAAGCGCAGGAGGCCATGGAGCATCTCACAATATCCATGGGGGACATCACCCAGGCCAGCGAGCAGACCTCGAAAATTATCAAGACTATAGATGAGATAGCCTTCCAAACCAACCTGTTGGCCCTGAATGCCGCCGTGGAGGCCGCCCGGGCTGGCGAGGCCGGGGCGGGTTTCGCCGTGGTGGCCGAGGAGGTGCGCAGCTTAGCCAAACGCGCGGCCGATGCCGCCAGGAACACCGCGGAGCTTATCGCCCAGACTTTGAGGAAGGTGCAGGAGGGCTCCGGCATGGTGGAGCGCACCAATCAGGCATTCCAAGCCGTGGCCGTGAATAGCGGGAAGGTGGCCCGCCTGATTGGCGAGATAGCCTCGGCCAGCTCCGAGCAGGCCCAGGGCATCGACCAGGTGAACAAGGCCATGACGGAAATGGACCGGGTGGTGCAGACCAACGCCGCCGGAGCCGAAGAGACCGCCTCCTCCTCCGAGGAGATGTCCGCCCAGGCTCAGGGGCTATTGGAGGTGGTGGCCGAACTGGCGGCCCTGGTTGACGGCGGCAGGGGGCGCATGGAGCAAGCTGGGCTCACCGGCCCCAGGCAGGCGAGCGCCACCTACGCCACCCGAGCCTTGCCAGTTGGCCGCGCGGCGGGCGGGCGGCGCAAGTTGGCATGGCCGGCCAAGGCCAAGGGGCGTGCGCCTAGCCAGGCTGCTTATCCGGATGAGCATGATTTTACGGAATTTTAGGACGCCAGCTTGGAAGGTTCCCGCAGGCAGGACGGCTGAGAGCGCACGGCTTTTTGTGCGGGGGAGTCCACGATAGCTCAGGGCAGGGTGGTCTCTCGCCAGGCCCAGGAGGCGAATCGTGCGGGTTCCCTTGCTTGGCCGCACCGGCGAGCCCGATATGCACGGCCAGTTCCCGTGTCTCCAATTAAGGATGGTGGCGCCGATTGCTCCACTGACGCCCGGTCCTTGGCGAGGTCACGGAGAACCTCGTTCAAGAAATCCACTCGCTTGACGAGGGGGCTGCAAGACCTGGGCAGGATCGAAGGGCGCTTGCCTCTCAGGATTTGGCCCATTTCAGATGGCGTAGCCTTGGTACAGGAGGGGATGCTTTATCCGGGTAAACTCCGTCAGTAGGCCGCCTGGCCGTTCGCGCTGGATAAGGGGCTGTTGTTGGCTACCGCCCGATAGAGCAGCACCGCGGCATGCTCTATCTCCAGGCATTTGTCCGTGCTGCGGTTGGAGCCCACCACGAACCAGCGCATGGCCAGATGGCTGAAGGTGCCCAGGAACAGATGCCTAAACAGACGGGGATTGACTGAGGCCCTGAACACGCCCTGCTGCTTGCCTTCTTCCAGTATTTCATCAAGTATATCCACATATTGCTGGGAAAGAGGGTAGGAGTCGGAGAGATAGAATTGCCGGTTGAGCTTGATGTCGGTCAAAAAGACCTTGAGAAAATTGCGATTGGCCAAGAGCAGCAGGAAATGGTGCCGGATGAGCAGTAAAAATTTCTCGTGGACGCCGCCTGGCTGGAATACGCCTCGAATGGAGGCGCGGATGTCCTCGAATCTTTTACGGGGCAGTGAAAACAACAGTTCCTTCTTGTTCTTGAAGTAGGAATAAATGGTCCCCTCGGCCACGCCAGCCATGGCGGCTACTTCCGCCATGGTGGCGGAAAGATAACCCTTCTCGGCAAACATGTACTCCGCGGCTTGCAGGATGCGGGCCGCCTTGTCATTTTCCTGGCCGCCGCTGGCCTGGTCCCATGAACTGGAGATCATGGGCAGGATCAAGGCCATCACGTCGTCGAAGTCCGGCAAGGCTTGGCGTTGCTCGGGGGTGGCCAGGCAACTCAGCGACATCTCGTCCAGGAAGCCGAAGATCATGTCCCGGGCCAGAGGGGCGTTGAGGTCGCGGCTGAAGACCTCCTCCTCGATGCCGTTGCGCAGGATGGACAACAGGAACCCAGTGTATTTACGCAAAGAATTATAGCCGGGGTGGCTATAGAAGTTTTTATTGGAGCGGCATTCCAGCAGCAGGTTTTTCATCACCCGGGTCTCGCCGGGGCTCTTGTCTATGATGAACAGGTGGAACCAGATCATCTTGCCGAGCTTGGAGGCTGGATCGAAGATGCCTTTTAGGTGCAGGGTGAGGTTGCGCATGGCCTCATGCATCTTCTCCGCCAGCAGACAAAAGAGCAGGTCTTCCTTCCCCTTGAAATAATGGTAGATAATCGAGTCGGTTACGCCGGCTTCCCTGGCTATTTCCGAAACATTGGCGTCGGCCAGCCCCTTTTCGGCGAAGATTTTTTGGGACGCGCTCAAGATGGCCGTCCGTTTATCGCTCACGGGCAAGGCCGCCTCGCCTTCCGTGCCGGCGTCATGGGGGGAGTTGCCACCGGTGGCCAAGGTGATGTCATCCACCGGCGTTGCCAAGGGCAGGGCCGCCATCGCCTTTTTCCCCCGGGAACGCCCGCTCAGCCTATCGCCTGGAACTTGGTTCGCGCTGGCAGGGGAAGCAAGAATCTCTTGGCTTTTACCTGACTTGCCATTTCCTTTGAGCGCGTCTTCCTGCTCCGGTGGGGGAACTGGCATGGGTTTCCTTTCTATGGGGTCCGCGCGTGGGCGGTGACTGAGCGGCCAGGGATAGCCGCGGTTTTTCATGGGGGCCATGGGGCAGGTCGCCCCGCGCCCCGTTGCTCACCTTGCTGCCTTGGGAAGCTGCCTGGCGATTCCTACCCGAGGAGGGCTGGCCGCATAGGCGGGGATGCTCCCAGAAAGCTGCTGTGAGCGGCAAGTGCCAGTCTAATGTCAGCTTGCCGCCAACCCGGATTGGAAAGCCGCAACAGCCTCCCAACTTCATGCGGACAGGGGGAAGAATCGAGGTATGGGTTGCCCGCCGCGTGACCAGGGGCAAACCTGCGGGAATAACCTTGCAGGTAGCTGATTGGCGCCCCCACCCCCAGCTTTGCCATGCATGAAAGCCTTACGCGCAATTTTCCCCACCTGCGCGGCGCCAAGCCAGTCTCCACTTTTCGTCATGAAACTTTGGTATGCGCCTCAAAACACCCTATCATTATATCTATATTCTATACTCTTGTGCCTCATGGCGCAATAACTATGCTTATAGAATCCAGGCGGACAGCCTATATGCCTCATCTTGGCAAAAAACAGCCTCTCATAAATTAGCATAACCCAAAACCCTGACCATGCCAAGCCTCTAAATTAGGTATGAAACCATATAGTTGCGCGAGCGGGCCAACCGCCATCCATCTCGGAGCCTGCCTGCTATCCCCGTGCGACGGGCCCCGTGAACAGCGCTCATGGCGGGATGCCAGGATAAATAGCTGAATATAAAGATAAATAGATTTACGAGGCCGTTGGTGGCGAATTGCCCCTGCCAATAAATGATAAATTGAGCATGTTTCAGGATATCTCTAGCTTAATGAAGGGCAAAAAGGGGCGGTTGAGCCATTTTCAGGAGTTTTATTGCCTAATGTCAAGGAGGGCGCCGGAGGGGCAAATACGATAACATGCTGAAAACATAGGCTAAAAAAATGTTAAATTTCGGTTGACAGCATTGTTCTGATTGTGCTTGAATATGACTCGGAAATTGAATTTTATAAGTACTGTTTTAGGAATAAACATCATTAAAGAACAGAAATGTCGCACGAATATTTTGCAATTATAGACATAACAATCTATGATAACTATGATAATAACCATCAAGCCTTGACAGGGGGACTTTGCAATTTTTATCACTAGCTCCTCAAATAAAGCTCATTTGTTGGCGGGCACTCCGGAGAGGCGAGGGCGGAGGTGAAAAGGGTCATGCATGAAGAGCAGCTAGAAAGCGGGCTCACGGGCCAGACAACCATCAGAATGCCCCTCATTACCGAGATACAGCGCTTTAGCTTGCAGGACGGGCCGGGTATCCGCACCACCATTTTTGTCAAGGGCTGCCCCCTGCACTGCCCCTGGTGCCACAACCCCGAAACCCAAAGCACCCAAGTCGAGCTTTATTTCTACCCCGACCGCTGCGTGGGTTGCGGGCGCTGCGCCGAAGTCTGCCCCAGCGGGGCCTCCCGGCTCATCACGGAGAAGGACCAACCCCCTCGCCTGGAGCTGGATCGGGCCAAATGCACGGGCTGCCTGCAATGCGTGCAAGCCTGCCTCTCCGGGGCGCGCGCCAGGGTGGGCCAAGCCATGAGCCTGGAGGCCATCATCCAGGAGGCCCTGGCGGACCAGCCCTTTTTCCGCAACAGCGGGGGCGGCGTGACCCTAAGCGGCGGCGATCCCCTGCTCTTCCCGGACTTTGCCCTGGAGTTGGCCCGCCAGCTGCGCCCCAGTGGCCTGCACCTGGCCATGGAGACCAGCCTCTTCGCAAATTGGCGCGTCATAGAGCCGCTTCTGCCCTACTACGACCTTTTCCTGGTGGACCTGAAGACCATGGACGCCGCCAAGCATCAGGATGCGGTGGGCTGGCCTCTGCCCGCCATCCTGGCCAACCTGGAGCGGCTCCTGCAAAGTCATCATCAGGTGCGCATCCACTTGCCCATCATCCCTAATTTCAACGACACCCCCAGCGACGCGCAGGCCTACGCAGACTATCTGGGCCGTTTGGCCGGCGGCTTGGCTGGGGTGGACGTGCTGCCCTACCATTGTTACGGCGAAAGCAAATATCGTTTCCTGGGACGGAGTTACCAGCTTAGCGGCGCCAAGGACCTGCGAGGGCGGGACGTGTTGCCGCTGGCCACCAGCCTCAAGGCCGCCGGCTTGGCCAGCGTGACCGTGGGCGGTCTGGTGGGAGTGAGCCAGGGCGCGGATAGCGTCCAAGGCGCTGGTGCGCCGCTCCAGGTCTAGGGGAGGGCCCAAGCCGGGCCGGGCGACAATGCTCTATTTCAGGATGTGAGGGAGGTCGAGATGGCTAATTGCAATGAATGCGCGTTTTTCTTTGCCATCAACCAAGATGCCGGCGACTACGAGCCGGGCAAAGGAGACTGCGTGACCGAGCAGCGGGATGAAAAGGGTAAATTCTGGCTTTCCAAGCCCGCGTTCGAGGCCACGCAGGCCTGCGGCAGCTTCAAAAAGGGCCGCTAAACCTTAAAGCTCGCCGCAGGCGAAAGGAAGGCTAGCAGTGCAACAAGCACCAAGCATCGATTACAAGGGCAAAGTGATTGAATTTCCATTGGCGAACACCGCGGAGAACAACATTCCGGACGAGGAGCTGCATGAGCATCTGGCCAGCCCCTCCACCGCGCGCACCAAAAGGCTGAAGGCGCGCTGCCGCTGGAAGCACGCCTCGGCCGGTGAGTTCGTGGAAAAGGGCGTCACCGCCGGCATCGAGCGCATGCGCTATTTCACCGAGGCCCACAAGGCCAGCGAGGGCAAGCCCGAGGTGATCCGCCGGGCCATGCAGTTGGCCAACTTCCTCAACAAGACCACTCTGGTCTTGCAGCAGGACGAGTTCATCATCGGCTACCACGCCGAGGACCCCCGCATGTTCCCCCTGTACCCCGAGCTCTCCTACATGGCGGTGCAGGATTACCTGATGAGCGACTACGCCCCCCAGCCCATCGAGGAGGCGCAGGAGATCGTCAATTACTGGAAGCCGCACAGCATCCAGTCCAAGTGCGAGAGCTACTTCGATCCCCAGGACTTGCAGCGCATGTACCAGGTGAGCAGCATGGAGGCCCCGGCTTTTGCCACCGGCTACAACAGCATCGTCCCGCCCTATGAGACCGTGCTGGAGGACGGGCTGCAAAAGCGCATCGACATGGCCAAGGAGAACATCGCCAACGCCAAGGCCGAGATGGCCAAGATTCCCTGGGACGCCACCACCGGGCTGGACTGGATCCCCAGGATCGACAACTGGGAGGCCATGATCATCGCCGATCAGGCGGTCATCAACTGGGCCCGCCGTCACGCCCGTCTTTGCAAGATCGTGGCCGAGAACTTCGAGACCGACCCCAAGCGCAAGGAAGAGTTGATGGAGATCGCCGACATCAACCAGCGGGTGCCGGCCGAGCCTTGCCAGGGTCTAAAGGACGCCTTCCAGGCCAAGTGGTACACCTACCTGCTCTGCCACGCCATCGAGCGCTATGCCAGCGGGTATGCCCACAAGGAGGACAAGCTGCTTTGGCCTTATTATAAGATCAGCGTGATGGACAAGAAGTTCCAGCCCATGACCCATGCCGAGGTGGTGGAACTGGTGGAGATGGAGCGGCTCAAGATATCCGAGCACGGCGCGGGCAAGTCCCGGGCCTACCGCGAGATATTCCCCGGCTCCAACGACCTGTTCATCCTCACCCTGGGCGGCTTGAACCGGGACGGCAGCGACGGCTGCAACGACATGACCGACGCCATCCTGGAGGCCGCCCGCAACATCCGCACCACCGAGCCCTCCATCGTGTTCCGTTGGCACCCCAAGGGCCGGGCCAAGACCAAGAACCTGGTCTTCCAGTGCGTGCGCGACGGCCTGGGCTACCCCTCCATCAAGCACGACGGCAAGAACACCGCCCAGTTGCTCTACTACGGCCGCTTCAGCAAGAACGGCAACGGCGCCACCGAGGAGGAGGCCCACGACTGGGCCAACGTGCTGTGCATGAGCGCCGGCCTGGTGGGCAGACGCAAGACCCAGAAGACCCGCACCGAGGGCGGCGGCTCCATCTTCCCGGCCAAGATCATGGAGATCACCCTGGCCGACGGCTATGATTGGGGCTACGCCGACATGCAGCTGGGCCCCCACACCGGCAAGGCCGAAGACTTCAAGAGCTTCGAGGATGTGTGGGAGGCCTTCCGCCAGCAGTACGCCTATGCCATCAACCTCTGCATCCGGGCCAAGGACGTCACCCGCTACTGGGAGATCCAGACCCTGCAGATTCCCTTCGTCTCCAGCATCGACGATGGCTGCATGGAGTTGGGCATGGACGCCTGCGAGCTCTCCGAGCAGCCCAACGGCTGGCACAACCCCATCACCACCGTGGTGGCCGCCGATTCCATGGTGGCCATCAAAAAGCTGGTCTTTGACGACAAGAAGTACACCATGGCCCAACTGGTCGAGGCCCTGTTCGCCAACTGGGAGGGCTTTGAGCAGATGCGTCTGGACTTCAAGAACGCGCCCAAGTGGGGCAATGACGATCCCTACGCCGACGCCGTGGTCAAGAGGTTCTACGAGGAGATCATCGGCGGCGAGATGGCCAAGATCGTCAACTACTCGGCCGGACCGGTCATGCCGGTGGGCCAGGCGGTGGGCCTGTACATGGAAATCGGCTCGCGCACCGGCCCCACCCCGGACGGGCGTTTTGGCGGCGAGGCCGCCGACGACGGCGGCATCTCGCCCTACATGGGCCGCGACACCCGGGGTCCCACCGCGGTGCTCAAGTCGGTCTCCAAGGTGCAGCAGAACCAGAAGGCCAACCTGCTCAACCAGCGTCTGTCGGTGCCCATCATGCGCAGCGTGCACGGCTTCGACATCTGGAAGGCCTACATGGACACCTGGTACGACCTGGACATCGACCACGTGCAGTTCAACGTGGTGAGCACCGCCGAGATGCGCGCGGCCCAGCGCGAGCCCGAGAAGCACCAGGATCTCATCGTGCGCGTGGCCGGTTTCAGCGCCCGTTTCGTGGATATCCCCACCTACGGGCAGAACACCATCATCGCCCGCAACGAGCAGAACTTTGGCGCCGAGGATCTGGAGTTCTTGAACGTCAACCTGTAGGCACGCACACCGGCGGCGCTCCGCTAGGGAGCGCCGCCGCCCAAGGAGGTCGCTCCATGTCCACCATGGCTATAGCTCAATTGCACCACGCCGCCAACACCAACAAACCCTGCCTTTCCTGCAAGTGGCAGATCGCCGACCCCACCAACCCTCTACAGGGCCAATGCACCGTCAACCGGACGGCCATGGGCTCGGTGTGGAAACGTTGGGTGCGCGACGTGAAGAACATGACCTGCGGCAAGCACGAGGAAGGCAAGTTGAGCTTCCGCGAGCACGTCTAGCATCAACGGGGTGGGGCCGGCCCTGCGGTGGCGGCGACGGGGGTCGGGAGACCACCCACCGGCCCTCCCCCGGTTCTTGGACCGCGTCCGGAGGCAGGCTCCCGTCCAGCGCGGCGGGAGCTTGCCGGCCAGACGCCAGACAGCGCAAGAGAGGTGACAGGTGAAAGCCCAACCAGCGATCAGACCCGCGCTCAGCACCCTGTTCGTGCCCGATGAGGATCCCTACTTCTACATCAGCGGCGACGTGCAGGCCATCCTCACCAAGATCAACAAGATTGCCGAGCGGCACCCGGTCAACGTATTGGTCACGGGCAAGCAGGGCTGCGGCAAGTCCAGCCTGGTGCGCCAGTTCGCCGCGGTATATCAGCGGCCCCTAGCCACCTTCCAGGTGGGCATCCTCTCCGAGCCGGGACAGCTTTTCGGCGAGTACTCCTTGGAGGCCGGCCAGACCCGTTACCGCCAGTTCCTCTTCCCCCAGGCTATCCAGACCCCGCAGTGCGTGGTCCACCTGGAGGAGATCAACCGGCCCGAGCACCCCAAGGCCTTGAACATGCTTTTTTCCATCCTCTCCGATGACCGGCAGATATACCTGGACGAGCTGGGCCTGATCAAGGTGGCTCCGGGGGTGATCTTCTTCGCCACTTTGAACGAGGGCGAGGAGTTCGTGGGCACCGAGCTCTTGGACGCGGCCCTGCGCGACCGCTTCTACCTGGTGCTCATGGATTATCTGCCCAACGAGGTGGAACGCGAGGTGGTGGCCAAGAAGACCGGGATAACTCCACAGCAGTCGCAGGATATCATCGAGGCGGTCAACGCCCTGCGCCGCAACCCCGACCTGAACACCCAGGTCTCCACCCGCACCACGCTCATGATCGGGGAGATGATGGCCGCCGGGGCCAACCTGGCCGAAGCCATCTCCACCAGCTTGCAGACCGACAAGGAGACCCTGGAGTCGGTGCTCATCTCCCTGCATCTGGAGCAGGGCTACGCCGAACGCCGCTCCGGGGAGTATGTCCTGTACACCCGCGAGGTGATGAACCGCTGAGCCGGCGCGAGCGGCGGAAGGCTGGCGTGACCGTGGGTGAAAGGTCGAGAGAAGGCCAGGCATGAGCAAACATCAGGTCTCAGCGCATGACCCCTCCTTGGTGGAGCGCTTCCAGTTGGCCGGCCAGGAGGGCTACTCCGACTATTGGCGGCGGGACAAGTCGCCCATAGAAATATTGGAGCTGGCCAAGGCCCTGCGCGGCATCCGCAAGATCTGCTCCTACGTGGGCCGCAACATCGGCCAGATCGTCTGGTCGGGCATGCAGCGCCAGGAAGGCCTATCCCTGGACCCCTCGGTGGTGCTGGGCGAGTATCCCATCCCCGCCGCCCGCACCGACGTGGCGGTGGGCCTGGGCATACACCAGGCCTATCAGATTAGCGAGTGGAGCGAGCGCTTCAAGAACATGGCCACGGTACGCCTGGATTTGCCCAAGGTGTACGCCTACAAGTACGCCCTGTATTTTTCCATGGCCGAAAAGGTATACGCCGACCTGCTCAGCAACCGCAGCGTGCTGGGCCTATATACCGAGAAGGCGCGGGATTGGGAGTGGGCCCAGCGCCGCGTCGAGTTCATCCAGCCCCCCACCATCACCGAGGTCCTGCATATCTGGTGGCGCATGGCCGCTCAACGCGAAGGCGAGGCCTTTCGCCAGGAATACGTGGACCGTTCGGTGGGCGGGCTCACCGAGCGCACCAGCCTGGAAAAGTTCTACCGCAAGCCCCTGGCCTTGCTGAACTCCCTGGTGGAGCCCCTGCGTGATCAGTGCCCGCGCATCAACGGTGTTTCCGAGCGCGGTCTATTTCGCATCGAGCTTTATAACAGCATCTGGCCCCAGCTCCTGGAGCGCATAAAGTTTTGGCCCGGCGATCGCTCGGACCCCTTCCTGCTGCACGACAAGTTCAAGGAAGAGTTGGAGAAGGAGGAAGAGGAGCGCAGGGCGGTCAAGTCCACCATCATCAGCTTCGCCCAGGAGATCGAAAAAGCGGTCACCACCGGGACCACCGACTTCACCGATCAGGTCAAGTCGCTGGTCAAGAACCAGGACCAGGTGGTGCGCATCGAGGGCAACGACGTGGTGATGGCGGCGGGCGACAAGGTGGACCGCAAGCTCTTGAACAATCTGCGCATGGTCTTGCAGAGCCTGGCCCATCACCATGTGATCCACAACCGGGGCCTGCAAACCGGCAAGATTGACCGCCGCCGCCTTTATCGCGCGCCCACCACCGGGGCCGTGTTCCAAATCAAGAAGCACGTCTTCGAGCTACAAAACGACTTCGTGCTGCTGGTGGATTGCACCGGCTCCATGGCCGGGCCGGTCAAGTGGGACTACACCGAGTCCCTGTATCAGACCCTGTTCACGGCCCTAAAGAGCTTCACGCCGCGCACCCGCATCTTCGCCTACAACGAGGTGCGCGGGGCCTGCCACTTGACCGAGATATTCCTGGGCGGGCGTTTCTACAGCGTGCTGCCGCATGGCAAGACCGCCTCGGGCGAGGCCATCATCGCCACCGCGCTCAGTTTGAAGCGCAACATGAAGCGGCCTTTCATCGTGCATATCACCGACGGCGCCTCCAACTGGGGCTGCGGGGTGGCGGACGCCATCCGCCTTTGCGCCAGCAAGCGCATCAACCTGCTGACCCTGGGCCTGGGCTGCGACCCCTCCAACAAGGAGGCCCTGCGCCGGGAGTATGGCAAGCTGGTGCAGTTCGTGGACAACCTGGCGGAGTTGCCCCGGCTCTTCGGCAGTCTTTTGGGCTACAGCAAGTGGCATTAGAAAAAAGCCGGAGCAGTGATCAACTTGGGCAAGAACTGACAGGCTTGTCGCGCAAGTCACTCATCTGGGCCATTCTGGATTGGGAATGGGGCATGTTCAAGCGGGTTCGCGCCGCCCAGCCCGCCCCTTGTCAGCAAGCCCCGGAAGCTTTCCGCCAGATACGCGGCAGCGTTTTCGACACCTGGAGCGTGGAGACCCTGGGGTCCTACTTTAAGGACTTGCGTCTGGCCTCCTCCCAGGGGCGCAACCTGTTGGCCG
>CAZLSD010000020.1:0-26511 GCA_964561775.1 uncultured Desulfarculus sp. | reverse complement strand
GTCCGGTATTGGGCTTACCTGGGTGGTGAGCATGGGGGCCGGGGGTAGGGCCTGGGGCAATTCCTGGTCCTGGCTTTTGGCCGTATGCACGGGCGCGGCGGCCGGCGCGGGAGCTGGCGGAGCCGCCGTCAGCGCCCCCACCACCACGAAACCAGCCAGCAGGAGCACGGTGGCCCCGCCCAGGATGAGCGCCCGTTTCTTGTCGGCGTTCCAGATGCGTGGCAATTGGGGAAAAAGGCGGCTGCGCACCAGGAAGCGATAGAGAAACACGACCGTTCCCACCAGGCACAAAGCCGCGGCCACCATCAAGGCCAGCAGTAAGACGGTCATCATGGGGTTTCTCTCAATGGGGTTGCTCACTCCCTGTGGCATTTCCAAACTAGCATGGGCGCTGTTGTCTGGCAACCACCAAGGCGGTTACGGCGCGGGCTGGCACACGCCGTGCAAGGGCTCCTAGGGAAAACCCATCCGGCGCGCAAACGCCAGGGGAGGATTCATGCGGCGGTCGCCCCAGCTCGAGCTCAAGAGGTTCTACGACCAGGCTCTGCTGACCCCGGAACTGCTCTGCCTGCACTGCGGCTGCACGGCCTGGAACCGGGCCGATTGCCTGTGCAGCCCGGAAAAGCGCCAGGACTGCACCGTCTTCGTGGCCGACATGGTCAACCGCCTGGCCCGCCCGGCCCCTCCGCTGGAGCCGGTCCAGGTTGGCTTGACCCCCAGCGCGCCCTGAGCGGTATTTTTTCTTGAAGCCTTTTCAGGCAATTGCCGATAAGGCCTGCGGGAGGATGCCATGTTGGCGGATATCAGCCTCATCAGCCCCATGGTGGACCGCTTGACCCGCGAGGAGGCCAAGCGCCGGCGGCTGGAAAAGGAGCGCGCCCAGAGGGTGCCCCCCGCGCGCCAGAACTCCGGCTCTGAGGAGCGCCAGGAGGGGCACCGCCCGGCCAAGGGCCGCGCCCTGAATGCCTACGCCTAAAAGGGGCAGGGCGGCGAAGGCTTGGCGCGCCGCCGGGGAGCGGGGTCAAGCCCTTGACGCCGCTCCAGCCTGGTCCGTCCTGGCCGGTCAATTCCAGGGAATAAACCAGGTCTATACGCCCATCTAGCCACATTCCTTGACAAAACAAATAAATTCCCTGAACATGCGCCTTTAATAGGTTCATCAGGGAGAACACCATGCCCCAAGGCGCCACCTATCAGGCCCCCTCGGTGGCCCGCGCCCTCAATATCCTGGAACTGTTGGCCGACAGCCAGGAGGGCCTGGGCATCAGCGAGTTGGCCCGCGAGCTGGATCTCAGCAAGGCCACGGTATTTGGCCTGTGCCGCCAGTTGGAGGCCGGGGGAGCCCTGGCCCGCGAGCCCCTGCACAAGCGCTATACCCTGGGACCATGGCTGTTCGCCCTGGCCGGGCGCAGCCTGGCCCCGGCCCGCCTGCGCGAGTTGGCCGCGCCCGAGTTGAACGCCCTGGCCAACCAACTGGGGGAGACGGTCTCCCTGGGGGCCTTGCTGCGGGGCGAGGTGCGGGTGCTGCTCTGCGCCCAGCCGGCCGGGGTCATCCGCCTGGCCGCCGGACCCGGCACCAAGCTGCCCCTGACCGCGGGGGCGGTGGGCAAGGTTTTCCTGGCCGGCCTGACCCCGGCCCGGGTGGAGCAGGCCCTGGCCCAGGGCCTGCCGGCCTACACCGCCCGCACCGTCACCGATATGGAAGAATTCCGCCGCCAACTGGAGCAGACCCGCCAGGATGGCTATGCCCTGGAGCAGGACGAGTACCTGGAAGGAGTGTGGGGGGTGGCGGTTCCTTTGGCCGGGGGCATGGAAATGCCGGCCGCCCTATGGGCCATCGGGTTTTCCAGCACCCTGCGGGCGGGTCAGTTGCAGGCCACGGCCCAGGCCCTTTTGGGGGCGGCCCAGCGCCTGCGCAAGGCTTATGCCAACTTGGCTTGAGACGGGCCGCCGGGGCTCACACCACCTGGGCCCCGCTCAGCACCAGCACCAGCCGCTTGAAAACCTCCTGATCGAAGTGACCATTCATCTCGTCGCGCATGATGGACAAGGCCTCGAAGGGCGAGTACTGGCGGGCATAGGGCCGGTCCGCGGTCAGGGCGTCGTAGACGTCGCTCACCGTGACGGCCTTGACCGCCAGGGGAATCTCCTGCCCGCGCAGCCCGGCTGGATAGCCCTGGCCATTGACCCGCTCGTGGTGGAAGAGCACGGCCTGGGTGACCTGGCGGCTTAAGGGGGCATGGACCAGGAGCCCCACCCCCTTGACCGGATGGGTTTCCACCACCTGGCGCTCCGTGGCGGTGAGCTTGCCGGGCTTGTTCAGGATGGCCTTGGGGATGACTGTCTTGCCTATGTCGTGCAGGAGCGCGCCCAGGCCGCACTGGGCCACCTCCTCCTCTTCCAGGCCGAAGGTTTGCAGGATGGAGGCGGTGTAGATGAAGACGTGCACGCAGTGGTTGAAGGTCTGGTAGTCGTGGGAGATGAGGCTGGCCACGCTCTTCAGGGAGTCGGCCCGGGTCAGGTACTTCAGCCCCAGGTTGACCAATTTGAGCATCTTGTCATAGGCCTGCTCCACCAGGTTGGGCGGCAGCCGCCGTTTGAAGATGTCGCCCACGATGGATATCGAGGCGCTGTAGAAGAGCTTGGCCCGCTCGGGCTGGGGCAGGTTGTCGTCCAGCAGCATGCGCCCCAGGTTGCGGTCCAGGTACTGGTCGTAGGCCTGCCTTTGCGCGGTAAGTACGTATATTTCCTTGACGCCGTTGTCGTGCAGCCTTTGCAGGTGCTCGATGGTGATGCGCTCTTGGGGATTGGCGTAGAGGATGAATCGGTTCTGATGCTTCAGATAGATGCCGAAATCGCCCTTGGTGTCCGGAAATAGCATGAGGGGCGATATGGCGAAGTAGTAGCCAGCGGTGAACTGTTCGGCCTCGGCAAGCATGGTTCCGCAGCTTTCCGGCCCATGGCCATCCAGAGCATGACGTAATTATACATCATTTTCCGGGGCGCGGAGGGCTAACCGTTTTTGGCGCTTTTCAGCGAGAACCAGGGCCCCTCCACCAGTTCCTGGCGGCAGCGGGGGCAGCGGCCCGGGCTATCCAGGCGGGAACGCTGGGAGAACTCATATCCGCACTGGCGGCAGAGGGCCGGGCGCGTCCGCAGGTCCTGCTTGTGGGTGCGGCGCAGGTGGGCCAGGTGCTCCTCCACCTCGCGCTGGGTGAGCAAAAGGGCCGAGGCCAGCTCCAGGGCGCTGTATTCGCCCTGGGTCAGCATGGCGGCGATGGTTTGACGCAAGGTGGGGCTCAAGGCTGGTCTATTCGGGGGGCCTGAGAGGCGCTGCCAGGAACTTCCGCGACACGCACCGCATCGCTTACCGCTGCTTCCTCCCGGACCTGACGGGGTTCACGACCGTGCGTTGCGCAGAGCCCGGCAGCGCCCTCAGGACCCCCGAAAAATCTGGCTTGCCAACTGGACAAACGAGAGCCCCGCCGCGCTGGCTGCATGCGGGGCTTGAGGCGGCGGGCCAAGGGAAGGCCAGGCCCGCCCGGGGAGCTACTGGTCCACCCGCTCCTTGAGTTCCTTGCCCACCTTGAAAAAGGGGAGCTTCTTCTGTCCCACGTCGATGACCTCGCCGGTCTTGGGATTGCGGCCCTGATAACCGTCGTAGTCCTTGACCTTGAAACTGCCGAAGCCGCGTATCTCCACTCGGTCGCCCCGGATCAAGGCCTCTTCCACCGAGCCGAAAATGGTGTTTATGACCATTTCAGCCTTTTTTATGGTGAGATTTTCGGCCTTGGCCAAGGCCTCGATGAGCTGGGACTTGTTCATTGATGGGCTCCCCTCATGGCAACATGTACGGCTCGCGACCGTTTTCCGCCTGATAGTATGCAGTTGAGCCATTTCTGTCAAGAGGCCACCGGAGGGATGGGCTGATTCCCCCACCGAGGCCAGTTTCCGTTTTGCATTTGCTTTCTTATGCCTAGGCCAGGCCGCCTTGCCCTGTCAAGCCTTTTTTCGCGCCAGGGCGCTGGGCGCGATGGCCCAGGTTGGCAAAACCCCTCGACTTCCTGGCCGCCGAGGGCTATATTCGAGCCCTGTTCACGGGTTCTAGAAGGGGAGGCGGCATGTTCACGGTGGTCATGGCAGGCGGCAGCGGAACCCGCTTCTGGCCGGCCAGCCGCAAGGCGAAACCCAAGCAATTACTGGCGCTAACCGGACAGCGCAGCCTTTTGCAGCAGACCGTGGCGCGCATGACTCCCTTGTGCCCCGCCAAACGGGTGCTGGTGGTCACCGGTCTGGGCCACGCCCAGGCGGTGGTGGAGCAACTGCCCCAGGTGCCGGCCGCCCAGATTCTGGCCGAGCCCGCGCCCCGCAACACCGCCGCCGCCGTGGGCCTGGCCGCTCATTGGGCGGCCCAGCGCGATCCCCAGGCCGTGTGCCTGGTGCTGCCCGCCGACCACCTGATCACCGACGAGTCCCTGTTCCTGGAAACCCTGGGCCGGGCGGCCAGGCTGGCCAAGGAATCCGACACCCTGGTGACGCTGGGGCTGGCCCCCCGCTTCCCGGCCACCGGCTTCGGCTACATCGAGACCGGCCAGGTGGAGGACGCCAACCCGCCCCAGGTCTGCCTGGTCAAGGCCTTTCACGAAAAACCCAATCTGGCCACGGCCCAGCAATATCTGGCCGGAGGCCGCCATCTCTGGAATTCGGGCATGTTCGCCTGGCGGGCCGGGGTTCTGCTCGATGAGATGGCCCGCCACCTGCCCGAGCTGGCCCGGGGGTTGGATGAGATTCGCCCCCACCTGGGCACGGAGCGCCAGGCCCAGGTCCTGGCCGAGGTCTACCCCAGCCTGCCCTCCATCAGCGTGGACCACGGCATCCTGGAAAAGAGCGACCGCCTGCGCGTGGTGCGCGCCGACTTCGGCTGGTCCGACGTGGGCTCCTGGGAGGCCATGGCCGACCTGTGGCCCCAGGACCAGGACCAGAACGTCTGCCTGGACGGAGAGGTGCTGGCCATAGAGGCCCAGGGCAACATCGTCAGCGCGGGCGGGCGTCTGGCCGCCCTGCTGGGGGTGCGCGACATGGTGGCGGTGGTCACCGACGATGTGCTGCTCATCCTGCCCAAGTCCCGCTGCCAGGACGTGCGCCAGGTCATCGCCGCCCTGGAGGCGGGCGGCCAGCACCAGTATCTCTAACCAGCCGCCGGAACAGCCACGCTTGTCAGATAACTCCGCCATGCCGCTTCCCGGGCCGCTCCTGATGCGCCCGGTCTGCCTGGTCAAGATATGGGGCGCCGCCCGCATGGCCGCGCCCTGGGGCCAGATGCTGGCCGCGCCGGCGGGGACCGGCGAGGTCTGGCTGGCCAGCGACCGCCAGCACGTGACCCAGGTGGCTGCCGGCCCCCTGGCCGGCATGGGCCTGGATCAGGTGGTGTCCCGCTGGCCGGAATGGATGCTGGGCGTCGGCCGGGCGGCCGGTTTTCCCCTGCTGGTCAAGGTGTTGAGCGTGGGGGACTGGCTTAGCGTGCAGGTCCATCCCGACGACCAGGACGCCGCCCGCCTGGAGGGGGAGCCCTGGGGCAAGAGCGAGGCCTGGCGCGTGCTTCAGGCCGAGGCAGGGGCCCAGATAGTGGCCGGCCTAAAACCCGGCGTGGATCGCGCCCAGGTGGAGGCGGCCATGCGGGAGGGCCGGCTGGCGGAGGCGCTCTGTCGGGTCGCGGCCCACAAGGGCGACACCTTCCATCTGCCCGCCGGGCTGATCCACGCCACCGGGCCGGGGCTCACCATCTTCGAGATACAGCAGGCCTCGGACGTCACCTATCGTTTCTACGATTGGGACCGGCCCGACGAGAATGGCCAACTGCGCCCCCTGCACCAGGAAAAGGCCCTGGAGTGCCTCAAGCGCTCCGGGCCTGGCCGCCCCGTGGCCGCCCAGGTGATGAGCCACGCGCCCAACCGGGTGGAGATGCTGGTCCAGGACCCCCATTTCAGCCTGCTGGAGTGCCGGCTGGAGCGCGAGCAGGAACTGCTCTGGGGCCAGGGGCGGGCGCGGGTTATATTTGTGAGCGGGGGAGAGGGCTGGCTGAGGCCGGAGGGCGGCCAGGCCGCTCCGCTGGAGCTGGCCGCTGGCCAGTGCTGGGTGCTGCCCGCCGGGCTGGCCGGCCTGAAGCTGGAGCCAAGCCAGCGGCCGCTGTCCTTGTTCGTCTGCCTGGCTTGACCCAGGCTCGTCCTTGTAGGGAGCTGACATGAAGTCCAACATCTTTCGCGAGTACGACATCCGGGGCCTGGTGGATAGCGAGATAACAGACGCCGACGTGCTGACCCTGGGCCGGGCCATGGGAACCTACATGGCCCAGCGGGGCATAGAACGCATGACCATGGGGCGCGATTGCCGGCTCAGCTCGGATCGCTACCGCGACCTGCTGCTGGAGGGGCTTCTGTCCACCGGCCGCCAGGTGGTGGACGTGGGGGTCTGCCCCACGCCCCTGCTCTATTATTCGGTCTGGCGTTATGAGGCCCAGGGCGGGGTGATGATCACCGCCAGCCACAACCCGCCGCAATACAACGGCTTCAAGGTGCTGGCGGGAAAAAGCACCATCCACGGGGCCGAGATACAAAAACTGCGCGCCATCGTGGAGGAGGGCCGCTACGCCAGCGGCAAGGGCTCGTTGGCCAGCGAAGAGATAGTCGGACCCTACATGGACTACGTGGCGGCCAACATCCACCTGCAAGGCCCCTTGAGCCTGGCCGTGGACGCGGGCAACGGCACCGCCGGTCCGGTGGCCGTGCCCTTGATGCGGCGGCTGGGCATCGAGGTGAGTCCGCTCTACTGCGAGATGGATGGCCGCTTCCCCAACCACGAGCCCGATCCCACCATCCCCGCCAACCTGGCCGATCTGTGCAAGGTGGTGGTGGAGAAAAAGCTGCCCGCCGGGGTGGCCTATGACGGCGACTCGGACCGGGTGGGCGCGGTGGACGAGCAGGGGCGGCCCCTGTGGGGCGACATGCTGCTGGCCATCTTCGCCCGCTCCATCCTGCTGGAGGAGCCGGGCGCCACCTTCATCGGCGAGGTAAAGTGCAGCCAAAACCTCTATGACGACATCAAGCGCCGGGGCGGGGTGCCCATCATGTGGAAGGCCGGGCACAGCCTGATCAAGCAGAAGATGGCCGAGACCGGGGCGGTGCTGGCCGGCGAGATGAGCGGGCACATGTTCTTCAAGCACCGCTGGTTCGGCTTCGACGACGCCATCTACGCCTCCTTGCGCCTGGCCGAACTGCTCAGCGCCACCCGCGAGCCCCTGTCCCAATGGCTGGCCGACATGCCGCCGGTGGTGAGCACCCCGGAGATCCGGGTGGACTGCCCGGACGAGGTAAAGTTCCGCGTGGTGGAAGAAGTAACCGCCCGCCTGAAAAAGGACTTCCAGGTGGTGGACGTGGACGGGGTGCGCATCATCACCCCCGATGGCTGGGGCCTGGTGCGGGCCAGCAACACCCAACCCGCCCTGGTGCTGCGCTTCGAGGCCCAGAGCCAGGCCCGCCTGGACGAGCTGCGCGCCCTGGTGGAGGGCGCGGTCAAACAGGCGCGCGACCGCGGCTGAGCGCGGGCGCTCCGTTTTCGCCCGGCCCCGGCCTCTTGAAAAGGGCCGGGGCCGGTTTTTTATGCCATCGAGGCGGTGCTGGCCGCGTAAATCCTCCCGCGAGGCGGGGGAAACGGCTTTCCCGCTTCCGCCCCGCGCGCCGGGAATCCCAGCGCCAAGCTTGCCGGCGCTGACGATTATCGTCGCGTGGGCGCGCCGTATTGGCCATGGGGCAGCCCCGGCGGAAGAGACCAAAGTGGCAGGTGGAAACAGGCTGCAAGGCAAAATGGATAAATTGGCAGGTGACATGTGTTCATGTCCGCCAGGCTGGCGCGTTCGCAGGCAGCCAGCCAAGCAATAACTCAAAGGGGTTGCGGTGGGTTTTTTAATAGTATATTTAAAAAATCAATAGCTGATACTTATTATGGCATTGTCAGGTTTTTTACGTTACCCTCAAAGGGATTCCTGCCAGGTAAATTCAGGTTGCAGCGCAGCTGGAGAGCGGACAGAAGTGGCGTCTGTCGCTTTTCGATGGCCTGCACATATTCACTTGTTTTTCCCCAAGGTATATTCTGGGTAATTAAAAAATATATTTCACGCAAAAGGTTCAGCCATGCGCCATGCCAGGCACAGCCAATGGGCGTCTTGGGGCTGTGGTGTGGCGGCGTGGGCGGGCGCGGTGGTTGCCCTTGGTGGTTTTCCTGGGTAAAAGCACAATTTCGCCGTTGGCTTATGCGTTTGTCTTACAAAAAAACTTGCAATTTTTGGCAACAATCGCTTAAGGTGGGTATATATTTGTGATGGCAGGCGATTTGCCGAGGAGTCAGTTGACAAAGTCATAACTAGGGGTTGGAGCGGTGGTGCAAAAAGCATACAAGATATGGGTGTTGTTGCTGCTCTTGAGCTTGGGCGCGGGCACGGCCTTGGCGGCCAATCCACCCGACCCCATGGAATACTACATCATTGGTCCCAGCGATGTCATCGAACTCATCGTCTGGCGTGAGCAGCCATTGTCGCGCAGCGAGATACTGGTGCGCCCCGATGGCCGCATCTCCTTGCCCTTGGCCGACGACATCCGGGCCGCGGGGCTGACCCCCATGGAGCTGAAGGAAGAGGTGACCCGCTCCCTGAAGCGCTTCATAGAGGAGCCCAAGGTCTATGTGATCATCCGGGAGCCGCGTTCCTACTACTACAGCATCCTGGGCAACGTGAACAAGCCAGGGCGTTTCAACCTGCTGGCCCCCACCACGGTGCTGCAGGCCCTGGCCGCTTCCGAGGGCTTCAACGAGTGGGCCAGCAAGAACGACGTGGTCATCTTGCGCGGGCAGGGCTCCCAGCAAAAGCGTTTCCGCTTCAAGTATTCCGAGGTGATCTCCGGCGACGAGGAGAAGATGAAGCAAAACATCCCCCTCAAGCCGGGGGATGTGATCGTGGTGCCCTAGGGCTGGAAACGGTTCAAGCACATGGCAGGCAAGGCGCAGATGGTACGCGTTGGCGGGAAAGTCGGCCTCCCGGTGGGGGCGGCGCTTAGGCGCCTGTGGTTGATGGGCCTAATGGCCCTGGCCCTGGCCGCGCCGACCCAGGCCGCCACCTTCACCCCGGGTATATCCGTGGGCGCCGGCTATGACGACAACGTGAAGGAGTCCAAGGATCCCAAGGGCGACTTCTTCTATCTGGTCCGCCCGGAGGCCACCCTGGAGGCCGGGCAGCCGGATACCCACTTCACCGCCCAGGGCCGGGCGGAATACGTGTGGTTCCACCGCCTGCACGAGGACAACCGCTTGCAGGAGGGCTATCTGGGCCTGAATTACCACCACGGCTTCACGCAGAACTGGTTCATGGAGGCCAGCAACATCTACTCCACCACCTACGACCGGGTGGAGTTGAACGAGCAGGGCGCCCTGACCCAGTTGCGCTCCGGCGGCGGCCGGCGGGATCGCAACACCACCAGCATCCGTTCCGTGACCAACCTGGGGCCCATGAGCCAGTTCTGGGCCGGCTACAGCCATTCCAAGGTGTACAACCACGACGAGACCTCCGAGGACATGACCTACCACAAGGCCGAGACGGGGGCCATCTACCGCTACAACGCCGATTGGCGCCAGGAGCTTCGCCTGGAGGGCATCCGCGACGACTACGAGTTTTCCGACGACGTGAACCGGGTCAACGCGGAACTGCGCACGGTGCGCATGATAGGCCCCAAGCGCGATCTCTTCCTCAGCCTGGCCGGGGGACTGGTGCGCAGCCAGAGCGACGATCCCCTGCGCAAGCAGGCCCGCGACTACGAAATGTACACGGCCATGCTGGGTTACAAGGAAGACGTCACCCCCGAGTGGGGCTACGACCTGGCGGTGGGCGTCTCCACCGTGGACGCGGACAAGCGCTACAACGCGGCGGCGGGCAAGGTCTATCCCGCGGCCAGCGCCGGTTTCCATTATCAAAGACCCCTACACTTGTTCCGCGCCTATGCTGAATACAAGCTGGGCGAATATGATAACCTTGGACAGAATAGCGGTTTGACGGTCACGCAACGGGTGGGCATGAGCCATACCTGGGACATGGCCCAGCATTGGAAGCTCTTCCTGGTGGCGGACTACATCCTGGACGATTTCCAGCAGGACACCGTGGCCGGCGTGGCGGCGCAGGGCAACGTGAAGTCTTGGCGCCTGGGGGCCAACCTGGCCTACCAGATAGCGCGTTACTGGAAGGTCAGCCTGGACTACCGTTATCTGGAACGCGAGACAGAGTTCAACACGGACGACAGGACCCAAAATCGTGTAATGATGCTGCTCAGTACCGAGTGGCCACAACGCTGGTAGAGGTTATGGCAGTTCAAACCACAGGCTTCGACCTAAGGAAGTATCTGTTTATCCTCAAGCGCCGGGCCCATCTCTCCGCTTCGGTGTTCCTGGTGGTGCTGGGGGTGGGGCTGGCTTATTGCCTTTTCTGGCCGCCCATCTATCAGGCCACCTGCCTGGTGGTGGTCCAGCCGCAAAAGGTGCCCACGGAGATAGTGGCCACCACGGTCACCTCCAAGATTCAGGAGAGGTTGCAGATCATCACCCAGCAGGTGCTTTCGCGCACCCGCTTGATGGAGTTGATCGAGCGCTTCAATCTGTATCCCAACCTGCGGCAGCAGTTCACGCCGGATGATCTTGCCCAGTACATGCGCAAGGACATAGCCATCAAGATCACCAGCAAGAACTACTTCACCATCGAGTATCTGTACCAGGACGCCCCGACCGTGGCCTCGGTCACCAACGCCCTGGCCGCCTTCTACGTGGACAGCAACCTGCGTCTGCGCGAGGAGGACGCCGTGGGCACGGCGCGCTTCCTGACCCGCGAACTGGAGCGCATGCGCAACCAGATCACGGAGTGGGAGTCCAAGATCGCCCGGTTCAAGGAAGAGCACCTGCAGGAGCTTCCCGAATTTTTGGAGAAGAACCTGCACACCCTGGATCAGCTCCAGTTGGCCTGGAAGCACAACAACGAGATGATCCAGTCCGAGCTTACGCGCATCTCCTCCCTTGAGCAGGAGCAGGGCACCCTGGAATTCCGCGAGCAGACCCTCTCGGTGCAGCGGGCCCATATCCAGTCCTACAAGGGAGCCGGCGCCGAGCAGGGCAAGCCGGTCGACGAGACCGAGCCCGAGGCCATCAAGCGCGAGATCGAGAAGCTAAGGGTGCTCTACACCGAGAACCACCCCGACATACAGAGGATGCAGGGCCACTTGGCCAAGGCCGAGGCCTTGCGGGCCGATAAGATGAAGCGGCTGCGCGCCGAGGCCGCCGCCAGCGGCAAGAGCTTCGATGACATGCAGATGAGCGAGCTGGACCTGGAGGCGGCCGCCATCCGTCAGAGCAAGGAACGCCTGGCCAAGCGCATCGTGGAAGGCCGCGAGCGGGTCAAGCGTTTCGAGGCCGAGAACGAAGAGGCCATGCGCCTGCAAGAGGAAGTCCGCCGGCGCATCGAGAACGGTCCGGGCGTCTCCGAAAAGCTGGACGAGTTGACCCGTGGCTACGACGCCATCAAGAAGGCCTACGAGAAGCTGCAGGGCAAGGCCCTGGAGGCCAACATGTCCGCCAACCTGGAGCGCACCCAGCGCGGCGAGCAGTTCGAGGTGGTGGACCCGGCCGAGGTGCCCGACTCTCCCTTCCGTCCCAACCTCAAGCGGTCCATACCCGCCAGCTTCGGCCTGGCCCTGCTGTTGGGCTTGGCCCTGTCCCTGGGGCTCAACTATCTTGACAACTCCTTCACCTCGGTGGAGCAGATGGAGCGCCTGGGCACCTTCCCGGTGCTGGTGGTGCTGCCCCCCCTGGTGACCAAGGCGGAGGCCAACCGGCGCTCGCGCAGGACCGCCCTGCTGGGCATCATCTACGGGGCCGTGTTCCTTGTGCTCATGCTGGTGATGGCGTTGCTTATCAGCGGATACGGGCCTGCGGTCAAGAGGCTGGTGTCTCGTCTGCTGGGTATGGGCTAATGTACTGCCAGTTCTATGGGCTTCATGAGAAGCCCTTTGCCATAGAGCCCGATCCCCGCTTCCTGGTGCTGGTTGACAGCCACCGCGAGGCGCTGGCCACCATGGTGTACGCCGTGGAGGAGCAGGAAGGCTGGGCTCTGGTCGTCGGCGAATCAGGGGTGGGCAAGACCACCCTTATCATGGCGCTCTTGCGCGAGCTGGGGGAGCGGGTGGTGGCGGCGGTCGTCACCAACCCCAACCTCCAGCTCATGGATTTCCTGAACCAGATATCCCTTGAACTGGGCCTCGACGGACCTTTCGCCAGCAAGGGCCCCTTCCTGGCCGCCTTTTCCCAGCTCATCCAGCGCTGCCGGCAGGCCGGCAAACTGGTGCTCATCGTGGTGGACGAGGCCCAGCAACTGAGCGCCGAGTTGCTGGAGGAGCTAAGGCTTCTGGGCAACCTGGACGCGGGCCGCCCTCGGGTGCTCAATATCTTTTTCGTGGGGCAGCCCGAGCTCATCCGCAACATGAAGCTGGCCGGAGCCCGGGCGCTCATGCAGCGGTTGCACCGCAACTACGGCCTCAAGCCGCTGTCCTTGGCGGAAACCGTGGAATACGTGCGGGGGCGCATGCAGATGGCAGGCTCCCAGGGCGAGGTGTTCACCAGCGACGGGCTGGAAGCCGTCCACCAGATCACCCATGGCATTCCCCGCCTGGTCAATTCGTTGTGCGACAGCGCTCTGTTGTTGGGTTTCTCGCGCGACACCGCGACGCTGGATCGCTCCCTGGTGGCGGCGGCGGCGCTGGAGGACATTTCCCTGCGCTGGCCCCCGGATGAACAACCAGCCCTGATCCAGGCGGCCGCGCCGCAGAAAAAAGAACCCCAGGCGGCCGCGCCACAAGTCGCGGAGCCGCGGGTCGCCGAGCCTGAGGCGGCCGCGCCCCAGGCGGCCGCGCCTCAAGCGGCTCAACCCCAGGCGGCGGCGGTCGTCTCTTCCCAGCCCCGGGAAGAGCAAGCCAGCGAGCCGGCCCCGGAACAGGCCGCGCCTGCCGAGGCGCCTTCCGCCGTTACGGAGCCAGCCGCGCCCGAGGCCCAGCCGCCGGCCAGCCGGCCCAGCCTGGCTTCGGTGCTGGAGGAGGAAGAGGAACCGGCCGCCCTGCCTCCGCCTCGCATCAAACCCGCCGTACGGCCCAAGCCCCAACCCGGCCTGGAGCCTCCCCGGCGCAAGCAGCCCCAGCCTCCCCCCCTGGAAGCGGCGCGCCCTCGCTCCGGTTCTTCGCGGTCGGCCTATGCGGCCAAGCCGGGCCGCTCCGGTTTGACCAAAAGGCTGATCGTGCTGGCCCTGGTGGTGGTGCTGGCCGGCGGGGGATATCTAGTGGGCAAGAAGTATTGGCGCCAAATCGTGCCACAGCGCTTTTTGGGCGCCGATGTGGTGATACCAGACGCGCCCGCTCCGGTCAGCGAGCGGCGCACGCCCAAAAGCAGGATAGACTGGGGGCCCATGCTTTCCCCCGCTTCACAGGACGCCCAGCCTTCAGGAGAACACCATGGGTAAGATGAGCGACGCATTGGATCGCGGAGGAAAGGGCCTGCCCGGCACGCCCGAAGGCTCCGCTTCCCAGACCGATGGCGCGCAGCAGGCCACGGACCCGGGCCGGAGCGCCCAGGCCGGACAGCGGGCGGGCCAGGGCCGCTACCCTGAGAACATGGATATCTCTACCGCCGGTATTCCCCGCCTGCGGGGCGCGGCGGACGAGGACCAGGAAAAGCTGGTAAGCCTCTACGCGCCGGGCAGCCCCCAGGCCAAGCGCATCGACATCCTGCGCTCCCAACTTCTCTTCCCCTTCCACGGGGAGCCGCCGCGCACCATCATGATCGTCAGTTCGGTCGCCGGCGAGGGGCGCAGCCTGCTCACCGCCAACCTGGCGGTGTCCTTCGCGCGCGGGCTGCAACAGTTCGTCATGGTGCTGGATTGCCACCTGATGGACCCGGTGCAGCACCACCTGCTGGGCGTGCCGCGTCAGCCGGGCCTCACCGACTATCTGGAGCACGGCGCCACCGTTCCCGAGATAATCCATCGCACCAGCGTGGACAAGCTCTCGGTGATACCCGCCGGCACGCCCTCCCACCGCTCGGCCGAGATCCTGGCCACCGACCGCATGGCCGACATGCTGGCCGAACTGCGCGCGCGCTACGCGGATCGCTACATGATCCTGGACACGCCGCCGGTGCAGGCCTTCGACGATCCCGCGGTGCTGGCGCGCCTGGTCGAGGCCATCGTCTTCGTGGTCATGGCCGGCGAGACCGACCGCGAGCAGGTGCTGCGCGGGTTGCGCGCGCTGCCCGAGGAAAAAATCGTGGGCGTGGTCATGAACGACAGGAACAGCACCGTGGTGGATGCGTCTTCCCTGGCGGCCGCCTTGGAGGAGGAGAACTAGGTTCCATGCCGGTTGCCTCCAGCCGCCCCTCGCCCTATCTCATCGGCTTCATTCTGGGGGAAACCGGCCTGATGATAGTGGCCACGGTGTTGGCCATCTACTTCCGCACCGGCAACGTGGCGGAGCTGTTCACCTGGCGTTACTCCTGGCACCGCATTTTGCTGGTGCCGGTGGTGATGCAGGTCACCTATTACTACTTCGACCTGCACAACTACAGGGTCGCTCGCAACTTTCTGTCCAAAATATCGCGCCTGGCCCAAGCCACGGCCACGGGCACCCTGGTCCTGGCGGTTATTTACTACCTCTTCCCCACCCTGTTCCTGGGGCGCGGGGTGCTGGTCCTCAGCGCGGGCATCACCATGGCCCTGGTGGTGGCCTGGTGGGGTTTCTACGGCTGGGCCCTGCAACAAAGGCTTTTTTCCACGCGGGTGCTCATGGTGGCCTCGGGCTCGCTGGCCGACGCCATCCTGGAGGAAGTGGTCAGCCGCTCGGACAACTTCTACAATGTGGTGTGCATCCTGGACATGAACGCCCAGGACGGGCCTGGGCCAGACGATCCCTTGAACCTCATGAGCGTGTGGGCCCGTCTGTTGCGCACCGAACTGCGCACCGACCCTGGGGAGTTGGTGGGGCTGCTCAAGCACTATCAGGCCGACATGGTGGTGGTGGCCATGGACGAGAAACGCGGACGCATGCCCTTGCAGGAACTCCTGCGCATTCGCATGCTGGGCGTGCCCATCGTCTCCGGCGAGGACTTCCTGGAGTCCGTGGCCGGGCGCATCCTGGCCGACCGCATCCGCATGAGCTGGCTGGTTTTTTCACCGGGATTCTCCACGGGCGGCATGCGCCTTGTTTTCAAGCGCATCTTCGACGTGCTCCTTAGCGCCCTGGGGCTTTTGCTCTCCGCGCCGCTGACCCTGCTCACCGCCCTGGCGGTGAGGCTGGACAGCAAGGGCCCCATCATCTACCGCCAGGAACGGGTGGGGCAGAACGGACGGGTCTTTGTCATCTACAAGTTCCGCAGCATGGTGACCGACGCCGAGGCCGACACCGGTCCGGTCTGGGCCCAGGAGGGGGACTCCCGGGTGACCCGGGTGGGGAGGTTCCTGCGCAAATCGCGCCTGGACGAGATACCCCAGATGTTCAACGTGTTGCGCGGAGACATGAGCTTCGTGGGGCCTCGCCCGGAAAGGCCGCATTTCGTGCGGGGCCTGGCCGAGCGGCTGCCCTATTACCATGAGCGCCACAACCTGAAACCCGGCATAACGGGCTGGGCCCAGGTCTGTTATCCTTACGGCTCCTCCGAGGCGGCCGCCTTGGAAAAGCTGAACTACGACCTGTACTACATCAAGCATCACAGCATGAGCATGGACTTCATGATCCTGGTGCAGACGGTCAAGATTCTGCTTTTCGGAGGAGGAGGCCGGTGAATCTGACCGCCAGCACGCCGGACGCGCCCGATTGGCGAAGCGACAAGGCCGCCCTGGCCGCCGGGCTGGCCTTGGCCGCCCTGTTGCTCTGGCTCTACCTGCCCCTCGTGGCCTCCATGGTCAAGAACTGGTGGGTGGACCCCAACTACTCCCATGGCTTCCTGGTGCCGGTGGTGGCCGGGGGGCTCATTTGGCGTCAGCGCGAAAAGCTCTTCAGGCTGGCCGCGGGGCCGCAGCCCCTGGGGTTGCTCTTCATGGCGGGAGGCATCTTGATCCTGCTGGTGGGGCAGCTGGGGCACGAGTTCTTCCTGCGTCGCTTCAGCCTGCTGCCGGTGCTGTGGGGCCTGATCATGCTGGCCTGGGGCTGGCCGGTGGCGCGCCAGGTGGCCTTCGCCTTCGCCTACATGGTGCTGATGATCCCCTGGCCCTATGTGCTCTACGACTCGCTGGCCTTCCCCTTGCGCCTGCTGGCCGCCTCCCTGGCGGGCTGGGGCATACGCCTTTTTGGCGTGCCGGTGCTGGTGGAAGGCAACATGCTGCACCTGCCCACCTTCTCCATGGACGTGGTGGACGCCTGCTCGGGCATCCGCTCCCTGGTATCGCTGCTGGCGGTGGGGGCTCTCTTGGCCTATCTATATCTGCCCCGGCGCTGGCTGAAGGTGGTCCTGGTGCTGTTGGTGCCTTTGGTGGCGGTGCTGACCAACTCGGCCCGGGTGATGATCACCGGGCTGTTGGGCCTGCGCTTCGGCGAGGCCGTCACCGAAGGCGCCGGCCATGACTTCGTGGGTTGGCTGGTCTTCATGGCCGGCTTCCTGCTCCTGGCCGGGCTGACCTGGCTGCTGGGCCGCCTGGGCCCAAAGGGGGTCTCCCATGGCCGCTAGCCGGCGCGCCCCCTGGCTGTGGCTGGCCGCCGCTCTCCTGGCCCTGGCGGCCATCTTCATCCAGTTCAGCAAGGAGGTCACTCCCCGCCAGTTGCGGGGGGATTTGTCCTTGCTGCCCGCGGTGATGGGAACCTGGCGCGTGCAGGGGCAGGACCAGATACTGGATATGCCCACCCTGGATTTGCTCAAGCCCACGGCCTACGTGTTGCGCGGCTACAAGAACGAGCGGGGCCAGCTCTGCTCGCTGTTCGCGGCCTTCTTCAGCCAGCAGCAGGAGGGGCAGATGATCCACTCGCCCCGCAACTGCCTGCCCGGCGGTGGCTGGAAGATACTGAGCCGCCACGATATCCCCGTGCCGGGCGGGGCCGCGTCCTGGATGGTCAACCACATGGTCATCGGCAACGAGCTGGAGCGCCTAAGCGTGCTTTACTGGTATCAAGGCCGGGGCAGGGTGGAGCCCAATGAGTATTGGGACCGGGTGCGGCTGATCACCGACGGCCTGCTCCACCAGCGCAGCGATGGAGCCCTGGTGCGCCTGACCGCCGTCTTCGACCCCCGGGACCCTGAAATCCTGGCCGCCCAGGTCCGCCTGGCCGGCGAGCTGATTCCGGCCCTGGAGCGCCTCCTGCCTCCCTTGGAGGCGAGCGACCAACAACGCTAGGGGAAGGGGTAAGCCTTTGGGCTTTTTTCTGACCATAGTCTACCTGGTGATCATCTACGTGCGTCCCCAGGAATTCGTGGAAGAGATGCACGGCTGGCCCATCCTGACCTGGCTGGCGGCCATCTCCGTGGCGGTGGTCTTTCTGCAGGGCGGATTCACCAAGGAAAAATTCAATCGTTCCCCGCTCAACACCCTGGTCTTGTTGTTTTGGCTGGCCTTGTGCCTATCCCACGTGGCCAACTTCTGGTTTGGGGGAGCCATCCAGACCTTCGACAAATTTTCCAAGGTGGTGGTGGTCTATTTCCTCATCGTGCTGACCTGCGACAGCTGGGCCAAGCTAAGGGTGCTGTTCTGGACCATGTCCCTGATGGCGCTGTTCTTGGCGGTGCAGGCCATCGTGCAGTTCTACACCGGCGAAGGCATCGTGGGCGGCGAGGCCCTGCAGCGCGGCGAGGGCGTCATGCAGGCCCGGGGCATCGGCATCTTCGCCGACCCCAACGACCTGGCCCTGAACATGGTGCCCATGGTGGCCTTCCTCTTGCCCGCCTTCCACAAGGGCTTCATGTCCCGGACCTGGCTGACCGGCGTGGCCTCCTTGATCCCCCTGGTCACGGGCATCGGCTTCACCCTGTCCCGGGGCGGCATCCTGGGTTTGGCCGCGGTGGGCTGGTTCTACCTGCACAAGCGGGTGGGCAAGGTGGTTGGCATCGGCGGCCTGCTCCTGCTGCTTTCGGCGCTCATGGCCATCCCGCGCATGGACAACCTGACCACCCAGGAGGAGAGCGCCCGCGCCCGCCTGGACCACTGGTCCTACGGCCTGGGTCTGCTCAAGAGCAATCCCATTTTCGGGGTGGGCGTGGACCAATTCACCGAAGACTACACCCACACCGCCCACAACTCCTTCATCCTGGTGGTGGCCGAAGCCGGCCTGCTGGGCGGCGTGCTGTGGATGTGTCTCATCTATGGCGCCTTCTGGGAACTGGCCTTCTTGCGCGACCAGGACCGGGGTCCGCCCTTCCTGACCAAGGTGGTCGACAGCCTGATCGGAGCGCTCATAGGCTGGCTGATCTGCGCCTTCTTCCTCAGCCAGACCTACAAGTGGCTCAGCTTCATCCTGATGGCCCTGGTGGTGGCCACCAAGAACGCCATGGCCAGGGACGGCGTGGACGTGAGCCATCCCTGGACGGGACGCCAGACCATCACGGCCGTGGCGCTCACTGTGGGCGGCATCATCTTCATGCACCTGGCCGTGATGATCATGTGGCAGTTGCCTTAAGCGAGCCTGGCCATGTCCCTTTATGAGAGACTGTGGGCCGATCTGCTCCAGCCTGGTTTCGACCGCCTGCGTGGGCGGTTGACTCCGGAGCTGGAGCGGCGGCTTTCCCTCAGCCAGTGGAGTGCGCCTGATGAGCTGGAGCACTGGCGCTGGCGCGAGTTGGAGCCCTTGCTGCGCCACGCCCGGCAGGAGGTTCCCTTTTACCAAGACTGGTTCAGGCAAAGCGGCCTGGGCGTGGAGGACATCCTGGCCGCCCGCGACCTGACGCTTTTGCCTCTCATCGGGCGCGCCCAGCTCATGGCCGAGCCTAAGCGCTTCCGCGCCCAGCGCCCGCCGGCCGGCTCCTTCGCCAAGTCCACCGGCGGCACCAGCGGCAGCCCCCTGCACTTCATGGTCAACCCCGCCTCGGATCAATGGCGCTGGGCCGTGACCCACCGGGGCTATGCCTGGGCCGGCTGCCGGCCGGGCGGGCGTCAGGCGCACCTTTGGAGCGGCGATCTCGTGCCGCTGCCCCCCCGGGCCAGGCTAAAGCGCGAGCTGCACCGGCGCTTGCAGCGCATGCGCTACATAGACTGCTTCCACCTGGGCCAGGCCGAACTGGACCAGGCTCTGGGCCTCATCGCCGGCTTCAAACCCCGCACCCTGGTGGCCTTCACCTCCGCCGCCGAGATCCTGGCCCGCCATGCCATCAAGCGCGGCTTCAGCCCTCCGGCCAGCCTGCGCGCCATCATCACCGGGGCCGAATCCCTGCACCCCCACCAGCGCCAATTGCTGCAAAAGGCCTTTGGCTGCCCGGTCTTCGAGACCTACGGCAGCCGGGAGTTCATGCTCATCGCCGCCGAGTGCGAGAATCATCAGGGCCTGCACATCTCGGCCGAGAACCTGATGCTGGAGATCATCAAGGACGGCCGGCCCGCGCCCCCCGGCCAGGTGGGCCAAGTCACCATAACCGACCTGCACAACTACGCCCAGCCCTTCATACGCTATCAGAGCGGCGACTTGGCCGTGGCGGCCAGCGGAGCTTGCGCCTGCGGCCGGGGTCTGCCCCGCCTGGAGCGCCTGGAGGGGCGCATCCTGGAGATATTGCGCGCCCCCGGCGGCCAGGAGCTGACCGGCACCTTCTTTCCCCACCTGCTCAAGGATTTTCCCGCCATCGTGGGCTATCAGGCCGAGCAGGACCGCTCCGACCACCTGACCCTGCGTCTGGTGCTGGAGGGCGAGCTGCCCGCCGGGCAGCGGGCCAGGATACTGGACTTGGTGGGCCAGGCCCTGCCCGGGGTGGAGCCACAGATCGTGGAGGTGGATCAGATACCCCGCACCGCCGCCGGCAAGGTGCGCGTTACCATCGGCCTGGATTCCAGCCTGGCCGGCAGGGCGGCATGAAGCGGCATCTGGGCGTCTGGCTGCCGGCCTATCTGGCCCAACTGCTGGGGCCTGGGCCGCGGCGCGGTCAGGGCCCGCTGACCATCTGCCTGGCGGTGGCGGATCACTACGAGCCCTACTGGGGGCGCGCGGACGAACAAACCGCCTCGGCGCGGGTGGCGGTCTGGGAAAAGGGCCTGCCCGGTCTGTGCCGGGAACTGGCCGACGCCGCCGGCCGCCCGCCCCAACACACCTTCTTCTATCCCCTGGAGGACTACCGTCCCCAGGTGTTGGACCGCCTGGCCGCCCTCTGCGCCCGGGGGCTGGGCGACGTGGAGGTTCACCTGCACCACCAGGGCGAGACCTCGGCCCAGTTGGAGGACATGCTCTCCGGCTTCGCGCGAACCCTGCACGATAAACACGGCCTGCTGCGGCGGGATCCGGCCTCGGGGCGGCTGGCCTATGGCTTTGTGCACGGCAACTGGGCCTTGGACAACTCCCTGCCCGGCGGGGCCTGGTGCGGGGTCAATGACGAGCTGAGCATCCTGGCCCGCACCGGCTGCTACGCCGATTTCACCCTGCCCGCGGCCTACAGCCCGGCCCAGGTGGGCACCATCAACTCCATTTATTACGCCACCGACGACCCTAAACGTCCCCGCAGCCACGAGCGCGGCGCGCCCGCCCGGGTGGGGCAGCCGCCCCAGGGCGATCTGCTTTTGGTCCAGGGCGTGCTGGCCCTGGACTGGGCGCGGCGCAAGCTGGGCTTTCTGCCGGGCATAGAGCACTCCGACCTGAGCATTGGCCAGCCTCCCCGCCGGGAGAGGATCGCCTTGTGGCTGCGTTTCGCCCCCCGGGTCATGGGGGCCGAGGACGTGGTGTTCATCAAGCTGGCCTGCCACGGCGCGCCGGAAAAGAATCACGCGGCCCTTTTGGGCCAACCAGCCAGAGAGCTTTACCAAATTCTCTGCCGAGAGTATAACGATGGTCGACGGTACCGTTTACGCTTCATGACCTGCTGGGAAATGGTCTGCGCCATCCACGCCCTGGAGCGCGGGGAGGGGATTGCCTAATGCCGTTGCGCCTAAAATGGGCCTGCCTGTGCGGGCTGATCATCTTGTTGGCCGCTCCCGCCGCCTGGGGGCAGGATAAGAGCCCGGAGCCCGCCCTGGCCCGGCCACGCCTGCTGGTGGACGGGGCTCGCCTGGAAAGGCTGCGCGTGCTGGCCAAGGGCCAGAGCCCCCAGTGGCGGCGGCTGCTCTCCTGGTCCCTGGAGCCGGGGCGCAACACCCCCAACCCGGCGGACGGGCCGGGGCTGGCCATGGCCGCCCTCATGGTCAAAAGCTACGACGCCCAGCAGGCCGCCACCCTGGGGCGCAAGGCCGTGGTCTGCGCCCTGACCGGGGCGCCCGGCGGCCTGGCCCAAGGGGTCAGCCGCAATTTTCTGGCCGACAACAAGCGCCTGGGCGCCAGCGACCGCCTCTACGAGAACGGCTACGTGCTGATCAACCCCAACCTGAGCCAAGAACGCCTGTGGGCCGTGCAGCGTTTCGCCCCCAACGGGGTCACGGTGGACGCCAACGAGCCCTCATTGCAGGACGTGGTGGTCAACGGCGGGGCCTACGTCATCTTGATGGCCGACCCGCTCTTGGCCGGGCCGGTGGTGGGGCAGCTGGCCCTCACCCTGGATTGGGCCTGGGAGTGGTTCACCCCGGCCGAGCGCCAGGAATTGGCCCAATGGCTTACCGCCCAGGCCTGGGCCTTGAAGGACAAGGGGCAGGGCTGCTTCGACCGCCAGGCCATGGCCTCCTTGCGTCTGCTGGGGCTGGCCGGCCTGGCCTGCCAGGGTCTGCACCCCAAGGCCCAGGACCTGGCGCAGTTGGCCCGCCAGGAGCGTTTCGAGAAGCAGGTGCTGCCCTGCCTGCGCAATCTGGGCGCGGGCGGGGCCTGGTTCGAAGGGACCGCGGCGGGCGCGATGGCCGGGCTGGACCTTTTGGAGTACGCGGCGGCCGTGCAGAGCGCCACCGGCGAGGACCTCATGTCCGGCGCGCCCTGGTTCAGCGATCGCCTGGCCTATCTGGTCTTCAGCCAGCTGCCGGGCGTGGCCGTCTCTCCCCGCGGCGGTTTCCGCCGCTACATGCCCGATGGAGACCGCTCCCTGCCCGAGCAGCATATCTCTGACTTGCAGCGCTTGCAGATGCTGCTCCTGGCCTCCTCCCGTCCCCAGGAGCCCAGTTCTTCCTGGGCCTGGACCTTGCTGCTGGATCGCCGCGCCCCCCGGGTGCTGAGCGATCACTACCTGGCCCAGGAGTTCCTGTGGCTGGAGCCGGAGGCGGCCGTGGCGCCCATGTCCTCGGTGCCCTTAAGCCATCTGGCCTCGGGCGCGGGCAAGGCCTTCGCCCGCTCCGATTGGTCCGAGCTGGGCACCTGGCTCAGCTTCTCCTGCGGACCCCATTTCGCCGCGGCCCAGCACCTGGATGCCGGGGCCTTGCAGCTGTTCCGCCGCACCCTGCTGCTGGGACAAGGCGGCGCCTGGGACGGCGCGGCCAGCCAGCACGCCGCCAATTTCGGCCTGCGCACCCTGGCCCACAGCACCGTGGTGGTCCACGACCCCCAGGAATACTCCTGGTACGACCTGCGGGAAGGGGCGCAAAAGCGGGGATATTACACCAACGACGGCGGGCAGCGGGCCTGGGCCCTGTTCGACCACGGCGGGCAGCCCACGCGCAGCGCGCCCTGGACGGCCAGCGGCTATCAAAGCGGCGACGCGCCCTGGGACAAGCTGCGCGATATCTATGAAGTGGCCTCGCTGGAGGCCGTGGAGGACAAGCCCCGCTTCGTTTACATGCGCGGCAGCGCCACCCGGGCCTATGACGGCTCCACCCACAAGATGGGCCGCTTCCTGCGCCATGTCTTCCACCTGCGGGCCGGCGGCACCGACGACGCCGAGGCCGTCGAGGTGGTGGCGGTGGTGGACGATCTGGAGCTGAAGCGCGACGATCTCAAGGCGCGTTTCGTGCTGCACCTTCCCGCCAAGCCCGAACTGCCCGCCACGGTGCTGGGGGTGGCTCCGGGCCGGGCCAGGGGCGAGGGCTTCAGCCTGCGCGTCAAGGTGGATTCCTCGCGCCTGGACGTGGTGACCTTGTGGCCCGCCAGCGGCCAGCTCTATCTTTTCGGCGAGCATGGCCAGGCCGATTCCTGGGTGCAGGACCGCAACCATCCCCCCCGGCCTCCGGCGCAAAGCCAGATGCCCTGGCGGGTGGAATGGGAGAGCGACGCCGCCCGGGGACGTCAGCAGACCCTGGTGCACGCCATGCTGCCCGCGGACCAGTCCTCGCCGCCGCCGCCCAGGCTGAGCCGGCTGACGGCCCCCGACCCCCAGGTGGCGGCCTTCATGATCCATGACCGGCGCTGGCCCCGCGTGGTGGCCACCCGGCTGGGCCATCCCGACCCCCAGGCCGGGGTGAGCTACAGCTTCTCGGGCGCGCAGAGCCGGCACCTGGTGGCCGGCCTGGCCGCCGGGCAGGAATATCAGGTTCAGGTCAAGGACGGGCAGGTAAGCCTGAGCCCCGGCAGCGGCATGACCAGCAGCCAGGCCGGCCTGCTGGCCTTCAAGGTCTCCCTGTCCGGGCAGGCCAAGAAGGAATAGGACGCTGGCGGCAAGGCCAGGGCCTTTGCGCCGCCCCGGTTCTTGACCTTTGGGTGTTTTGGTTTTCCCCCGCGAGGGGGGCGAAAAATTGTGCTAACTTTGGACAAAGCGTGTCGGGAATGGGTCCACCTGTCCGGATTTGATCCACCGGAGCTGGCCATTCATGACGAGCCGGACCCCTGCTTCCCTGGAGGTCACGATGAATAGGCGGTTTTCCCTTCATGGCGCCCTGTGCTTGTCGGTCCTGGTTTTCCTTTCCTGCCTGCTCTGGGCCGGCGCGGCCTTGGCCGACAAGCAGGAATTCCTGAAGCGGGGCATGGAATATTATGACCAGGGCAAATACAAGGAAGCGGCCCTGGAATTCCGCAACGCCCTGCAGGAGGACTCCCGTTTCGTGGATGCCCATTACCGGCTGGCCTTGACCTATCTGAAGCTGGCTGACCTGGGTCAGGCCTACCGCCTCTTCTTCAACGTGGTGAACCTGGACCCCAACAACCTGGACGCCCAAGTGCGCATGGGGCAGCTCTCCCTGCTGGCCGGCCGGGCCGACGAGGCCACCGAGCGCGCCGAGCTGGTGCTGCGCCAGAAGCCCCAGGACGTGGAGGCCATAATCCTGATGGGCCAGGCCCACGCCCTGCGGGGCGACGCGCCCAAGGCCCTGGAGCTGCTCAACCAGGCCTTGGCCCAGGCGCCGGAGCGGGCGGACATCCATGTGCTCATAGGCCAGCAATACATGGAAGACAACAAGCCCGCCCAGTCCGAGCAGGCCTTCCTCAAGGCCATCCAGTTGTCTCCCAAGCTGCTGACTCCGCGCTTGATGCTGGTTAGGCTCTACATGTCCCAGCGCCAGGACGACAAGGCGGGGCAGGCGCTGCGCGAGGCCGCGGCCTTAAACCCCAACGAGGCCAAGCTCCAGATGATGCTGGTGGAGCTTTATCAGAAGCAGCACAAGCCCTCCGAGGCCGAGAACTCCCTGCGCGAACTGGTGGCGCGTTTCCCCAATGACGAGCGTTACCGTCTGGCCCTGGCCCGGCTCTATCTGAGCCAGGGACTGGGCGACAAGGCCGAGCAGACCTACCTGGAGGCGGTGCGCCTGCACCCCGAGTCCATGTGGCCTTCCCTGATGCTGGCCAGGTTCTATGCCGCCCGTGGCGACCAGCGCGAGGCCCAGGCCTATCTGGAGCAGGCCGCCAAGGCTTCGCCCAAGTCCGCCGCCCCCCAGAACGCCCTGGTGGAGTTCGACCTGGAACGCGGCCGCTTGCAGGCCGCCGAGCAGCGCCTCAACACGGTGCTCAAGGACCACCCCAGCGATCCCGCGGCCCAGACCCTGATGGGACGCTTGCTGATGGCCAAGGGCGACCTGGAAAAGGCCGTGGGCATGTTCACCGGGGTCATCCGCGAGCGCCCCGAAGACTCCGAGTCCCTGTTCCGCCGCGCCCAGGCCTATATGCGTCAGCAAAAGCCCCAGTTGGCCCAGGCCGACCTTAACAAGGCCGTCAAGGCCGACCCCAACGACCAGCGCTTCCGCTTCATGCTGGGAGCCATCTACGCCCAGACCGGCGACGTGGCCCAGGCCCTGTCCCAGATCACCCAGATCGTGGAGGCCGAGCCCCACAACCTGCTGGCCCTGGAGACGCGGGGACGCCTGCACCTGAGCCAGCAGGATTTTCCCCGGGCCGAGAGGGACTTCCAGGAGGTGGTCAAGCTGGAGCCCAATGCCGGCCTGGGCTATGTGCGTCTGGCCATGCTGGCCCAGGCTCGCAACCAGACCCCCGAAGCCGTGCGCCACTATGAGACGGCCCTGACCAAGGAGCCCGACAACCTGGACGCCCTCTCGCGCCTGGCCTTCCTCCTGATGGGGGCCAAGCAGGCGGACAAGGCCGTGGCCAGGGTAAAGGAGCAGTTGGGCAAGGCCCAGCGCAAGGACATGGTGCACACCCTGCTGGGCGACCTCTATCAGGTGGGCGGCCAGCTGGACCAGGCCCGTGAGGAATACAAGCGGGCCTTGGCCCTCAATCCCACCCTGTTGGGCGCGTCCATGGGCCTGGCTTCGGTGGAAAAGGCCAAGGGTGATATGAAGGCCTCCCAGGCCCACCTGGACAAGGCCCTTACCGTGGACCCGGATAACGTGGGCGCCTTGGTGGCGCGCGGAGACCTGCGCGAACTGACCGGCAAGGACGAGGAGGCGGAACAGGACTACCGCAAGGCCTTGTCCATCAACGGCGATTTCGTGCCGGCCCTGAACAACCTGGCCTATCTGCTCTCCCGGCGGGGAGGCGACAAGGCCTTGAACGAGGCCCTGCCCCTGGTCCAGCGCGCCAAGCGCCTGGCGCCGGGCGATCCCCGCCTCACCGACACCGTGGGCTGGGTGCTCTTCAGGCGCGGAGCCTTGGCCAGCGCCCAGCAGGAGCTGGAGGAGGCGGCCCGGCTGATGCCCGAGAACGCCGCGGCCCAATACCATCTGGCTGCGGTCATGGCCGCCATGGGGCGCGAGGCCGAGGCCAAGCCTCTGCTGCGCAAGGCCCTGGCCAGCAAGGACGCCTTCCGCGAGCGGGAGGAGGCCCAGAAGCTCATGCGCGAACTGGACAGCAAGAGATAGGGGGCGCCCCCCTAGCTCGGCAAGGAATCGTCCCATGTTTGGTTTCAAGCCTTGGCGCCGGGCGGCGCTGCCAGTCCTGAGAGGACTGCTAGCGCTGGGAGGGCTGCTAGCCCTGGGAGGGCTGCTAGCCCTGGGAGGGCTGCTAGCCCTGGGAGGGCTGCTGGCCTTTGCCGCCCCGGCCCTGG
>CAZLSD010000019.1:4666-26719 GCA_964561775.1 uncultured Desulfarculus sp. | reverse complement strand
CTAGAAGGGGATGTCGTCGTCGGGGCCGGGGGGCGGGCCGCCGAAATCGCCGCTGGAGGATGGGGCGGAAGAGCGGGGCGAGTCGCCGGGGCCGGAGCCGCCGCCCAGGAACTGGACTTCGCGGGCCACCACCTCGGTCATGAAGCGCTTGTTGCCGTCCTGGTCGTCCCAGCTGGTGGTGCGCAGGCTGCCTTCCACATAGACTTGGCGGCCCTTGGAGAGATACTGGCCGCAGACCTCGGCCAGTTTGGCCCAGACGGTGACCCGGTGCCACTCGGTGCGCTCCTGGAGATTGCCGTCGCGGTCCTTGAACTGTTCGCTGGTGGCCAGGCGGAATTTGCAGATGGCCGTACCGCCGGCCGTGTATTTCATCTCGGGGTCGGCCCCCAGATTACCCACGAGGATAACCTTGTTCACACCGCGCGCCATTTCATCCTCCAGTGCTAGGCGTCCTGAATCTAGCACAGCGCCCAAGACCAGGCAAGCCGAGGTAGCCGTATCATGATCCTGCCCAAACCCTTACGCATCCTATGGTCGGCCTGGGCCCTGCCCTGGGGGATCATGAGCACCGCCTTCTTTTCCCTGACCGTGCTGCTGGGCGGCCTGCTGGGCATGAACGCCGACAAGTTGCAGATGCTGGCCCGCTCCTGGGCCAAGTTTCTGCTCTGGGGCATCGGCTGCCGGGTGAGAGTGGCGGGATTGGAGCACCTGGAGCCGGAGGCTACCTATGTCTTCGCCTGCAACCACTCATCCATGCTGGACATAGCGGCCCTGCAGGTGGCCCTGCCGCCCAACTTCCGTTGGATAGCCAAGAAGGAATTGTTCGCCATACCCGTCTTTGGCGCGGCCATGCTCAAGGCCGGCTACATCCCCATTGACCGCTCCGACAGCCGGGCGGCTCTGGTCAGTCTGCAAGAGGCGGCGGCCCGCATACGGGGCGGAGCCAGCGTGCTGATCTTTCCCGAGGGCACCCGTTCCCTGGACGGCCGCCTGCTGCCCTTCAAGAACGGCGGCTTCGTGCTGGCCCTGCGCTCCGGAAGGCCGGTGGCGCCGGTGGCCCTGCTGGGCTCTGGCCGGGCCTTGCCGGCCAAGTCGCTGCTTATCAACCCCGGCCTGATCGAGGTGCGCTTTGGCGCTCCTCTGCCCACCGAGGGAATCAAGGGCGCTGGCCGCGAGGAACTGGTGCGGGAAACCAGGCGGCGCGTGCTGGCGCTGCTGGACCAGGAGGAAAGCGCCCCCCAAGTTGACACCTCTCCGGGCGTGGCCTAGAGTTAGCTCGCGCCGGCGGGCCTGAAAGCCCTGGGAGGGGCTCTGCCGGCCGCGTGTTTTCCGCTGGCGGGTGGGCCAATGAGCGTACGCCATCGTCAAAAAGTCAAGCCGCGCCCCTGGCCGGCCGGCCAGACCAGCCCCACCCGGCTTTGGGCCATCCGCCTGGCGGCCCTGGGCCTGTGGGCGCTGGCCCTGTTGACGGCCGTGGCCCTGCTGGGCTACCAGATATCCGACCCAACGCCCAAAAAGGCCGGCGCGGCCCTGATCCATAATTATCTGGGCCTGGCCGGGGCCTGGGCCGCCGGTCTTTTCTATGGCCTTTTCGGCCTGGCCGCCTGGTGGCTGCCCGTCATCCTCACCCTGGCCGGGCTGGCCTTGTGGCGGCTGCGCCAAGGCTCGGCCCTGTTGCCCCTGGGGGCGGGCTGGCTGTGGCTCTCGCTGGTCTGCGCCTCCTTGCTGGGCCTGGGCGGCGGCGGCCTCAACCTGACCGGGGGACGCCTGCCCCTGGGCGGCGAGGGCGGAGCCGCCGTGGCGTCGAGCCTGCAATCCCTGGCCGGCAGGGGCGGGGCCGCGGCCACCCTGGCGGCCCTGCTGGTGGTGGGCCTGGCCCTGGTGGCCTGGGCCTTGCGCCCCGCATTAAGCGCGGGCGCTACCGGCCTGGCCTTGGCTCCCCGGCCCCAGCCCGCGCCGAGGCCCCCCAAGCCGCCGGTGGCCTCGCCCGAGCCGGTGCCCACGCCTGGCCCGCCGCCGAAGCGAGAGCAGACCGCCGCCGCCGCGCAGGAACCCCAGGCCGATCCGCCAGCGGCCTCACCGCCCGCGGCCTCGCCGCCAGCTCCGGAGACATCCTCCCCGGACCAGCCGCCCAGCCCCAACGCCGCCTCCGGCGGGCCGCGCATAAAGCCGCGCCCGGATCCGGAAGAGCCCGCCGATCCGCCCCCTCACGCACCGGCAAAACGCGGGGCACAGGGCGTCTATGAGCTGCCGCCCCTGGACCTGTTGCAGCCCGCCCAGGGTCCGCGCGCCCCAGAGCAGGTGGAGGTGCTGCGCGCCAACAGCCAACTGCTGGAGAAGAAGCTCCTGGACTTCGGCGTGCAGGGGCAGGTGGTGGAGGTGGCTCCCGGCCCGGTGGTCACCATGTACGAGTTCAAGCCAGCCCCCGGGGTCAAGATCAGCAAGGTGGCCGGCCTGGCCGACGACCTGGCCATGAACTTGAAGGCCCACTCCATCCGCATCGTGGCCCCCATACCCGGCAAGGCGGTCATAGGCATCGAGATTCCCAGCCCCGTGCGCGAGACGGTGTTCTTGCGCGAACTGCTCAGCTCGGCGGCCTACCAGGGCGCGTCCTCGCCCCTGGCCGTGGCCCTGGGCAAGAACATCCTGGGCCAGCCCGTGGTGGACGATCTATCCCGCATGCCCCATCTTCTCATCGCCGGGGCCACGGGCAGCGGCAAGAGCGTCTTCATCAACACCCTGGTGCTCTCCATCCTCTATAAGGCCACGCCCGCCCAGGTGCGCCTGCTCATGGTGGACCCCAAGCGCATCGAGCTATCCACCTACAACGACATCCCCCACCTGCTCTACCCCATCATCACCGCGCCCAAGGAGGCCACCGCCGGCCTGCGCTGGGCCGTGGCCGAGATGGAGCGCCGCTACGAGCTCTTGGCCCAGGCCGGGGTGCGCAACATCGCCTCCTTCAACCAGCGCCTGGAGCAGGACGGCCTGGCCGCGCCCAGCGAGGGCGGCCTGGGCGGCGAGCGCTCCGACCCCAGCCATCCCGGGCGCATGAGCCTCCTGCCCCACATCCTGGTCATCATCGACGAGCTGGCCGACCTCATGATGGTCTCCTCCAAGGAGGTGGAGGCCCTCATCACCCGCCTGGCCCAGATGGCCCGCGCCGCCGGCATCCACCTGGTGCTGGCCACCCAGCGCCCCAGCGTGGATGTCATCACCGGGCTCATCAAGGCCAACTTCCCGGCCCGCATCTCCTTCCAGGTCTCCAGCCGGGTGGACAGCCGCACCATCCTGGACACCCAGGGCGCGGAGCATCTGCTGGGCGCGGGCGACATGCTCTTTCTGCCCCCCGGCACCGCGGCCCTGCGCCGCCTGCACGGGGCCTTCGTGAGCGATGGCGAGATCGAGGCGGTGGTGGATTTCGTCAAATCCCAGGCCGCCCCCCAATACGATGAATCCGTGGTGAGCAGCGCCCTGGAGAACGAGAACGGCGGCGTGGGCGGCGAGGGCGTGGACGAGCGCTACGCCGACGCGGTGGCCCTGGTCAAGCAGACCGGCAACGCCTCCATCAGCCACGTACAGCGCCGCCTGCGCGTGGGCTACAACCGGGCCGCCCGCATGATCGAGCAGATGGAGGCCGACGGCATCGTGGGCCCCAGCGACGGCAGCCGCCCGCGCGAGGTGTTGCAGCGCGACTAGCGGCGGGCCGACCGGGCTTGGTGGCTACAAGGTAATCTTGCACAGGCACACTCGAAATGAGGATCACATGCTTGCTTGCGTTAAACGCCCCAGCGTAATACTGGCTCTCCTCTGCGGACTGGCGCTGTATCTGGCTGGCGCGGCCCTGGCCGCCAAGGTGCAGCAACGCTACCAGCAGGTGCAGGGCCTGGCCGCCGACTATCAGCGCAAGAGCCTGTTCGTGGCCACGGGCAGCGACAGCGAGCGCAGCGTGGAAGGCAGCGGCCGCCTGCTCTGGGGCCGGCCCATCGATCTGCGCCTGGAGCAGGACGAGCCCCGCCGCGAAATCATCCTGGCCCGCGGCCCCCAGGTCTGGTGGGTGCGCCCGGACCGGGGCCGCGCCGATCTCTATCCCCTGGACCGCTTCACCACCGGCCTGCGCTCCCTGCTGGACGCCTTGGGCGGGCTGGCCAAGGTGGACGAGGCCTTCGTGGTGGAGCAGCCCCAGCCCGGCGAGGCCCCCGAGGGCGAGGATGTGCAGACCCTGGCCCTGCGTCCCAAGGAAAACCGCGCCGACTTGAAGCGCCTGGTGCTGTGGTTCGACAGCAAGGACCTGCTGCTCAAGGGCTTCCGCACCACCAGCATCATCGGCGACATCACCGAGTACCAGTTCAGCGCCGTGCAGGCCAACCCCCGCCTCACGGCGGACTCGTTCCAATACAACCCGCCCGCCGACTACAAGGTCACTGACCACCGCCCGCTGGCCCCCAGCGGACAGGGCAACTAGCCATGAGCGAGCCCGCCGCCGCCCTGGCCGTGGCCCTGGAGGCCCCCGAGCGCATCGCCATCATCGAGCGCCAGCTGGCCCCCATATTGCCCGACGAGGTGCGGGTGGCCGTGGAGGCCTGCGGCATCTGCACCCTGGAGAAGCGCCTTTACACCGGAGCCCTCAAGCTGGGCTATCCCCTGGTGCCCGGCCACGAACTGGCCGGCCGCATCGAGGAAGTGGGCCCCCAGGTGCTGGGCGGGTTCAAGCCCGGCCAGCGCGTGGCCCTGGATCTGCTTAACCGCTGCGGCCAGTGCCACTGGTGCCGGCGCGGGGCCAGCAACCGCTGCGAGAACCGCTTCAAGGGCCGGCGCGGCCCCCTGGGCGGCATGAGCTCCCAGGTGGTGGTCCCCGGCCGCGAAGTCTTCACCCTGCCCGAGCAAGTGCCAGCCCACCTGGCCACCCTGGCCGAGCCCCTGGCCGACTGCCTGCACTCCCTGGCCCGGGCCAATCTTACCCACCAAGGCCCGGTGGCCGTGGTGGGCCTTGGCGTCATGGGCCAGATCCACGCCAAGGTCCTGGCCCACCTGGGGCACACCACCCTGGGCGTGGACCCCATGCCCGCCAAGCGCGAGCTGGGCCTCACCATGGGCCTGGCCGCCACGGCCATCCCAGAGGAGGCCCGCCCCCGCCTGGACGCCTTGAACGGCGGCTATGGCGCATCCTCGGTCATCGTCACCTCTCCCGGCGTGGCCGCCCTGGAACTGGGCGTCTCCCTGGTGGCCAAGGGCGGCAGCGTGGTGGTCTACAGCAGCTACAACCAGGGCGACAGCCTGTCCCTGGACTTGAACCGCCTGCACTACGACGAGTTCATCCTGACCGGCAGCGAAGGCCGCACCGAAGTGGACTTCCAACGCGCCGTGGACCTCATCGCCTCCGGCCACCTGGACCTGGCCCCCCTGGTCAGCCGCACCTACCCCGTCCAACAAGCCGCCCAGGCCTTCCAAGCCTCCCTGGACCCCGATCTGTTCCGGGTGGTCATCACGTTTTAGGCAAGATAGGGGGGAACCCCTTTTTGCAACGCAAAAAGGGGTTCCCCCCAAACCCCCCTCCTCAAAAAGGCGAGGGGCTTGGTATCCGCACCCCTATGCTTTTTTTGGAGAGGGGGTCTGGGGAACCGCGCTTGGGCGAGACGGATAACCTTTTTTTGCTGCTATTTTTCCGCCAACAAACTCAGGTGGGTCATCCATGGCCCGCATCAGGTTTGCCCCAACCCCCATCGCGTTTTTTGGAGAGGGGGTCTGGGGGAGAACCTTTTTTGCGCTGCAAAAAAGGTTCTCCCCCAGTCTTCCCCTACTCCGAAACAAACTTGGGTGGCAGGGTGTCTTGGCCTGGCAGTTTGAGTTGGGGCATGGCCATGAGGGTGGTGGTGGCGTGGGCCAGGAGTTTGCCTTGGGGGTCTTCCACGCGGGCTTCGGCCAGGGCCAGGGTCTTGCCGTGTTTGAGGCAGGAGCCCTTGCCCAGCAAGACGCCGCTGACGGCGGGGGCCAGGTAGTTGACCTTGAGGTCCACGGTGGTGAGCCCCAGGCCGGGATCGGTTTGGGTAAAGGCGGCCCAGAAGCCGGCGGCGTCCAGGATGGAGGCGAAGACCCCGCCGTGCACCAGGCCGAAGGGTTGCAGGTGCTTGCGCTGAAGGGCTATCTCCAAGAGTGATACGCCGGGGCCTAGGTCCAGCAGGCGCATGGATTGCAGCTCGAAGTAGGGGCAGGGATTGACGCTGGCCTTGACCGCGTCAATCCAGGCCGGGTTGAGTTGCTTCAAGCCTGTCCTCCGGCGGGTTGGGACTTGCCGTAGATGGACTCGATCTCGGCGGCGAACTTCTTGTTGATGTTGGCCCGGCGCACCTTCATGGTGGCGGTCAGTTCGTCGTCGTCGTGGTCCAGGGCCTTGTCCAGCAGCTTGAACTTGCGGATGTTCTCCACTCGGGCGAAGCGGTTGTTCACGTCGTCCACCGCCTCTTGGATGAGCGCGCGCACCTGGGGGTGCTGGGCCAGGTTCTTGAAGTTGGTGTAGGGGATGCGCTGGTCGGTGGCCCACTTGCCCACGTTGTCGAAGTCGATCTGGATGAGCGCGGCCAGGTAGTTGCGGCCGTCGCCCACCACGATGGCCTCGTTGATGTAGGGGCTGACCTTCAGCGCGTTCTCGATCTCCGAGGGGCTGATGTTCTTGCCCCCGCTGGTGATGATGAGGTCCTTCTTGCGGTCCACGATGCGTAAGTGCCCCTCGGAGGTCATTTCGGCCACGTCGCCGGTGTGCAGCCAGCCGTCGATGACCGTGTTGGCGGTGGCCTCCGGATTCTTGTAATAGCCCACGAAGATGCTCTCGCCCTTTTTGAGCAGCTCACCGTCGGGGGCCAGCTTGAAGGTGATTCCGGGAATGGGCTTGCCCACGGTGCCCAGGCGGATGTCATGGCTCATGTGTATGAAGGATAGCCCGGTGGACTCGGTCATGCCGTAGCCCTCCTTGACCCGCACGCCGATGTCGTGGAAGAAGCGCAACACCTCGGGGCTGATGGTGGCGGCGGCCGAGAAGCAGAAACGCACCCGCCGCAGTCCCACGTAGTTTTGCAGGGCGCGCAGCATCAGCCAGTAGGCCACCCAGTTGGCCAGCTTTAGGCCGGGGCCGGGCTGTTGGCCGTGCAGGCGCAGCTCTGCCACCCGATGCCCCACGCCCAAGGCCCACTTGAAGAGGGCGCGCTTGATGGCGGTGGAGTCCTTGATCTTGATGAGGATGGCCGACTGGAGCTTTTCCCAGATGCGGGGCACGCCCAGGAACACGGAGGGGCCTATCTCGCGCAGGTCGCTCTGGATGGTGTTGACGCTCTCGGCGAAGTTGACCGTGCTGCCCAGGTACAGGGGCAGAAACAGGGAGAAGATGCGCTCGGCCACGTGACAGAGCGGCAGATAGGAGACCACCGAGTCGTGCGGGCTGGCGTCGATGGCCTCCACGGTGGCCGCGGTCATGGCCTCCACGTTGCGGTGGCTGATCATGGCGCCCTTGGGCGGACCGGTGGTGCCCGAGGTGTAGACCATGATGGCCACCTCATCGGGGCGGCCCTGGTCCACTTCGGCTTGGAAGAGATCGGGCTGCTTGGCGGCCAGCTCCTCGCCCAGGGCCTCCACCTGGGCAAAGGACATGATGTGGTCCTGGGGGTAGTGGCGCAGGCCCTTCATGTCCATGACGATGACCTTGCGCACCTGGGGCAGCTCGCCGATGACCTCCAGGATCTTGTCGGTCTGCTCCTGGTCCTCGCAGACCACGAAGCGGCTGTCCGAGTGCTTGACCACGTAGGCCACCTCGGGATAGGGGCTGGTGGGATAGACCCCCACCGTGATCCCGCCCAGGCAGATGGTGGCTATGTCGGCGTAGAGCCACTGGCGGCGGTTCTCGCTGACGATGGCCAGGTGGTCGCCGCGGGTGAAGCCCAGGGTCTTGAGCCCCAACGCGAAATGTTTGACGTGGCGCAGGTAGTCGTTCCAGGTCACCCGCTGCCAGATGCCCAGGTCCTTCTCGCGCAGGGCCACCTGCTCTCCCCGCTCGGCCACCCGCCGCAGGAAAAACTGGCCCAGGGTCTGGCCGCTCAGCTCAGCCACCGCTTCCTCCGCTTGTAGTGCTTGACCTGGCGGTAGCTCTTGCGCCCGCCCGCCGCGCCCAGGCCCAGGTAGAACTCCTGCACGTCCTTGTCGTCAAGCAGACGCTCCACCGGCCCGTCCAGCACCACCCGCCCGTTTTCCATGATGTAGCCATAATTGCTTACCGACAGCGCCACCTGGGCGTTCTGCTCCACCAGCAGGATGGTGGCGCCCTCCTTGCGGTTGATCTCGGCGATGATGCCGAAAATCTCCTCCACCAGGAGCGGGGCCAGGCCCAGGCTGGGCTCGTCCAGGAGCATCAGCTTGGGCCGGGCCAGGAGCGCCCGGCTGATGGCCAGCATCTGCTGCTCGCCGCCAGAGAGATAGCCGGCCAGGTTCTTGAGGCGTTTCTTGAGCGGCGGGAAATAGGCGAAGCACTTGTCCAGGTCGTCTTTGACCCCGCTTTTGTCGCGCCGGGTGTAGGCCCCGCAGGCCAGGTTCTCCTCCACGGTCAGGTCCTCGAAGACCCGCCGGCCCTCCAGGACCTGGAAGATGCCCTGGCGCACGATCTGGTGGGGGGCCAGGCCGGTCAGGGGCTGGCCCATGAACTCCACCCCGCCGTGGGTGATCTCGCCGTCCTCCAGGGGCAGAAAGCCGCTGATGGCGCGCAGGGTGGTGGTCTTGCCCGCCCCGTTGCTGCCCAACAGCGCCACGATCTGGCCCTTAGGCACCATGAGGGAAAGCCCCTTGAGCACCAGCACCACGTGGTTGTAGACCACTTCCAGGTTGTTGACTCGAAGCAGAGGCTCGGCCATGTCGCCTCGATTGCCAAGGCCCGGGGTCGCCCCCGGGCCAGGTTGAGAGCTAGTCCAGGTAAATCCAGTCCGAGGCCGGCAGGAAGACGCCCTTTTTGGCGTCAGCCTTGTAGACCCGGCCCACGTTGGTGGAGTTGGTGTTGGTGACGGTGATCTTGCCGGTCAGCCCGTTGGGGTTCCAGTCCTTGATCTGGGGGATCATGTTCTTCAGGTTCTCGCCGGTGATGGGCAGGTTCTTCTCGGCGCACATCTGCATGGCCTTGACGAAGATCATGCCGGTGAACCAGCCCTGCATGTAGGAGTTGGGGCGCTCGGTTATCTCGGGATGATTGCGCTTGTTGAAGTCGCGGATGACCTGGATCTCGGGCACCTCGGTCTCCCACCAGTAGGCATAGGGGTTGACGCCCATGTAGCCCTCGGCGTCCGGCCCCAGCTTGTCCAGGAGCTGCTTGTCCATGGCCCAGAAGGTGCCCATGAAAGTGGTGTCCAGGCCATAGTCCTTGGCGCCCTTGATGACGTCGGGGATGGGCGGCACCACGTAGCCCTGGAAAATGCAGTAGTCGGGCTGGTTGCGCTTCAAGTCCAGCACCTGGCTGGTCACGTCCACCGCGCCCACGGCGGTCACTTCCTCGGCCACCACCTGGATGCCCAGCTTCTTGGCGTACTCGCGGGCAAAGGGGATGGGGTCGCGGCCGAACTCGGTGTCGCTGTAGAAGAAGGCCACCTTGGGAGCCTGGCCGGGCTTCTTGGGGTTGGCGGCGATGTATTTCAGCAGGATGCCGAATTGCTGGGCGTAGGTGGGGCCGCTCACCACCATGTAGGGATTGGCGGCCCGGTCGGCCAGCTCCTGGCTGAAACTGGTGGAGCCGTAGAGCACCTTGTAGGCGCCGTTGATCTCCGGCGCCATGGCCTTGCCCACCCCGGTGCTCTCGCCGTACATGACCACCGGCTTGAACTGGGCCATCAGTTTCTTGAAGGAGGCGATGGCCCGGTTGGTGTCATAGCCGGTGTCCTCGAAGACGTACTCGATCTTCTTGCCCGCGATGCCGCCGCGCTCGTTGGCATAAGCCAGGCAGTCGGCCAGGCCGTCGTTGATGTGCTTGCCCGCGAAGGCGAAGCGCCCGGTGATGGGCTGCCCCGCGCCCACCACGATCTTGTCCTGGGCCATGACCGGACAGGCCAGGGCCAAGGCCAGCCCCAGGACCACGGCCGCCAAGAGCAGTCTTCTAGCTTTCATGCTCGCTCCCTCCCTAGTTTGCTTCCGGGACCAAATCCGTCCGCGGCCCCGCACCCGCGGCGGGTCAATTCTCGAAAGGCCACAGCCTGAAGTAGGCCTTGGCCCGTCTCCACATCTCGGCCAGCCCATGGGGCTCCAAGACCAGGAACACCACGATGAGCACGCCGAAAAACACGGTCTGCAAGGGGAAGAGATAGCGCATCACCTGGGGGTCCAGGCCTTGGAACAGCCCCAAGGCGCTGCGCAGCATCTCCGGCACCAGGGTCATGAAGATGGCCCCGAAGATGGAGCCTATGAGGCTGCCCAGGCCGCCCACGATGATCATGGCCAAATACTGGATGGACAGGTGCAGGGGGAAGTGCTCCGGGGTGACCACCTTGAGCAGGTTGGCCAAGAGGCAGCCCGCGATGCCGGCCAGGAAGGAGCTGACCCCGAAGGCGTAGAGCTTGTAACGGAACAAGTCGATGCCCATCAGCTCGGCGCTGATGTCGCGGTCGCGGATGGCGATGAAGGCCCGCCCCACCCGGGTGCGGAACAGGTTGCGGCAGGCGGTGACGGCCAGGACGGCCAGGGCCATGATGACGAAATAGAAGGCCGCCCCGCTGGCCAGGGAGAGCCCGAAAAAACTGGGCGGGGGCAGGTTGATGCCGCGGATGCCGCCGGTCATGTTCTCCCAGTGCACGAAGGTGAAGTCCAAGATGACCTGGGCGGCCAGGGTGGCGATGCACAAATACAGGCCCTTCATGCGCATGGAGGGCGCGCCCACCACCAGGCCGCACAGGCAGGCCATCACCCCGGCCGCGGGCAGGGTGGCCAAAAAGGGCCAGCCCAGCTTGGCGGTCAGGATGGCCGAGGTGTAGGCCCCCACCCCCACGAAGCCGGCGTGGCCCAGGGATATCTGGCCGGTGAAGCCGGTGAGCACGTTGAGCCCCACCGCCGCCACCACCGCCACCCCGGTGATGTTGGCCAGGTAGATGAGATACTCGCCGGCCACGAAGGGGAAGACGGCCATGGCCAGCCCCAGCGCGCCCAGCCAGAAGCGCACGGCGCCGGTCTTGAACACGGCCTGGTCGGCGGCGTAGGTCTCCTTGAAGTCGCCGATGCGCATGGGGGTTAGAGCCTCTCTATGTCTTGCTTGCCGAAGAGCCCATAGGGCTTGATCAGCAGGATGATGACCAGCGCCACGAAGGGGGCCACTTCCTTGACCCCGCCCCCGAAATAGGGGTCCAGATAGCCGCCGGCCAGGTTCTCCAGGATGCCGATGATGAAGCCGCCCAGCACCGCCCCGCCGATGGAGTCCAACCCGCCCAGTATGACCACCGGGAATATCTTGAGCCCCACCGCGCCCAAGACCGGCGAGATGCCGCCTATGTTGCCGATGACCACCCCGCCCAGGGCCGCGGCCACCCCGCCCAGGGCCCAGGCGAAGGTGAACATGGTCTTGACGTTGATGCCCATGGAAAAAGCGGCCAGTTGATCCCCGGCCGTGGCCCGCATGGCCACCCCGGCCTTGGCGTACTTGAAGATGAGGGCGAAGATGGCCACCGCGCTCATGGCGATGAGAAAACCATAGAACAGGGTGGAACGCAGCACCACCGGGCCCAGCATGAGGGGCTGGCGGGGGAAGAGCGCCGGGAAGCTCTTGAACTCGGAGGTCCAGATGATCTCGGCCAGGCCCAGCAGGATGGAGCTGAGTCCGATGGTGACCATGATGACGCTGATGATGGGCTGGCCCAGCATGTGGCGCAGGATTAGCCGCTCCACCAAGAAGCCCAGGCCCGCCGCGCAGGCCATGACCAGGATGAAGGTGGGGATGACCGGCACCTCGGCCACCGCCAGGAAGGTGTAGCACAGATAGGCCCCGATCATCATGAACTCGCCGGTGGCGAAGTTGATGATGTGGGTGGCCTTGTAGATGAGCACGAAGCCCAGGGCTATGAGGGCGTAGACCCCGCCGGCGGCCACCCCGCTGACGATGAGCTGGAGGAAGATATCCATGCCTTAGCCGCGCTTCTCGCCCAGATAAGCCTTGATGACCTCCGGGTGCTTCTGGACCTCCTGGGGCGCTCCCTCGGCGATCTTCTGGCCGAAGTTGACCACCACCACCTGGTCGCTGATGTCCATGATCATGTTCATGTCGTGCTCGATCATGACGATGGTCATGTCGCGCTCTTCCTTGATGTCCAGGATGAAGCGGGCCATGTCCTCGGTCTCCTCGGCGTTCATGCCCGCCACCGGCTCGTCCATGAGCAGCACCTTGGGGCGCATGGCCAGGGCGCGGGCCAGCTCCACCCGCTTTTGCAGGCCATAGGCCAAGGAGGCCACGGGCAGGTTGCGGATGTGCTCCATCTCCAGGAAGTCGATGACCGACTCCTCCAGGTCCTGGCGCAGGGCCATCTCCTCGCGGTGGGCCGCGCCCCAGTACCACAAGGCCGACATGAGCCCGGTTCGCAGATGGGCGTGGCTGCCCAGCTTGATGTTGTCCAGCACGGTCATGCCCCGAAACAGGGCGATGTTCTGGAAGGTGCGGGCCAAGCCCATGGCCGCCCGGCGGTCGGGGCGGGCCTGGGTGATATCCTGGCCGTCAAAGTGGATCCGGCCGCCGCGCGGGCGATAGAACCCGCCGATGCAGTTCAGGATGGAGGTCTTGCCCGCTCCGTTGGGGCCGATGATGGCCAATATCTGCCCCGGCTCCACGGCGAAGCTGATGTCCGAGAGCACGGCCAGGCCGCCGAAGGAAAGGGAGAGGTTCTCCACGGCCAGGATGGACACCGTCTCAGACCTCCGGGTGAACGGGGAGGGAGGGGGGCGGCTGGACGCACAGGCCCCGGGCCAAGAGCTCCAGGGCCAGGTCCAGGGTGGGCTTCAGGTGGTCCTTGGCCGGGTTGAACAGGCGCTTGCTCTCCTCCCACAGCACCAGGCCAGAGAACATGGCCCAGACCAGGTCGGCCAGGGCGATGGGGTGGTGGGGGCGGAAGATGCCGCGCTCCATGCCATCGCTGAAGATGGTGGCCATGGTGCGCAGGGCCCGCGTGGACATCTCGTTTATTTCGCTGACCATATCCGGCGACAACCCACGCAGGGCCTCGCTGGACTGCATGTGGAACACGTTGATGAGGATGAGGGGATCGAAGCGGTACACGTCGTACATGGCCTGGGCCAGGTTGCCCACCTTGACCACCGGGTCCGGCGATTCCTCCTGGGCCACCTTCTCCACCCGCTGGCAGAGGAACTGGAGCATGCGCAGGTTGAGCGAGGCGTAGAGTTCGTTCTTGTTCTTGAAATAGAGGTAGAGGGTGGCCGGGCTGAGCTCGGCCTGGCGGGCGATCTCCTCCATGGTGGTTCCCGCGAAGCCTTCCCGGCTGAAAACCTGTTTGGCCGCGTCCATGATCTGCAAGCGGCGCTGCTGCTTTTCTCGGGCTTTTCGCTCGGTTACGCCCATGGTTGCCGCCGGCGCCCCTCCAGTAAATGCCGTTCATTATCTGAATTCAATTTATAGAAAACCGGTGGGCGCGGTGTCAACCGTCAAGTTCACATGTGAAACCATTATCAAGGAAACCGCGGCAAGCGGACTCCGGAAAAGAGCAATCCCTGCCCCAGGCCCGGGGACCGGCAGGGATAACTAGAGATATTGTATGTATTGTCGCCAGGTTACGGCTGGTTCCTCACGGCTGCCCCAAGGCCTCCGTCAGTGCAGCGAACTGCCGCCCCGCTGGCTGCTCCGGCCAGCGCTCTGGCTGGGATAACCGGCTCTCTCCATCAGGTCCAGGGCGCGCTGGCGCAGCAGGCCCTCTTTGTCGGTCCGCCCCTGGGCGTGATAGAAATCCCCCAGGTTCTTGTAGGCGTAGAGGAGCAGATCAGGGTCGGCCTCGGGGGATTCCTCGGCCTTGGCTATCACCCGCCAGAAGATGCGCTCGGTCAGTTCTTCGTCGCCGCGCATGGTGTGAAACGTGGCCAACGAGCTAATATTATAGGAAAAAGCCTGAGTAAACCTCTCGCTGGCCTGCCCCAGCGCGATGAGCAGGAGCTTTTCCGCCAGGGCCAAGGCCAGGCTCTGGCGGCCTTGCAAAGCCTCGATGAAAACCAGGTCGCTCAGGACCGTGCCGGTCTCGCCCGAGTCGGGGCCGAACAGCTCCTCGGCCAGGCCCAGGGCCTCGGTGGCCAGCAGCCTGGCCTGCTCGACCTGCTGCAAGGCCAGGCGCACCTTGCTCAAGCCGTTGAGGGCCGCCCACAAGGCCTGGCGGTCCCCCCGCTCCCGGGCCTCCTGTCCGGCCCGCTCCAGAAGCTCCGCCTGGGCCGGCAGATCCGCTCCTCCGGCGGCCATCTTGCTGGCCAGGGCCTGGTTCCAGAGCAGCCACACGCCCTCGGGCCGGTCTTTGCTTTCCGGGAAATTTTCCATGCGCGAGCCTTTCCCGCCGTCCGTGGCGTTGTCATTACTTTTTCGTGACGGGAAGGCGGAAGGAAACCTATGAGGCTATAATAGCACCGGTTAAGGACCGGTTGACAGGGCAAATCGGCGCGTGGGAGGCCGCTTGTTGACTTTGTGCCCCCCAGGGGTCAAGGTGGGACGGGCAGCGCGGGGCAAACCAGAGGGCATATGTCCATGAGGGAAGCGGCGGCCAACCAGGAGAGCTGGTATTTCTTGAGCGATTTGCTCAAGATGCGCGTCAGGGAAGCGGACGGCCCCATCGTGGGCCGGGTGCTGGACCTGGTGGCCGACGTGCGTTTCTACAACCCTCCCATCGTGGGGGCGGTGGTGGGCGTCCCCCGGCGCGAGCGCTGCTTCCTGGCCTGGGACAGGGTTGAGGGCATGGACGAGCGCTCCCTGCTGATCAGCCCCGGGGCGGGGGCGGAGATGCGGCCCCTGCAAGGGCAGGCCGGCTTCATGCTGCTCAAGGATCACCTGTTCGACAAGCAGATCGTGGACACCGCCGGGGCCAAGGTGGTGCGGGTCAACGACCTGCTCCTGCGCCAGCGCGGCAAGGATCTGCTGCTCTCCAAGGTGGACGTGGGGCTGCGCGGCCTGCTCAGGCGGGTGGGACTGCGGCCCTTCACCGAGGCCTTCCTGAAGTGGCTCTTCAGCTACCAACTGGGCGACAACCTGATCAACTGGCACCTGGTGCAGTCGGTGGGCTCGGCCGACATCCTGCAACTAAAGCTCAGCCAAGCCCGCCTTTCTCGCCTGCACCCGGCCGACCTGGCCGACATCCTGGAGGATCTTGACGGCCCCGAGCGGGCCCGCCTGCTGCGCGCCCTGGACGTGGACATGGCCGCCGACACCCTGGAGGAAACCGACCCCAAGGTGCAGGTCTCCCTCATCCGCAACATGCCGGAGGGAGAGGCCAGCGACATCCTGGAGCAGATGTCCCCCGACGAGGCCGCCGACATCCTGCAGGGCCTGGAGGAGACCCAGGCCCAGAGCATCCTGAAGGACATGGACAAGGAGCAGGCCGAGCACGTGCGCTGCCTGCTGGACCACGACGAGGAGACGGCCGGCGGGCTCATGACCAACGACTTCCTGGCCATGCCACCCCAGCAGACCGTGGAGCAGGCCTTGAGCGCCCTGCGCGAGCAAAGCGCCGACCTGGACGTGGTCTATTATGTCTATGTGGAAGATTCCGACGGCCACCTCTTGGGGGTGGTCAACCTGCGCGAGATGCTCGCCGCCGATCCACAGACGTCCCTGGGCACGCTGATGACCACCCGGCTGGTCACGGCCGACCTGGAGGACGAGCAGGAAGACGTGGCAGAACTGTTCGCCAAATACGGCCTGCGCGCCATCCCGGTGGTGGACCAGCAGGGGCGGGTGCACGGGGTGGTGCGCTTCAAGGCCCTGCTGGAGGCCGTGGCCCCCCATTTGGGACGCTAGACATGGAAGAAGGCCCACCAAGTGCCCGACAAGACCCACAGCAGCTCCTCAAGCGCCACCCCCGGCGCGGCCTTGGGCCTTTGGCGCCGCCTGGCCCTGGTGCTGGCCGTGGTGGGGCCGGGCATCATCACCTCCAACGTCGACAATGACGCCGGCGGCATAACCACCTATTCCCTGGCCGGGGCCGAATTCGGCCTAAGCCTGCTCTGGACCATGTTCCCCATCACCCTGGTGCTCATCATGGTCCAGGACATGAGCGCCCGCATGGGGGTGGTGACGGGCAAGGGCCTGGCCGCCCTCATCCGCGAGCGCTTCGGCGCGGGCGTCACCTTCTATCTCATGATCGGCCTGGTGCTCACCAACCTGGCCAACACCGTGGCCGAGTTCGCCGGGGTGGCGGCGGCCATGGAAATCTTCGGCGTGGGCAAATACTTCTCGGTGCCCCTGGCCGCGATACTGGTCTGGATGCTGGTCATCAAGGCCGACTACAAATCGGTGGAGAAAATTTTTCTCTGGGCCTGCGTCTTTTACGTGTCCTACATCATCTCCGGCTTCATGGCCGATCCCGACTGGGGCCAGGTCAACCGGGAACTAAGCCGGCCCAACCTGTTCCTCTCCTCCGAGGCCGTCATAATGGTGGTGGGCCTGGTGGGCACCACCATCGCCCCCTGGATGCAGTTCTATCTGCAAGCCGCCGTGGTGGACAAGGGGCTCTCCTTCAAGGACTACCGCATAGTGCGCTGGGACGTTATCGCCGGCTCCATCGCCGTCTCGCTGGTGGCCTTCTTCATCGTGCTGGTCTGCGCCGCCACCCTGCACCTCCAGGGCATCAAGATCGAGACCGCCCAGCAGGCCGCCCTGGCCCTGGCCCCCCTGGCCGGCCAATACGCCTCCTATCTCTTCGCCTTTGGCCTCTTGAACGCCTCGCTGTTTGCCGCCTCCATCCTGCCCCTTTCCAGCGCCTACACCGTCTGCGAGGCCTTTGGCTGGGAATCCAGCGTCAACCGCAAGTTCGAGGAGGCCCCCCAGTTCTACACCCTCTACTCGCTGATGATCGCCCTGGGCGCGGGCGTGGTCATGCTGCCCAACGTGCCGCTCATCGGCATCATGTACTTCTCCCAGGTGCTCAACGGCCTGGTGCTGCCGGTCATACTGGTTTTCATGGTGATCCTGAACCGCGACACCCGGGTGATGGGCGAGCAGCGGGCCAGCCAGGCCATGAATATGGTGAACTGGGCGCTGGTGGGGCTGCTCTGCCTGCTCTCTCTCTACATGGTCTTCAAGGCCATCTGGCCCTAGCCCTTTTTATCCCGGCAAGGCAGTTGCCTATCACCCCCCCAGGTGAGTAAACTGCACTGTCGAGTATCCTGGCTCCGCCCAGCCCTGGGCGGCCGTTGCCTCATGCCTTGCAACCGGGAAAGCGCCCCCATGTCCAAAGTCAACTCAACAGCCAAAGCGAATCCCTGCCGGGGCTTGACCATCGCCCTCTTGGTCCTGGGTCTGGCCGGAGGCCTTAGCGCCTGCTCCGGCGAGAAAAAGGACGCAGGCCGAGGCCGCCCCCCGGCCCCGGTGGTGGTGGCCCAGGTGGAACGCCGCGACGTGCCGGTGCTCATCAAGGCCATCGGCCGGGTGGAAGCCTCCTCCAGCGTGGCCCTCAAAAGCCGGGTCACCGGCCAGGTGCAGAGCGTCCACTTCAAGGAAGGCGACCTGGTAAGGAAGGGCGACCCGCTCTTCACCCTGGACCCCCGGCCCTTCCAGGTGGCCCTGGCCGAGGCCCAGGCCAAGCTGGCCCGCGACCAGACCCTGGCCCGCCAGGCCGCCCAGGACTTGAAGCGCTTCAACGAGCTGGCGGCGCGCAAGGTGGTCAGTTCCTCCCAGCACGAGCAGTACCAGACCGACGCCAACAGCAAACAGGCCAGCCTCCAGGCCAGCCAGGCCGCGGTGGACAACGCCAAGCTCCAGCTCAGCTATTGCTACATCAACGCGCCTCTGGGCGGCCCCACCGGCAGCCTGCTGGCCGACGTGGGCACCATGGTCAAGGCCAACGATGACAACAAGTCCCTGGTGGTCATTCAGCAGATCGAGCCGGCCTACGCGGCCTTCAACGTGCCGGAACGCCACCTGCCCCAGATACGCGCCCGCCTGGCCCGGGAAAAGCTGCTGGTCAGCGCCGGTCTGGCCGGGCAGGACAGCCAGCCTCTGAGCGGCCAACTCTTCTTCGTGGACAACGCCGTGGACGTGGCCACCGGCACCATCCGGCTGAAGGCCGCCTTCGCCAACCAGGACCACGGCCTGTGGCCGGCCCAGTTCGTCAATGTCTCCCTGCGCCTGGACAACCTGCCCCAGGCCCTGGTGGCGCCCAGCCGCGCCCTGCAAAGCGGCCAGATCGGGGACTACGTCTTCGTGGTCAAGGCCGACCAGACCGTGGAGGCGCGCAAGGTGGCCCTGGGTCCGCGCCTGGACGGGCTGACCGTCATCCAAAGCGGCCTGGAGCCGGGCGAGCAGGTGGTGGTGGACGGCCAGCTGCGCCTGACGCCCGGAGCCAAAGTCGAGATCAAGCCCGAGGTGGGGCAAGGCGGCCGGCCATGAGCATCTCCGAGCTGTTCATACGCCGGCCGGTGGCCACCACCCTGGTGTGGCTGGGGGTCACCATCTTCGGCATGGTGGCCTACCGCGGCCTGCCGGTCAGCGACCTGCCCAACGTGGATTTTCCCACCATTCAGGTCACGGCCTCCCTGCCCGGGGCCAGCCCCGAGACCATGGCCTCCTCGGTGGCCACACCCCTGGAGCGGGAGTTCTCCACCATCGCCGGCCTGGACTCCATGAGCTCCAGCAACGCCCTGGGCAACACCCGCATCACTTTGCAATTCAACCTGGAGCGCAGCCTGGACGCCGCGGCCCAAGACGTGCAAGCGGCCATCTCCACCGCCGCCTCGCGCCTGCCCTCCACCCTGCCCAACCCCCCGGTGCTGCGCAAGGTCAACCCGGCCGACACCCCCATCCTCTACCTGGCGCTCAGCTCCCAGCTCCTGCCCCTGTCCACGGTGCACGAATACGCCGACACCTACATCGCCCAGCGCATCTCCATGGTCAGCGGCGTGGCCCAGGTGCTCATTTACGGCCCGCAGAAATCCGCCGTGCGCGTGCAGATGGACCCCAGCGCCCTGGCCAGCCGGGGCATCGGCCTGGACGAGGTGGCCGCCGCCGTGGCAGGGGCCAACACCAACCTGCCCAGCGGCACCCTGCAAGGCCCCCACCAGGCCTTCACCGTGGACACCACCGGCCAGCTCAACGAGGCCAAGGCCTACCGCTCGATCATCGTGGCCTATCGGGGCGGCAATCCCGTGCGCCTGGGCGACCTGGGCCAGGTGGTGGACGGCGTGGAACAGGACAAGGTGGCCTCCTGGTACAACGATGAACGCGCCCTGGTGCTGGCCATCCAGCGCCAGCCCGGCACCAACACCATAGAGGTGGTGGACAACATCAAGGCCATCCTGGCCACCTTGCAGGACCAACTGCCCGCGGGCTTAAGCTTCAACACCCTCTACGACCGCTCGGTCTCCATCCGCGATTCGGTGGAAGACGTCAAGTTCACCTTGATGCTCTCCGTGGTGCTGGTGGTGCTGGTGGTCTTCCTCTTCTTGCGCAAGCTCTCGGCCACCCTCATCACCTCCCTGGCCCTGCCCTGCTCCATCGTGGGCACCTTCGCCGGCATGCAGCTCATGGGCTTCAGCCTGGACAACCTCTCGCTCATGGCTCTCACCCTCTCGGTGGGCTTCGTGGTGGACGACGCCATCGTCATGCTGGAAAACATCGTGCGCCACGTGGAGGAGGGCGAGAGCGTATGGGAGGCTGCCCTGAGCGGAGCGCGCGAGATCGGCTTCACCCTGGTCTCCATGACCATCTCCCTGGTGGCCGTCTTCATCCCGGTGCTCTTCATGGGCGGCATCCTGGGCCGGCTCCTGCACGAGTTCGCCGTCACCATCAGCCTGGCCATCCTGGTCTCCGGCGCGGTCTCTTTGACGCTGACACCCATGCTTTGCAGCCGTTTCCTGCGCGCCCATGACGAACAGAAGCAGAGCCGCTTCTTCCAGGCCTCGGAGGGCGTCTTCACCGGCCTGCTCAAGGCCTATGAGGCGGCCCTGCACTGGGTGATGGGTAGGAGGGCGCTGATCATGCTGGTGCTCTTGGCCATGACCGCCGGCACGGCCTATCTCTTCGTCAGCATGCCCAAGGGCTTCATCCCCAACGAGGACCAGGGCCAGATCTTCGGCTTCACCGAGGCCAGCCAGGGCATCAGCTTCGCCTCCATGCTGGAACACCAGCGGGCCGTGGCCGCCGTGCTTTCGGCCGACCCCTACGTCAAGGACTTCATGAGCGCCATCGGCCCCAGCGGCGTCAACCTGGCCGCCAACACCGGCCGCGTCTTCATGCACTTGAAGGACCGCAAGGACCGCGACCTGGACGCCGACGGCATCATCAACCACCTGCGCCCCAAACTGGCCCAGATACCGGGCATCAACGTGTACCTGCAAAACCCGCCGGTCATCCGCCTGGGCGGCACCATCAGCAAGGCGCTGTTTCAGTTCACCATGCAGAGCCCCAACACCGACGAGCTCTATCGCTACGCCCCCATCATGGAAGAAAAGATCCGCCAACTTCCCATGGTGGTGGACGTAAACTCCGACCTCCAGCTCAAGAGCCCCCAAGTCAACCTGGTCATCGACCGCGACAAGGCCTCCACCCTGGGGGTGAGCGCCCAGGCCATCGAGAACACCCTCTACTACGCCTACGGCTCGCGCCAGATATCCACCATCTACACCCCCACCAACCAGTACCAGGTCATCCTGGAGCTGACGCCCGAGCAGCAGGCCGACCCCAACGTGCTCGCGCAGCTCTATGTGCGGGCGGGCAATGGCCAGTTGGCGCCCCTGGAGGCGGTGACCAGGCCAGAACTGACCATGGGTCCCATGCTGGTCAACCACTCGGGCCAGCTGCCCTCGGTGACCATCTCCTTCAACCTGCGCGCCGGGGTGGCCCTGGGCGAGGCGGTCAACGAAGTGACCAAGCTATCCCTGGCCACCCTGCCCGCCTCCATCAGCACCGGCTTCGAGGGCGTGGCCCAGGCCTTCCAAAGCTCGCTCAGGGGCATGGCCCTGCTCCTGGTCATGGCCATCCTGGTCATCTACCTTATCCTGGGCATCCTATACGAGAGCTTCATCCACCCCCTGACCATCCTCTCCGGCCTGCCCACCGCCGCCTTCGGGGCTCTCATCTCCTTGTACCTCTATGGCTACGAGCTGAGCATCTACGCCTTCGTGGGCATCATCATGCTGGTGGGAATCATGAAGAAAAACGCCATCATGATGATCGACTTCGCCATCGAGGCCCAGCGCAAGGAAGGCAAGGAGGCGCGCGAGGCCATCATCCAGGGCTGTCTGGTGCGTTTCCGCCCCATCATGATGACCACCATGGCCGCCCTCATGGGCACCCTGCCCATCGCCCTGGGCCTGGGCGCGGGCGCCGAGGGCCGGCGGCCCCTGGGCATCGCCGTGGTTGGCGGCCTGTTGGTCAGCCAGCTGCTCACCCTCTTCGTCACCCCGGTCTTCTACACCTACATGGAGGGCCTGCGCGAGAGGAGCAAGGCCTGGCAAAAGCGGCGCAAGATTCAGCAGGCCGCCATGGCCGACCGCTGAGGAGAAAACGGGCGCTGAGGCGGAGGGGAGAAGATATCCAAATATCGCTGCGGCAAACGTGACGGCCGGCCGTCACGCCGCTTGCACGGGCGGTGAGGGTGGCGTATCGCTTGCCGCCGCAAGCGCCGCGCCGGCCGGCTGGTTCCGGCGATCGCCCCCCAACGGGAGCCAATCCCGCTCGTGGCGAGAGGGCACCACCCGACCCGGGGCGCAAACCAGCGGAAAAAAGACGGGCGGGGATAAACCCCGCCCCTACGAAGAAAAGAGATTTTTCTTGATGTAGGGGCGGGGTTTATCCCCGCCCCTCTTCATTCTTCCCGGCCAAGGCCCATCGAGGCCCTGCGCCTAACAGGCCATCGT
>CAZLSD010000019.1:0-4566 GCA_964561775.1 uncultured Desulfarculus sp. | reverse complement strand
TCTTCATTCTTCCCGGCCAAGGCCCATCGAGGCCCTGCGCCTAACAGGCCATCGTCCTTTATTCTCCCAGGGTCACGGTTTGGCTGAGTTGGCCGCGCTGCACTTGCAGGGTGGTGGCGGAGGCTCCGGCGGAGCGGGCCATCTGCTGCTGGAATGCGGGCAGGCTGGGGGTGGCTCCGCCTTCCAAGGCGCGGATCAGATCGCCGGGGCGCAGCCCCACCTGGGCGGCGGGGGAGTTCTGGCGCACCCGGGTGACCATGACCGCCGAGCCCGGACGGGCGCGGTGGCGGGCGGCGGCCTCCTGGGTCATCTCCCCCACCATGAAACCCAGGCGCTGCCAGGCCAGCTCCAGGGCGCGCTCCAGGGGGAAGGCCTTGGCTTGCAGGCGGCGTTCCTGGCTGCGCCCGCTCGCCCAGGTGCGCAGGGTTGCCTCCTGGCCCACCGAGACCAGGGCCAAGGCGCTGCGGTAGTCGGCCTCGTCCTTGATGGCCCGGCCGTTGATGGCCTGGATCACCTCGCCGCGGGCCAGGCCGGCCTGGGCGGCGGGGCTGTCGGGCAAGACCTCGGTGATCACCACCCCCGCGCCCTGGGCCAGGCCCAGGTGCTGGGCCAGGCGGGCGTCCAGGCCCTGCACCGAGAGCCCCAGCCAGGCCGGCACCACCTGTCCGTGACGCAGCAGGTCTTCCACCACCCGGCGCACCCGGTTGACGGGAATGGCGAAGCCTATGCCCTGGGCTTGCTGGAAGATGGCGGTGTTCAAGCCCACCACCTCGCCGTCGGCGTTGACCAAAGGCCCGCCCGAATTGCCGGGGTTGATGCTGGCGTCGGTCTGGATCACGTCGTCTAGGGAGGAGTTGCGCTCGGCGCGCACCCGGCGGCCCAGGGCGCTGACCACGCCGGTGGTGACGGTGTGGGAGAGCCCGAAGGGGTTGCCTATGGCGATGACCGTCTCGCCAATCATCAAGTCCTGGCTGTCGCCCAGACGCGCCTGGGGCAGGTCCACCGGGGCGGTTATGCGCAACAGGGCCAGGTCGCTGGCCGGGTCGGCCCCCACCACCTGGGCGGGGAACACCCGCTGGTCGGCCAACTGGACCCGTATCTCGCTGGCCGCGCTGACCACGTGGCGGTTGGTGGCGATGAGCCCGCGCTGGCCGTCGATGATGACCCCGCTACCCAGGCTGGACTGCTCGCGGCGCATGGGCTGGAAGAATTCCTCGAAGATGCGGTCCAGGTTCTCGTCGCCGGTTTGGAAGACCCGGGCCTGACCCCTGCTCTTGGTGGAGATGTTGACCACGGCCGGGGCGGTGGTCTGCACGGCCTTGACCACCTGGGTGGTGCGGGTGGCGCGGTCTGCCTGGGCCGGCGTGACAGCCAAGAACAACAGGCAGGCCAGGAGCAGGAAGTAGCGAAGCGGCTTGCCCACCGGCCCTAGGACCAGTCAACCCGCCCGCCCTGGCTGGGCGGCTGGGACGGCGGCGGGGAAAAGACCGCCGGCCCGGCCGAGGCTTGGCCGGATTGCCCTTGCTGGCGGGCCAGCTCCTGCAAGCGGGCGATGCGCTCGGGAATGGGCGGATGGGTGCTGAAGAGGCTGGCCAGGCTGGCCCCGCTCAGGGGGTTCACTATGAACATGTGGGCGGTCTGGGCCGGGGCGTCGGCCATGGGCTGGGCCTGGTTGGCCTGCTCCAGCTTGTTCAAGGCCGCGGCCAGGGCCAGGGGGTCGCCGCTCATGAGCCCGCCCTCGTGGTCGGCCAGGTACTCGCGGCCGCGGGAGACGGCCATCTGGATGAGCATGGCCGCGATGGGGGCCAGGATGCTCATCAGCACCATGCCCACCACGCCCATGACGCCGCCGCCGCCCTCCTCGTCGTCGCGGTGGCCGCCGCCGAAGATGGCTCCCCAGCGGGCCATGTTGGCCATGAACATGACCGCCCCGGCCAGGGTGGCCGCCACCGAGCTGATGAGGATGTCGCGGTCTTTCACGTGGGCCAGCTCGTGGGCGATGACCCCGCGCAGCTCGCGGGGGCTAAGGATGCGCAGTATGCCGCTGGTCACCGCCACCACGGCGTGCTCGGGGTCGCGGCCGGTGGCGAAGGCGTTGGGGGTCTCGTCCTCGATGACGTAGAGGCGGGGCATGGGCAAGCCGCCGCGCTGGCACAGCTCGCGCACCACGGCGAAGAGGTTGGGCGAACTGGCCTCGGCCAGGGGCTGGGCGCGGTAGAGGCTTAGCACGATCTTGTCGGACCACCAGTAGGAGGCGAAGTTCATGGCCGCGGCCATGACGAAGGCGATGATCATGCCCTGGCGGCCGCCCATCAGCCCGCCAAGGAGCATGATAAGGCCGGTGAGCAGGCCCAGCAGGAGGGCGGTCTTCATCTGGTTCATGGCGATAAATCCTTTGCGGTCAATTCATGGTCGGTCGGGCTAAAGTTAAGCAGAGCAGGGGAAATTGTCAACGCCGCCCGCCGTGGCCCCTGGTTTGACAGCCCCCCGGCGCGCCAGTACACTTCAAACCATGCGGCTCTTGCTCACCAACGATGACGGCGTCTACGCACCCGGTTTGGCCGCCCTGCACCAGGCCCTGGCCGAGCAGCACGACGTGGTGGTGGTGGCCCCGGAGACCGAGCAATCGGCGGTGGGACACGCCATCACCCTGGCCAACCCCATCCGGGTGCGCAAGCTGGGGCCGCGCACCGGCTTTGACGGCTGGGCCATCACCGGCACGCCGGCCGACTGCGTCAAGCTGGCCCTGAGCGAGTTGATGGACCAACCCCCCGAGTTGGTGGTGAGCGGCATCAACCTGGGGGCCAACGTGGGGGTCAACGTGCTCTACTCGGGCACGGTATCGGCGGCCAGCGAGGCCGCCATCCTGGGCCTGCCCGCGCTGGCCGTGTCCCTGGGCACCCACCAGGACGCCGACTTCAGCTATGCGGCCAGCTTCGCCGCCCATCTGCTGACCCTGCACGCCAGCCTGGGCGTGCCCCCGGAGATATGCCTCAACGTCAACGTGCCGGCCTTGCCCGCCGAGCGCATCAAGGGCGTGCGCTTCACCCGCCAGTCCAACGCCCGCCTGGTGGAGCGCTTCCTGCGCCGCAGCGACCCGCGCGGCCACACCTATTTTTGGCAGGCCGGCGAGACCATGGGCAAGGAGGGGGACCTGGACACCGATTATCCAGCCCTGCGCGCCGGTTATGTGACCATCACCCCGGTCTGTCACGACCTCACCCACCGGCAAATGCTCCAGGAGCTGGCCTCGCGCCGGATCAGCCTGCCCCAGGGAAACTAGTCCTGCTGGGCGCGGCGCTTGTTACCAAATACATAATGGGGCGATATTCCCCTAGGCAGTGGGGCATCTCTCCGCGCTTTGCCCAACCATGTGGTGTTGTGAATATATTCCCCTGGGGGCATCAGGGTTTTATGCTATTTTTTAGTTGTTATTACTGGTACTTAACCCAACCAACCCACCCTGGCCTTCACCTGGTATGCTTGTTGCTTTGGTATGTGGGCAACATACGCCGCCGCCGGCACTACCCGTCAGCCAGGGAGTTGCGACATGCCAGCTTACGAGTACACCTGCACCAATTGCCAAGCCAAGGAAGTCCGCATCACGGGCATCGACGACCATACCGTGCTTTGCGACACCTGCGGCCAGGTCATGGTTCGCCAGATGGACTGGGACGCCCTGATGGCCTCCTACGCCCCCAAGTCGGCTCCTGCGGAAAGCAAGGCCTAACTTACTGCGACAATAGCCTAATCGCCACGGGCACCCTCTCAAGGGGCCCGAGGGCCATCCGATCATGGCCTCGGGGCTGATGCCGGAACTGGCTTCAGCCCTGGGGTGGTTCCAACGCTCCAGCATCGCCCTGCAAATATCGCGGCTCCACCAGGAACTGCCGGCCACCAGTTGCGCACGGCAAGGGCACTGCTGCTCGCTGCTGCCGCCGGGGCAACCGGTTGAAATTATTGCCTGGTTTGCCTGGTTTCTGGAGCAGCCCCCCGAACGGCGCGCTCAAGAGGCCGCCCGCCTGCTGGAACACTTCCTCACCAACGCCCTGCGCCGCAACCGCTGCCCTTGGTCCTTGCCCCAGTCCTGCGCCATCTATGAGCGGCGTTTTTTCGGCTGCCGGGCCTATGGGTTATGGTCGGCATCCCTTTACGCCTCCCGCAGGCAGGCGGCCCTGGCCGCCCAGGAAGGCGTGGCCCAGGCCTGGTCCGGGCTGGGCGTGAGCCTGCCAGCCGAGGTTCTGGCGCCCGGTCCGGGGTATTGCGGCCAGGTCCGCCAGTTGGATGGGGACAAAGTACCCATAGGCGACGATCGCCTCATGGAATTGGAAAAAAAATTTGCCGCCCTGGCCCCGCCCTCACCCTGGCTTCAGGCCTGCGGCGGCGACCTGGCTTATGCCCTGGCCCGCCTGGCCCTGGGGGAGGGGCAGTGCCTGGGCCTCAAGGTCGGCATCACCCGGGATTGGCTGGGCGGCCGCCAAACCAAGGCCGAGCGACAGCTGCGAACCGCCCTGCGAAGCGCCCGCTCTTGGGCGCTTGACCCAAACCTGGAGCACGCCACATGAC